>NZ_BRYH01000009.1:0-450516 GCF_054772055.1 Lacrimispora brassicae | reverse complement strand
TAAGCGATTGGATGATAAATCAATTTGAGTTATCATATTATTTTGAAGAACCGTCAAGATATCTCCTTCCAGTATAGCACAGTCACTGTCATAACAGTAATGTCCACCTATCAGAGCCATAATTTTCGTTTGTTCTTGCATTACCACTTCAATACAGAATGTTTTTGAATAATCATTATGCTTCATATTAGCAGGATTAAATACTAAATCATATGGTTTGTTATCCGCCGAGTCAACCGTATATGTTGTGTCTACTGCTATATTTACGATATATTTATCATTTTCTAAATGCATATCCCACCCTCATATTATTAAGTACCTTACGGCGAAACTCCAACTTTTAACTTTTTGGCGTTACCCCATCCCCATTTAAAAATCAATCTCGCCAAACAGATTTATCAAAAAACACAGTATCATTTATCCGGCAAAGCTTTACAACACCGCATGAAATCAAGGTTTTCTCGACAGCAGACAAACGGTTTCTACGTTCCACTGAACTTATATATTATACTACATAGCGAAACTATGCCTTGCATATTAAGGGTGGGGTAAGGATTTACCCCCGCCAGCACATTACCCTTCATTTTCTTCATTTCTTGTTGTCTAAGTAAAAATATAGCCATCCATATTTTTTCTTAAAATCAATTTCCTTTGCTATATCATGCCCTGTGCAAATTACTGAAACCGGATTAATCGGAATTGGTAATGGAATATTGCATATCATTCCTTTCACAAGACTTTTTCCTATCTGCGGTCTTAAGTTTTTCGCCATTTCTATCAAGTCTTTACATATGATTTCATTAAAAATTTCACATGCCGTGTCCTTATCCAAATATTCATCACTTAATTCTGAAATTTTATTTCTGAATTGCTCCCAATAAGGATGATTCCTTAGTTCTATAATTTCGTCCCATGAATACTCTGAAATATCCGGTATAACACCAGAAATAATATTTGAAAAATTACTGTAGCCAATATTTTTTTCATCATAAAACATATGTTGTAACATTTTACGTTCAAGGTCCATCGGCAAAAAGGTACAATTCTCTTTTGCATTTAACAACATCCAATATTTTACTGAACTTGTAATACCCGCACCACCCATTATAACTTCATGCATTGCACCTGCATAAAAATCAGGAGATGCTAACTCAGTAGCATAATGTTCTTTTAATATTTGGGTTGTCATCTTATAATTACTATCTTCTATAATATCATCATCAATAAACTTTACATTTGGAATTACCTTAGTAGATGATACATGAATTTTCAATATTTCCTTTATAGTGTCTTGATTCCAATGCTCTCTATCTGCCACATCGTGAATTACTGATTCAATAAGCTCATCATCTGCCGACAACAATAGTTGATCGAACCAGAGTGATGCAAACTTTCCCTCCGCTGCAAAGTTTGCATTATTCATCAGAAGATTTAGCATCGACATATGTACCTTCATTTTAAACTCCTCCTAAAGAAATAATTCTACTCCGATAAAAACCGCTCATATTTCTTTCAAAACATAAATTCTATGACGCTCAAAGCATTCAAAATCTGTATACATTCATATTTTTCAATTCTTCTTGTCATCCTACCATGCATAAGCCAATTCCTATTCAAATATGGCGGTTCTATACCTTTGTGAAAAGGATATGGTTCATCATAAAATATTCGATTCAAATATTCTATTAATGATGGATACTTATCCAAAAAATATATTTTCTTTGATATTAAACCTCGTCTTTCAGTGAGTTTTTTAAAATCCTTAGTCTTTTGATTAACAAATCCCTTATTTGAATATTTGTCTTTGTTTTTCAGGCACTTATTAGGAAAATCGACTAATTGGTTTACTCTATAATCAAGCAACGCAAACAAATACATGGCGGCTGTCATATAATCTTTATCTTCAAAAACCTCTATTCCTTTATTAAAATATAGCTGATTTACATCTGTAATATATTTCTCTTTTAATCCTTGCACAATTACCTCAAGAATTGCTATACCATCTCCGTCAAAAAACTCAGCTACCTTCGATTCACCGTCACATAGCAATTGCTCCCAATTCTTAATATCTGCTGGATTAGAGTGTTCTGAAATGACCCAACCATTTCTCCCAAGTTTTTCACTCCGTTCAATCTCTTCCCTATATTTTTCTTCAAATTCAAGTTCTGTTAATCCTTCATTATCTCTAATCTCATGCTCATAGTTTTTGAGCATTTCTGCCATCTTAAGAAGCCCCGGCATGTTGCTGATATCTCGCAGCTTGTTTACTCGAGTGATGATTTCTTGGAATTCAGCCAATGTTTCTGGAGACATTGCCTCATATGTTTTTATAACACTTTTATGTAGTTCTTCCTGCTTCTTCGCTACTTCAAGTACTATCTTATATTCGTTTAAATTTTCAAAATCATTATTCATCTTCCTGCGTCCTCTTACATGATCCCTTATAATGTGAAAAAGCTTTTGTGTAAAAGAACCCTTTCGCCAAAATGTTCGTCACCCATTCCGACAAACCTATCCCCTGGGGTAAATCGCTTCTCATATTATCACACAACGGAAACAAAACACACATCCATTTTATTTGCAAAATGCTAAAATCCTTTGATTTATTGGGCTTTTCTCGACAGCAAACAAACTGTCTCAACGTGCGGTGGGACGGAAGTTTGATACTACATGGCGAAAATATTTGTTTCGCCATGTAGTACTCGTGAGTACTTTATTACTTTTTATCTTTTAATTTGTCCCAAATCATACTAAAAATTTGATAGGATTCCGTTTGTCTTCAATTCCGCATCAAGCAAGTCAAATTTATATTCTTTAATATCATTATCTTTTTTCAAATCATCTAAAATTTCACTCAGTTTCCTCTTCCTAAAATCCTTTGCAATTACATTATTTACCTTTTCTATCCTCCACAACTTTGGAGCACAGTACTTATACTTTTCCGCTTCCTTCTTTAGGCCAAATAACGGTGTGTCAGGTTTCGCATTCCAATCAACTATCAGTATCATAATAGCATTGTATAATTGTTTTGCCATCTCATCCCATTTAGTTTTTGAAATACCTGTTCCTCCAATGCTTCCTCTTGTTGATCCATCCGTTTTTAGCAAGTTGAATATTGGAAGCGAATTATTATTAGTCAATTCAAGTAAATGTTTTGCCGCTCCCATGCCACATTGAATCATTTCCTTTTTGCCAGTTACTTTATGGATACATTCAAAAATATAATATTGATCAGTAATCGGAGAAGCAGCATCACTATACTTCGTTTGACCATTGAGTAGTTTTGCATGAATTATTGGTACAATATCATATTCTTTAACTATTTGTTCTCTTTTTTCTTTTCCTCTACAATCCATATGCCCTCTCTCTATGTTCATTAATCCTCATTTTTTATCTTTCTTTAGTTAATTTAATAGAAACTACCCTATTGATCTCCTCACGGTTGCTCCTGTTCGGTCCATGTTTCACCTTTAATCATTCCTTCGCCATCCATATAATATAAACAGTTATAGTTTAATCGACCGAAGAAGTGTGTAACATGCGAAGTGAACAACTGTTTTTCTCCGCCAATTAACCATATTAATACATAATCATTATCCTTCAGCCATTCGCAAAAAACTTTCTTTTCAAACAAGGCACATGACTGGGTATTAATATCCAAACCTGGATCTCTGAAAACGACGGCCTTGTCCTTCATCCATTCTCCAGGTTTTTCTTTATTGTTTGTCAACTCCATTTCTTCAATTATCTTTTTAGAAGGCATATAAAATGATGAGCTTTCATCCTCCATGTGATCAAAGCTGTTTGTTGAAAACTCATACTCGTATAGAGGAACATGATATTCACATTCCGGACCTTTATCATACACTTCTTTTACAGACCAATCTGCTATATTATCATAGCATGGATGCCAGGGATACTCTCCCCAAAACCGCTGATTACCTGTATTCGGTATATAAATTAAGTCAGGGCTCCCTAACCGTCTGCCAGAAAAATAAGTCTCATATGCCTCAAAATCTCGTCGATTGATTATACAGGTATTGATCCTGTACCATAGTTCAGGTTCTCCGTGTTTATCATCATCAATTACAGCTTTTATTTTCCAATCACAGAAGGAACGCAAGGTTAACCATTGAACCCCTGTTTCCGGTTCGTTTGTACAAATAATCTTCTGAAAGTCTGGCAATGTCGTTTCATCCCATAACCATTTTTTTTGCTCCGCTAAATCCTCAGAATCAAATTTAAAATGGTATGGCCGCCACCAACGATATACTATGTCATCGTAACTTATATCCTTTTTAGCCTCAAACCAATAAGTAGGATCCATTTCTCTGACATCAATTTGCCATGGTCCCCAAAACTTACTATCATCGACATCTTCGTAACCTCTATCATTAAAGTACAAATTACCAGATAGGTGTTCTAGCAATTCATAGTAAGCAATCCATTGATACTTCTTTCCTATTCTTTCTATTAGTCCTCCATTTCTCCTATATGAATCCCCACAATAAACTCTTTCAAATTCTTCAAACAATTTTGAGGTCCATCCTAATAAATAGGCGCTCTTAATTACCCATCGTTTAGCCCATTCTAAATCAACTTTAGCATTACGGTTCGAAACACCTTCATGGCGTAGCCATTTTAAATACACCTGCTTTGTTTCGTCAAGCTTCTTGGATAATATGTCAAATTTTAATTCTTCTTTGCTTTTTTCTTGAATATTCTCTTCAGAAATATCATCATCAAAATCCTCTTGATATTCAAAACCTAACTCTTGGTTATCAAATTCGTCTTCATCATCTTGGATTGCACTTACAAAATCCCCTTTATACCGGATTAGGCTATTTATCCATTCTTTTGCATTTATCCTCCTTGCATCTTCTTCTGATACTCTTTTATTCAAAATTTCCATATACCTGTTTTTCAATTCTACTGGCAGACTTTCAGCAAATTCAACATTAAATTCATAACACGTCTTTGGTCTAGGTTCTGACAGATTGGTTGCTGTCCAATCCGTAACATCTTTCATGGTATACTTTCCAAAGTCATTTAAAAACCCTTGAACCGAGCTTTTAATCGATGAATTTCCTCCCTCAAGTGCATCAATTTCAGAAGGTAATGGGTTCTCCAATGGCCAGGTGCTTTTATATGGCGGACGAAATTCATTAATATTTTCAATTACATACTTCTTTTTATGGTAAGCGTATTCAATAATGCCTCTGGCATAATCCCGAGTTAACATATGTGGATTTTCAACGTTCTCAGTGAATTGATTTTCAATTACTCTTTTAACAATTTCATCAACACTAACCTCGTCCGGCAAATTTACTACTGCTCCATATGCTGCTGCATATAGACCATTTACTACATATGAATCATCTAGCCTGGAATATTTCCTTAGAAAACCAGAAATCTCATATGGTACACGTGAAAAAACTTTTGCCAGTGCTTTTATTGCTGACTGCCTCAACATTCGCTTCGAAGATGAGCTTGTCCAAAGTAGTACAATAGCAACCAAACGCAGCCGCTCATGCTCCACATTCTCCAAATTTTCATGATTAACCCAGTTAATAATCGTCCTGATTGGCGACTCTTTCTCACCATTACTCTCCGCATGATCATGTGTAGATATATATGTAGTCCAAAAACGATCCCGCTCTCCCAATAATAACTTTAATAAGTTTTTATCCAAAAAATCTGCATTCCAAGGATGATCTGGCTCTGTCGATAGTGATAATAATGTATCCAATGCCATGTTATCAAAAAAAGCAGAACGTATTTTATTTAAATAACTTAAGGTGCTATCATTAATTGAATCTTTCGAACGTAGTAATATTCCTTCAAGAAATGTATCTTCTAAGTATTGCTCATATCGCCAATCATTATCTTCATCAAATTTCAGAAAATCAAGCAGCTCCTTATGAAACTTTTCCGGGACAGCAATACCAAGAGCTTTTACAATTCCCCAATATTCATAACCATCAATTATTGCCTTTAAGTCTGAATCCTCATCAATCAGTTTTTGAAATTCATCCTCATTCTGACACGTTGCAACAATAGCATTTGCAATCGCAAAATCACTAAATCGCTCATATGTAAATCGTAGTATTTCGTTTTTTATTCCATCTCGATTTACACCAATATCAAGTGAGAAAAGTCCCTCACTAATTAAAATATCAAATAGAGTCCCCGCCCCATTACCTCCGCTGTCATATTGATTGATTATTCTCTCCGCCTCATTAACCGGAATACCCCAAAGACGATCTGGATATAGTTTTTTTACCATTTCAGATACTGCACTGCGCACTGTGTCCGTTCTATATGTTCCCTTAACCCTTCTTACCACATCTTGAATACTATCAAGATAAAATCCAAACAGATTATTATATCCTCTCAGACCTTTTGGAAATTCTTTTAATCCACTTTCTTTCAGCGCTTTACATGTTATTTTAAGAAATAGTGGGTTGCTAAATTCTGGAGCTAGAAAGGGAACTGCGGGTATGCTTATATCCTGCTTACTCAGGTATTTTAAAGCAGCTCTTTTTTCGAATCCTTCAAAACCTCTATGTTCTATTTTCGGAATATTCTTTAGTACTATATCCGGGATAATGAAGTCGGTGTAGGTATTACGGCAACTGAAAATAACCGCAATGTGCTCAAATGGCTGCAGTTCCAAGATAAATTTATTTATGTATGAATACCAATCTCTTCTATAATTTCCTTCATTAATTGCATCAATTACAATGAGAGTATTGGTTTTATATGTCACCCCTAACGTTTCTAATGCACCTAGAATGCTTGAATTGCTATGGTTTGTTAAATCTAATGTTTCAGCCAGAAAACGAATTGGATCTCCACCAGAATAATGCTCCCCTAACAAAAAAACGGTAGGTAATCCATCATCTATTCTCTTCAATACAAAATCACACAACAAATGTGATTTCCCACTTCCAGCTTCTCCGGTAATTAATAACCTTCTCAACTTCCCAGCCTGAATTTTCTCGTTTTTAAGTAACTCACCATATTTATCAAGAACTCTGCTAACATCATTTATTTGGCGATTGACATCTGCCCTATCATTTCGTTTCTCCGGCTCCTTAACATTCACATTATAAAGAAAGTCACTTAAGTCATTTAGGCTATCAATCAAAACCTTAATTTGGTCACAATAATCAGAAAGTTGAGAAAACAAAACATCTTCTTCTTTAAATTTAATTACATCAGCAACAAATATATCATATTTTTCTATGAATTCTATTAGAACTTGCTCCTTTTCAGGTATAAAAAAATTGCACTTAGTAATAGACTTAACATCTTTTCTACACCCATAAACTTCAGAAACAATGTTTCTAATTTCGCTTCTCCATTCCGCTGCCCTATCAATGCATGTAAGCATCTTCACAACCGGAAGTTCTACATGATTTTCAGGAGTGAAGCGCTCTCCTAAACAGGTTTTGGCATTCTTGGCAATGTTTTTCAGTTTTTCACTTGTGACAACTGCCGCATTAAACCAATAAAGTATCTTGCCAGTATAAACTGGATCATCTTTTTGAAGAAGGTCAATTAATTCGCTCTTCCCCCAATATATAAAGTCAATTTTAGACCCCTTTTCAAAAGCTATCTTTTCCCACTTTACTTTATATGAATTCCATGTATCCAGAGCTGTTACCACTGGCTCTCCCTTTTTATTTTTTCTTCTGCTATCTGTTCTATCCCTTGGCACACATATATAATATTTTGTTATATTGGGGTGCTTTTCTATCGCACTTTGCACAGATTCATCAATTTGGCTCCACTGACTCGAATCTAATGCTTCAATAAAATATTTGGCCTGCCATGCCCACTCCGTTCCATCAGAGCATAGCCAAAAGCACTCTACCCCTGCATCTCCACCAGCCCCCTCTTTTCTAATAAAGGATTTTGCATTTCTTGGTGGAGCCAATCTTGCAAGTTGACATACGAGTTCTTCAAAACCATTTTGTTGACTGCCATCATACGCTTTAATATTTTTAAAATCAATATTAACCATCATATGCATTTTCTCCTGTCTTAAAGTAAACCATAATAAACATAACCATCACTTTCTATCAAATAGTTTCTCCGCTATTTTAGTAATGTTAAAATTCCCCCTCTTATCTTTCTTATGATAATAAATCAACCGGAGTCAATATCCCGTTTTTGCACTTTAATTTCCATATTTTTTTAATGCATTCTGCGGGAACATCAAAATCTCTTTTTAGAAAAATTATTGGATTATACATATCACAAGCCATAGCTTTTTTTACTTCTCCGAATGCAAGTAAATTAACACTATATTTTATTAACAGCTCTGTTTTCATTTCATTATCAATATCTGCATTGAAATTTTCAATATCAATTTTATTAATTGGTACTTGAAAAGAAATCAAATAGTTGCTACACCTTTCCGTATAATTGTCAGCAATACTACGATCTCCAAACGCATTTGATAAACTCTTTAAGATTTCAGGAGAACCTAACCACCCTCGACAATGTTCTAGTCTAAAATCCACTGCAAATAAATATCCATTTACATTAAAATCGTTAGTTGTTCCTTTCCCACCCAAACGCATAAGTAAATTTGAAAAATTGAGTTTTTTCACATCTATTTCTTTTCCGTCCTTTTTCATCAACAAATGATTATCTTCAAATTTAAATTGAAAACCCAATCCAGCTAAATATAATGAAAGTACGGTTTTATTTACTAAGGCATGGGGTAATGTGCAAATGCCTTCTTGAAAAACATTTTCTATAAATTCCCGTGGGGCAATATGGTGTACAATTAAATGTTCTATGGGATACGGATTTTCGCATCTACAAATATTTTTCAAACTATCTATTTCCATATCTTTTATAACATGCTCATTATAATTATTGCTTACAATTTCTACTGCTCTCTCAGTAATATACTCTTTAATTACATTAACATCAGTAGTTAGAATACTCGCAAGGGAATTATATATTCGTTCATTACTTATAGTATCTAAAAACATCATTCCTCCATTCATCAGCAGGCATACACTTTAAAATTCTATCTGGTTCTATAATTCTTCCTGGTTTCATATATGCAAATATTTGAGATGCGGAATCTGAAAAAGTACTACTCACAGCTCTGGAAAAAAGCCATCTTTTCAATCCTATCCAATTATTATGGTAATCTTGTAAATAATCCGCTTCGCTTTCATAAAATGTGTAGTATTCAAAGTCTACTATTTTTGCCTTAAATTTAACCACATACGGCTTGCTGGCTTTTTCCCATTCATCATCAATTCCCTTTGTTTCTTTATTAAATTCTGATAATGTAAGCAAGAATTCAGGTGCTCTATGTATCGTTCCATAATCATAAATGTCTTGACAAAAGAAAAATCCATTTACTTGAAAGTCATAATAAATTTTACGTCCTATTTTATGCAGCACATTTTCTCTCTTTGCTACTCTATCCAAATCTCTATATTTTTCGTAATCAATATCGTAATCCATACCATTGACATACATTCTTTTATCAGTAATATCAAATTGAATTCCATGTTCAGACAAAAAAATATTTAATCCATTTTTCTCTTGTAACACCTTTTTCAAATCTCTTAGTCCATTTTTCCTTATCTCTGCACAGCCATCATTGTTAGTTGTTACGTGAATAACTACCAATTCTAATTGCTTAATATCCATATTTTTAATTTCAAATAAGTGCTTTTCAAAAAAGGTATCAAAGTCATTATTACATTCTAATATATAATCTGATACAAGGCCTCCTTTTTTTATATCCAAAACAGTATGTAGCCATTCATATGAAATATCTGGATTTGTTATATCAAAATAGTTGTCCAAACAATCACCTCCCCTTTAGTTTCCCTATAATATTTTACCACATCACCCTTGCTTTTACCATCTGAAAAAGGGCAAGAAAAAAGCCGATCCGGTCGCATTTCCCCCAATCGGCATCTTATCTTACACATCTTCACTTCTACACTCAATCTCTGTTCCATCCAAAAATACCACCCTCAGCGCACCGTCCTCAATTATCTTAATATAATCAAGTGTTTTCAACACCAGGTCCGTATTCAACTTCTGTATTAAATCTGCTTCTGTTACTAATTCTATGAATACCATCGCCCGATATCTTATAAGCGGATTTTCACTTTTTTTTCTGAAGTCCCCATTTCTTTATAAAATGTTCTCTATTTTCTAAAATCCCATTCCAGGCCATAACAAACGCCTTCTCCAACGTACTTTCCTCAACATGCCGATTCGTACACCCCATAACCCCTTTCACTTTATACCGCTCGCTGCATTGCCATACCCTCCGAATCTCCCCTGTACTGCTCTGCCATCCCTTACGGGTAAAAACCTTATTACATTCCCCGCAGATAATCTTTGACGCAAACGGATTCCTCTCTGTATTATTAGAATAAGACTTAGCCCCATGTTCCTTCAGATAACACTTTCTTCTTGCAATTTCCAGCTGCACACACTCCCAAATCCATGGCTCAATAATCGCCTCATGATCTTCTTCAATATAATACATCTGAATCTCCCCTTGATTCATCACCCGCTTCTTTGTCAGAAAATCCGTTGTATAACTCTTCTGCAAAATTGCATCACCCTTATACTTCTCATTAGCTTGTGTCAAGACGTACAACAAAAAAATACTCACTTTCGATTGCAAAACTGAAAGTGAGTATTACTGTTTCAAAGTAGTTATAACTCCGTAATATTAAGATTTTGTAGGAAACGCGAATGAGTTTGTCTCTTTATATCTCCCCAAGGCATCATCTTGTATCTTGTATAAGTCAGATAACATAAGCGTTTTGCGCGTGTAACTGCAACATACATATTATTTCTTTCCTGCTCCATCTCCGGACCACCAGAATTGACCGCACGATAATCTGGAAATGTTCCTTCTGACAGGCCAATTACAAAAACAACTTCGTATTGTAGACCCTTCGACATATGTGCAGTGAGTAATGTAACACCTTTATTTGAGGTTACATCTTGAGTTTTTCCAAGCGACATATAATTTCTAAAAGAAAGTAAAGATCTATTTTCGCGCTGCACTTGACTTACATATTTTTTCCAATGTATCTCCCACTGATTGATATCATTTATAATTAAATACCTTGCATCATCTTCCAAAACGGTCGGAAGGTCAGTTTTTATTTTGGAGATTACCTTGGCAAAATTAAAATCTCCTGTATTCAATAAAACAAATGAGTCTAATAAACTACTGTATATGGTATTTTGAAGTGCCTGATTCAAAACGTCATAACCATCATTCGAAATTGATATTTTACCTATATCTGAATTTGCTATCTTACACAATTCTCTTAAATGAATCAAATCTTTGGCATTTAATAAAAGGCGAATCCCCAACTCAAAAACCCTCATATATTCCGATTCATTTTCTACTCCAGTAGAGCTCTTTTTATAAAAATACGGAATTCCTTGTTCAGATAATAAACCTTCTACAGTATTAAGTATATACTTGTTTCGTGAAATTATAGCAAACGAGTTATAATCCAACGGATTTTCTATATCCGTATGCCCTGTTTTTAGTAGCTCTTTCATCTTATATAAAATAAATTCCGCTTCTCGTTTCTCATCTTCAAAAGCAAATGCAGCTAACTCTCCTTCAAATACATAATTTGCTACGCTTTCATAATTTTCTAACTGGTTGGCAAAATTCACTATTGCTTTAGCTGATCTATAATTCTCGTTTAAGATATATATTGTGGGTTTAAATTCACTTACAAACCGCTCAGACATCAATGTACTATCAGATCCATTAAATCCGTATATAGATTGATTCTCATCTCCAACCAGCATTATATTTCGGCACTCGTTTCCACAAAGCGCCTTTATCACTTCATATTGAGCAAAATTTAGATCTTGAGCTTCGTCAACACAGATGAATTTATATAACGAATTATAAAGCTTAACTACAGATGGGTTTTCAGTCAAAATTTGGTATGCGTAAAATAATATATCATCAAAATCTAAAGCATTTTGTTTTAAAAGTAATCGATTATATTCCCGATAGATCGTAGGAAACGGTTCCAACATCTCACTCATTTCTGGCGATGCAAACTTCTTCTTTTGTTCTGAAATTAACGATAAGCATTTTTGTAAAAAAACATTGGGCTTTTCTTTCTCTTTAAGTATTTCTAAAAGTTGCGGTTCACTTGAAAAAACATCTCGTAATACTGCTTGTTGATCAGAACTATTTTCAAAAATAACCATATCCCTGCCTAATCCAATTAAATTACCTCTTGTTTGGACTAGGTCAAGGCAAAAAGAGTGTATAGTTCCTACCGTTACATTATCAATTAATTCGCTAATGGAATTATCCTCTTGAAGTCTGTTGCGCATTTCTTCTGCTGCTAAATTACTAAAAGTTAAAGCAAGAATTTTACAACGTTTTTTTGATAAAAGTAAGTGTTTAATTCTTTCAATGAGAACTCTCGTTTTTCCACTACCAGGACCAGCTTTAACAAGAATTGCTCCATCAACATGATTCACTATCTCTTCCTGCTTAGCTGATAACTTCATCATTTCTATACTCCTCCTTTTTCACTATATCTAGCACTTTAGAAACTTCTTCAAAAAGTACTTTTACTTTGGGCGGTATTTTTCTGCTAATCTCTGCTTGAGAAATAATCTTTTGTGCAACAAAAGAAGCATATTTTGCCTTTGCTCTTTTACCAGTACAGCAATCATAAACTGCGCGTTTTTTACCTCCATCTCCATCATAATCTCGCAATACATCTTCATAAATATCCTGTTTGCAAGTTTCACATCTTGGTTTACCAGAAGGTTTACGTCCACAAGATTGATGATTGTTTGTTTTTACATAATTATCAAAAAATTCTTCGTTTTCTTCGCATTCATTAATCGCAGATATTATTATTTCTTCATAGCCACTAGCCAATAGATGGCGTTCATAATCTTCTCCATGATCAAGAATAACCACATTAGGCAATGTCTCAATTAATTCATCAGTAATTGCCTTAACAGCCTTCTTAACGGTCTTAATTGCGCTAGATTCACCATCGCTAAAAATAAACCATGGTATTTTTAAATCTTTAATTAAGTTTAAGAAAGTTATATAGTTTTGTCCGCCTATTCCAATTATGTTGATACCGCCACAAATCGCTTCTACACCAAAGTATTCTTTAAAATATAATGGCAATGCTTGTTCCTCAGTTATTCCTTCACATAATATTATTGCATTAGAGAACAATAATTCTCCTCGAGTATTTATTACTTCTCTTTGTATTCTGTTTAATTCCTCTGGAGTATATTTCGTTATATTAAAATGAGTAGCCTGAGTTTTCCCATTTGCTTTTTCAATATGGATAATGTCACCAATTTCAGCTTGCGCAACAACACTCGGAGAATGAGTACTAATTATTTTCTGCCCGTTGAACCCTATTATTTGTGAATAAAGCTGGCGTTGGGCTTGAGGATGTAGATGTGCTTCTGGTTCTTCCATTGTTAACATGACATAATTCTCAGCCTCTTCATCGTCTATTTTGATTTTTTCTATATGCCAATCAACATAAGCGCCCAAAGTTAAAAAAGATATCCAACTACGTGTTCCCATTCCATGTTGGGAAATAGAAAACTTTGCTGATGTCCCATCTTTATATACAATATCCATTCCTTTGTGAAGGTCTGATATTTTGCGAGCAAGAGGTTCTATTTCGACAACGCTTGCTGATGCTCCCATTGTTTTTCCAATAGAAGACATTCTTTGATTTGTTTGTTGTAATGCTGGAATATTTTTTACTATTTCAGTGTTAATTCCATTTAATTGTCCTTCTAACTCAGTTACCAGTTCATCCGATAAGTCGCTTTGCGATGTAGCTCTCCCAAAATATGATTTTTTATTTCTTATGTCTTCCACGGCGTCACGATGGGCATCCATATAAAAAGAGGTTATTGAGTCAACCATATCATTCCCAAAGTTCTTTTTGTTTCCTACCACTGCTTTATCAATGCAGTCATTCCATTCAAGAACGGGCTTCTTTAGAATAGTATAATCATTTTTTCTTAAATCAAACTGTATGGTAGTCCTTATACCAACAAAATCCCCATTAGTTTCATCTGTAGTAATCCACGCATCTGTAAACACACTTGTCCAAAAGTCTGAAAATGTTTTTTGAATAATTCCTTCAGAGTTTAATGGTTTTAAAAGAATATCGATAATTGCAATTTTATCGTGAGCTAGTCTTTCATCTGCCGATATAAAAACATCAGATTCAGAAATTTCTCTATAACCTCCCAAGGCAAGATCAACTGCTTTAAGCAAATTAGACTTACCACTATTATTCTGACCTATTAATATATTTGTCTTTCCCAAGTTTAAATCTATATTCTCTATAGAACGAAAATTCTTAACACGAATATTGGTTAGAATTATTCCCATTATCTGACCTCCTCAGCTTATTGATCTATATATTATCCAAATTAGAATCTTTAACTAACAGTTGTCTTGGATTAGTAAATCTTATATATATTGACTAATCTTCTTCGTCCCGAAATGATAACTGTCTCCAAGTTACCTCACTACTCTTATTGTCTATTTCTAAAGAAAATAACTTCTTTTCTTTAGCTGGCTTACTTGGAGTTCCATAGAATTTATAGCTGTCATCCTCAAATGAAATGGACACCTCAAATATAATAACTTGATTTCTTTTTTCTAATGTATCCAGCAAGCACTCTTTTTTCATAATAACCATGTTTCCATATGTAGTATGTTTTTCATATCCACTTTCATCTTCCGGCTCGCTCCAATGATACGCTTGAACAGGGAAGTCATCAACATTATATATTCTCGAATGTAAAATTTGTTCTTCCAACGTTACAGACAATTGCTTAGCGAGATCATGAGATACCCCCACTAAGTAGTTCGACGTAGTAAGATAATCTTTTAATAACAGGTCTTTTTTATCAAGTGCATAATCTGGAAAAGTAGTGATTACATCACATGATGGATAAATAACAGGGTCGGGTTGTTCTTCGTCCTCATATTCATCTTCCTCAAAATAAAAGTGAGAAAGTGCGGTATAATGTTTTTCCATTTCTGCTACTAGACTATCAATATTTTTCTTCTCAACAAAGGCACTTTCTATACGAATATGCCTGTTGCTTTGTTGAAAGCTTATAAAATATTCCATATTGAGGGAAATTCCCAAGGCATGGTCAATTATTGAGAACGCTAAGTCACTTGGAATAAAATACTGTCGCTCCGGTTTATTTTCTACCGTTTTCGTAAAATCCCAAAGAAAAGGAATCAGAGGAATATGGTTACGAAATTCAAAGCACCAGAATCCGGACTTCCCCGGCAAATATTTATTTAACCAATCTTCATATGATGAATCTTCATCTTGGATCTGTTCCTTGTTTTGACGATACTTATCTGCTACATAAAACATAGAATGCCATTCTGCATACTTTTCCAGTGTTTCTACGGTAGGAATAGCACCATGATCATTATAGGTTTTTGAGTAGTCATCTTGATGTAAGTGTTGTTTACTCCATTCTCTTGCATTCTGACTTGTAATCTTAAACTGTGCAACAAAATAATCACATTCAGTTGCTATTTTCTCTTCAGTACATGAAAACATCCCTGCTAAATCATCATACCAATAAGGTAATGTATCCATCGTATCAAAATCAAACTTCCAATTTTGAGTACGATCTTTACATTCAAGTTGATAATAAGACATTTTTTTCATATGGCTATCACTGCTTTTGCACTGATCACAAATAGATAACTTCTCTAGATCATGAGGCTCACAATAGGGAGCTACTTGCAGGCAAATATCTCTGGCTATTCTGCGATGTAAGGCATGCACTACTCCTTCATCACATGCAATAGATTTGAAAAAAGCATATAACGAAATAAGTAACTTTGCATTTGCCTTTCCTATCCTGAGACAGGTTGCTAAATACCAAAGTCTTGCTGACTCCACAAAAAAGTAATTATTTTTATTCAAATACTTTAAGGACAGTGGCTGAAAGTATAGTTCAGAAATTTGTATTACTATTCTTGCATCGTTAAGCAGATAAGAACGCAATAGGACATGAGCTGCTTTACATCGCACCCCCTTGTCCTTGTGCCCCAGCAAACGCCATATAAAGCATGCTACGCTACTATTAAAATTTTCATTTTCCTCTGTCTCCGGTTTATAGCTTTCATTATCTCCAGAAGCAGGATGTATTTTACCCATTTCAATCTCTGATGTCCATTTTAGCAGTTCTTCCGCTTCGTCCACAGAAAGGGCAACCGACATTCTACAAATCGCCTTTACAAGTTGTTCGTCATAAAGCTCAATATGATTCGATACATATTCTAAAAAGGCATTATACTGCGTCGCAGCATCAGCAGGGAACACGTGGAGTATTGTCCTAAACTCATCATCATATCCGTTATATAAATGTAAAAGCTCTCTCGAAAACGCTTGTAAATAATGCTTTTGTTTCTGAATATCATTGCGCCATTCATCAATTTGTGGCCACGCTTTTACGCTATCTACAAAATCTGCAATGATGCGCAATATTTTGGTACCTCCTAATCGATAATAATCATGTGAAATAAGCTCAAACAGCCATGTTAAAGCTTCTGTATATCCATTAGGTAAAAGTTTTTCCAGCCATTCCTTAACAAATTTTTCTCTATCTGTAGTATTTAGTTTTATCAGTCTCTTTTCCAACGCCTGTTGCGATACTATATTACTTTCATCTACATACTTGTTTATATTCACTTCACTGTGTGCATCTGAACGGTTATTATCATAGTTTCGGTTTTGCGTTTCCAATGTTTTAAAAAAACTGCCCATCGCTCTGATCTTATCAGTATTTAGCTCTGGAGAAGACATGTTCGAATCTAAATATTTCACAATGCACTGACTTCTATATTTCTTTTCGTCCATAGGAATATTAAAAAGAACGTCATGTATTAAAATTTCAAGTACTGGCTTCTGTTGCCCAGGCGTAAATTGTGAAATTCTCTTCAAAATCACGTCTACCAGATCATTGTACTGTGATGATAAGTCAGGAAGCAGTAGGCCCATTAAGGCTACTGCATTCTCAATCGAAATCTGATTTGTTTCTATTAATGTACCTAATACAATCGGTACAGTATCTTGCAGTGAAAATCCATCATAATTATCTCTATCATCCATACGACAGAGTGCTCCCCAAATACTTACGGGGGAGAGCAGTGAGGCAGCTGAAAATGACTCATAATATGGAAAGTTTTTTGTATCCCCTATTTTTCTGCAAAAGTCTTCACTTAAGCGAATAATTCTATAGGCCAGTACGGGATTATCCGTATCATCTTTGTAAATTTTTTCAGCAAGTGTTTTATATAGGTAAATTTTTCGATAAGACTCGTATTCCAGTCCCTTTGTACATTCAATTGCCTTGGCAAAATATTTTGCCCCAAGTCCTTTATTAATTCTTCGCCCCATTTGGGCACAACTTAAATAAACCTCAGCCATTTCTTTGGCTGAAGCTGGGTATTTTTCATAGGTAGCATTAATTTCCTCCAATACGGCTACCCCTGCCTGGTAAGCACGTTCATTGCATATCAATTTTTTTAAAAGTTCCAGCTTAAATTGGGGCGATGTATTTCCTATATTCAAGGTTTTATCTATTAGTTCTTTAATTTCTCTTTGATTCAAACTCTGTTCGGAGCAAATCGACTCAGCGAACACCAGCAATCCTATTTCAAATAATTTATGCTTATCATAGGAACGAAAACTCCATGAAGAACGATCGAGCTTTGAAAGTGTCTCTTTGCATATAGCTAGAGAATTACCGCTTTCACTTTTTTGAATACAAATTAACCGAAATACATAAAGTGGTAATAAAAAATCTACCATTTGTGTTATGGATTTTTTTTTATCTTTTGATTGAGGTTGTTCTGAATTCGTATTAATTTTCCAGAAATCCTCTGAGTTAGTAGATAATCCTTTACTCACATGACATAATGCATAATATCGTAACGCATCAGATAATTCTTCTTGCTCATCCTCCCTATAAAGAGAAGGTACACTTGAAAACTGAAATTCTATAGAAAATTTATTTATAATATCTGACACGATACCCTTAGCATCTTCCATATACAATATATACTCGACAAACATCAGTAATTGTTTTCTACTGAAACGGCTTTCCGGAATTGCAGTCATCCGATTAAATAATTTTAACAGGTTATCAGTATATAATTGCGGTGGTGTTTTTCCTAATGAAATATATGCACAAGCGATAGCTAACTTATTGGGGCTTGACCATTTCTGTAATAATAGAACTTCACAAAGTTCGCAATAATCATATTTTAAAAGCTTTTGAAAAAGTTTATATACAAATTTAGTTGCAGCCTTTCTAGGATTCCAACCACATATCCAGTCAACCGCCTTTTCATTTTCTCCTAATCTCAACATTGCTTCTGCAATATTAATGATATCTTCTGTTCTAGGTCGCGAATGATAACCTCTATCATCTTCATTTTTATTATAGTAAACTCTAATTGCTGCTATATAGCTTTTTATGTATTGCTGGGATAGGGTTTGATGGATTGGCAAACGTGAAAAAACTAGTGCTGCCTTTCCTAAACTATCAAAATCATTTGAATCCGTATAAAAAGTATTATATACCGACAATTCATCACAATACATAACAGTTTCATCGGGTGCACTCAAAAGTAATTCCTTTAGTGCTTCCTCTTTAGCATTATAATCAATTAGCCTATACACCAATTTACATGCTAGCAAACGATTCTGGGGAATATGCATCTCACGTCTCTTCAGAACATATTGTATTCGTTGTTTCATTATTTGATTTGCTTCTGCGATTCCAATAGCAGAAGCATCTATTTTTTCATTTAGTGCAATCTGAACTAAGCCATCAAAATAATCTGCCTTATCCATAAAAATGTGTAAATATCTAGCACAGTATGAATTTATTACTCTATTTTGATACATATAATCAGCAATACGCTTGATTGCAATTTTATTGCCTTCATAGCAAGTTCTTAAATATGTTTCAAAATCCTCATCCTTAAGAAATATAAAAGAATCAGCTATATAAAAGCCACGACGACATTCCACACTCATGCTCAACAAGGTATCAAACGTTATAGAACAAAGTTCACATAACATAGTAGCTGGAATTGGTCTTGGCAAATTTATTAGCGCAGAAAATAGAATTTCTATATCCACTAGGCTTTCATATTGTTTTTTAGTAGCATTAATAAACTCTTTAAATAAAGAGTCCATAGTCTTTCCTTTTGGTTTTATCTGTAATAGCATTTCATCAATCGAACTAGCTTCAGATAACATGTACGATTGTAAGCGAGGATTCCTATCTGTAAGCAAATGAAATTCTTCACACTGCACATCAGTTGCGTCCGGAAATATAGAAAGGATATGGTGGGAGCTTTCAGACAATTCAAATGGAGGAAGATTAATAACTTCCGCTTCATCTCCAAAGGGAATAAGCTGTTGTCTTTCTATTCTTGTAGTAACAATTATCCACACGCCATCAGGAAGAGTTTGTTTTAATAATCCCTGCAAAAAGCATTCTTCCTTAAACACATTAGCAGCCACCATACTGTTATCTGCTGCATCTATGATAATTACTACTGCCGCTGATGGATTTTGCTTTTTTACATAAGATACTGCTTTTTCCAATCGGTCGTTCATCATACGCCAGTATTCATATTCTTTAGAAAGCCGGCCAACTATCCAATCTGTTCCACATTCTATTGCTAATGTGTTACAAATTTGTGGGATTGCTATTTCTGTTAAATGCCTTCGCTCACCGGGTTGCAGAAATGAGCCTCCACCATAACAATCATATAATACCATTACTGATTCTTTAGGTAAAACATTATGTAAATGACTTACAAAAGTAGTCTTACCTGCACCTGCAGTTGCTTGCAGACAGATAACCTTTTTTTTGTTTTCCTGAATGCATTTAGCAATATCATTTTTGATATCACGTTCAATATAGGTATCTAAATCCCATTGGATTTTTATTGGTGCTGGAAACACCTCATTAACGTTGGTATCAAGCGCTGCCAAAACATATTCTTGATTCATCGGAAAACCAAGTGTATTTTCAGGAAGCATCCTTTCTCTCAAGTGCATAATTAAAGAATTGTATCTGCTACGTATATCGCTTGTATTCCAATTGCCTAATTGCTTTATTATTTCTGCTCTATGGATACTTCGAATATCAGTACCACAATCATCAAAATTCAGTATCAACAAAAAATTAATAAAACTTGTAGAACTCAATTTTGAAGTTTTATATATTTTATTAATATCTTCTTTGCATTTAGGAGTCAATTTTTTTATTAAATCGCTCGTACGTCTATACTTTTTTTCCTTTAGTATGGTTATGCATTCATCTATGTTGGCTGAAAAATCTGTTTGTAAACTACGGTTGCTGACCAATTTCAGGATGAGTTTCGAATTGACATTGTCATATTTCTCACAAAATCCGTTATAAGTGTCCGCCAATCGCCGAATAATCGAATTACTATTATTAGTGCTAGAGCATAAATTAGATGCCGTCCATGGCTTTTCCATTTGATAGGCACTGTATTTTAACTGCGAGAAAACAATTTGCTGAGCTTTTTCAAAGCTATTCCCACCATAATACTCTGCTAAATCAATAGAGTATAATTTTTTTTCATCCTCAATTTGAATAGAGTCTTCCCATGTAGGCCCTTCAACTGATATAGCTGTCAGTTTACTATGCGGTTTAAGTATTTCTAAAAGCTTCCTACATGCCCAGACCAGATGAAAATCATCACCTGCATTTGATGCAACTGCACCCGCATTGTTTCTCTTTTCCACTAAAAATACACCACCTTTGTTCTACTATTCTGAATGCAAAATAGCAATTCGATATTTTCTTTAACAATTTCACACCGACCTATCAGTTTACACATTTTAATCCAATAATGACTGTACACTTTCGTCTATGTATGCCTCATATTTATCAAAATTCTTTCTTTCCTTTCCTTCGCCGTCATAATACCTTACAACATTAAAAGGAACGCCAAAATCACTTAATCTTCTTGCTTTAGGATTGAGCGCATTATATTCAAGCTTTTGTAACAACAACCCTAAACCTGGAATATCATCCATGTCCGCATCTTGCAATACGGAAATTCTATATCGATAGAAAACATCGAAAATTCCTAAGTATTTTACCAAGTGATACTTAAAAACATTATATACATAGTCAGCAACGGTGCGGATAGCCTCATCCTTAGTTTTTCGTGAATTATTTCTTCCTGTATAATAATCTACCATTGATAGAAAACCACCTTGTAAATACGAATGTAACAATACGGTAATCAATGAATAGACTTGATTATCACCAGTTTTGTAATCAATTAGGTTTTTCAGCTTATCTTCTTTAACTATAGGTAAAATGATATCCATTATTAGTTGGAATGCATCCCAATCTAATCTGCTTACATTACTACTTGCCAATGTTATAGGAATATTTCTAATTGTACTAAGCTGAGATGCACTAATGCTCATAATTTGGGAATATAGCACCAACTTATCATTTGGACCAACGATTCTAAAAGAGTTAAATACATGAGGCGGAATTTGTAATTTATCAATTTCATTTTGTATAAACTCCTTCTGTAATTTATCATGTTCGGATAAATACTTTTCTTTTGTTATTTGATAATCAACGTCTGTTTTAAGCGAATTTACATCATAATTCTTATGCTCAATATTCTCCTGATTTCCATTTACAATCTCTTGAAAATCATTATCTAAATCAATTACTCTGCCTAGATAATGTTGACCGAATCTGCCAGCTCTTCCTGCAATATTTTTAGCATCAAATTGTTTTAGTTGCTTTATTCCCTTTTTGTTCGATGTAATAATTATGTTCTTTGCTGTAGTATTTACACCCTCTGTTATGGTAGTAGTAGAAAAAAGACATATTAACGCACCATTATTGAATAAATTAATAATTTCCTTTTGAATGTACTTAGGTATCAAGCTGTGGTGAATACCTATTCGTGATTTTAAAGCCTTAAATACGACCCAATCAGAACCAAAAGTGTTTTCTAAATGTTCAAGAAAAACATCAAATATGACGGGAGTAGTTGCCTCACATTTTTGCTGAAACTTTGATACTAATTCTTGGTTTTGAAATAATAATTTTGCATATTCTTCTGTTTTAGTTTTTCGGCCACAATAAATAATGGTATTTTCTGTTGATGAACTTATCGACTCAATTATCCTGGATATTTTTTGCGGTTTCTTAATAGCTCCTATTGGTACTATGATATTTCCAATAATATACTTACTCTTACCCTTGATATTCTGATAAGTTTTTTCTACTATCTCAAATTGATTGTATTTTAAGAATTCATAACCATTCTCGCTTGCAAAATTAATAAAAGATGCTGTATTATTAACAGTTTGATCCGGCAAGGACATATATGGTCCTGCTAAAAGCATATCTTCAGATACACCACAAATAAATTCTAAAGCCAATCTATATGCGGTATCTCGTTCATTTTCTCCAGTAGTTTCTTGATCCATGATAAAAGTATTATCAATTTTATAGACTTCGTCAATAAAAGAAAAATCAAACTTTAAACTAGAATTCTTGTCCATAAAGGAAAGATATCTCTCGGGAGTAAATATAAACACATTTTTTTCTTTAGAATCATATTCTTCTTCACTAAGCGAATGAATTTTATAATCATTAAAAACTGATGATTTTCTAAGTTTAGAATAGTTTTCTGATAGTAAACTGATGGATGGGAAAACCAACAACACATTTTTATATTCCATTTTTCGTACTATCTCGTATACCAAAAAAGTTTTTCCAAACGAAGTTGGCGCAGTAAGAACAAAACGATTCCGTTTATTAGATACAAAACTATCCAACACCTGCTTCTGATACCTATGTAATTTATTATCACCTTGAACAAGACTCGCATCATGAAATAAAGCACTTAATGAAAGTAAATTTATATTTTCATCAGAAATGTCTAAATCAGTATATTTTCCTTTTAATAAGTCATAGTACTGAGGAATACCCGATTCGTTAGCTAAAAACAAAAGAAAATTCAAGTCACCTTCGGACAGTTGTTCATCTTTTACATAGTCAAAAAAGCGGCATACTTCTTTTATGAATGTGGCAGCATCGTTTGTTCTTTTATATTTGTAATATGATTTTACTATATCAGCGGTTCTTGCGAGTCTATCCATTCAACAACACTCTCCTTAATCTTCTTAACCTCTGATAAAGGAAGAAAAATAAAAAACAAACGATACTCAAAATTTGCCGGTATTTTTATACTTAACCTGTTAAACTCAGTGGTAATATGTTCAATACATTTTTGTATACTTGAATGAAATTCATTCGACTGTGTTTTTTGATAAGCGATCAATATCGGATACGTAAGCCTGATTTTATGATCAGTCATTTGCTGTGCCAAATTTATCTCTGGATCCTCTTCCCACATATCAAGAATATCTTTAAGCCTAGAGCTTGATGTTGTGAATCGATCCTGCCAGTCGATAAGAGCGAGGAGATTCTTATGTACGTAGTCGTCAGACAAAGAAGTTTTCAGCTTTTCCAGAACATCTGTTATCGGCTTTTTAAAGTCAACATAAAATTTAGCCTCTCCTAACCATAAGTCTACCTTATCCTTATTTTCAATTAAATGAAATGCATCAAACCCTTTAACCTCGCTGTTTTCAATAGGTGAATAGAGATATCCTCTTGCAAGGATAACATTGGTGTTTAAAAAGCACCTCAATATCAAATCAAGAAGAACCTCTCCATAAAAACCATATCGTATCTTGGTAGTCTTACTGGCAGAAAGATTGTATCTCATCCGTCTTAAAATTACTTTTCGTTGCTCAAGCGCTAAATTATCATAATTAATTTCGTACTCATTTACGGCAAACTCCACAATCCCATTATAAATTACCTTGGCTAAATCATCAGATTTCTCATTTTTAAAGCAAATATCTTTAATTGTGGAAAGGCATGACTTATCAACCCCACTTTCAGCGTGCGGTAGTCTACATTCAATACAAATAGCATTTTTAACTGCTTGCTTTAGTGCATCTCTCATACCTTTTCACCTTTAATGTAAATTAATTTCCAGAGTTAAACTCTACAAGTTTCTCCCAATCAATACTTCCATCCTCATTGCAAAACTCATTTGTAAATTCCTTTACTAACCGGTTTGCAGCCTTTTGATAAGACTCATCAAAATCAGTAACATATTGTTCTGGAAGCTCTTCCATAAATCGAATTAGCTTTATGTAGAATTCTTCATCACCTGTAAGTTCAGTCCAGAAATTCTTACCAGCTAATTCTTCATAGAATTTAGGCAAACCACGATTAGAAGTTTTTTTCTTTCCATAACCATAACCAATAATAGGCACAAAGCGTTTTTTTGCTTGTTGAGCCAGTTTGCTTGCTGCCATAAAGTTTTGTTCTTGCTTTTTACGGCTATCTGCATTGAAAACACTGGTACCTGACTTCACCGCAATAGCATATATGGTATTATCACGTTCAACCATGATATCTACACCTTCCGCTAATGCTTTTTGTCCCTGAGCAGCTGCCGTTGCGATTGGCTCAAAAAACACATTTCCAAATATTGTTTCCTCAGAAGAGGAAACAAATGCCGCCAAAATAGCTTCAACAATTTGAGAGGCGCCGTTCATTGCTTTTGCGCGAAAAAGGTATGGATTTTTTCTCTTAAAAACCTTCTTTATATTAAGAGCATCTACCTTTGAAATAAGACTTGTATAAAAATTATCTAAAGCTTCTGCAATAGCCTTAACAATCTCTTCTTCGTTATATGTTTCATTTATTGCCATAATTGTACCCCATTTCTATAGCATTTTTTATTCTGTTATGGACATCCGTGCCACGCACTCTTTTTGTTCTAATGGTTGAATCACCATTTGCGACAGATAATAGTGTTAGCCCTAAAGCACGGGCAAGCCCTACTGGTACAGCATTTCCTATCTGCCTATACTTCGCAGCTGTTGTACCTTTAAATATCCACTCATCCGGAAATTGTTGAATACGAGCATATTCCTTTACACTTAATGGGCGATCTTGTGTTGGATGACAAAGCATAGATGCTTTTTGTACTGGGGAGGTAACCAGTGTGGGGGATGGCTGTTTATAGTCAAGTCGGCGATAAAAGCCAACCTTTCCGCCTCCTGATTCATACGCTCCGCCCATTGCGGATTTTATTACATCTTCTGGTAAGCTACGCCAGTTGCCACCTTGTGGTACAAGTTTTAGGTACTTCATACGTTCTTCACTAAATGAAGTACATTCACCATAGTCATTTTCCATATCATAGATTGCATCATAAAGCGTATTCCAACGTAAATCTTTACTTTGATGCATCTGAAAATGCGATGGCATCGGTAAATATACATCCTCATGATCACGGCTTCCAATCAACACGAATCTTTCTCTAAACTGAGGAACACCATAATTTACAGCGTCTAAAACACCATAAACCGTTGAGTATCCAAGTTTTTGAAATTCGCTAAGTACTACGTCAAGAACCGTACCCAATTGATTTTCATATTCAATGTTATCCTTTATTCTCTCCGCAATAGGAGTATGCATTAACGGTGCTGACATAATGCCTTTTACATTTTCCATAACAAAGAAACGTGGTCGAATATATCTAATCATTCGAATAAAATCCATAAATAAACTACCACGAGGGTCATTTATTCCTAAACGCTTGCCAGCGGTAGAAAACGGTTGGCATGGCGGTCCACCACAAATAAGAAAAGGTTCACCGACCGAAAGTCCTGCCATTTCCAACAACTGTTGCGGTTCAATTTCTTGTATATTTCCTGGCACAACATTGTGTCCATTTGCTTGCATTGTTTCAACACAAGACTTCTCAAAATCCTGTCCAATTTTTACAGTTAATCCCGCTTGAGTAAGACCGATATCAAGTCCCATCGCACCAGAAAACAGGGAAATTACATCCCGATTAGAGGAGTATCTCTCATATTCCATTATAATTTGCTCCTCCTTAAATTTCGTCGCCATTATCCATGACGAATTTTCTTTCAAATTTACATGAAACAGCGTAAGCGATTTGTTCTAAATCGCCCACTGTAAAGCTTTCTCTTTTTAGTTTTGCATTAAAATTTTGCGGAGAGGTGCCAACCCTTCTAGCTAACTCTGCCACACTAATATTGGAACGAACACATAAAATTTTAATCTGCTCTGCTAATGTCATCTTTACGTATCACCCTACCTATAAAATTAACCAATTTAATTATAAACCCAAAAGTTTATAATGTCAATATAGTCCCTATTGTTTGTGGGATAATACATAGATTGTTATAATACCGTTATAATACCTTTTTAATATTTCTATGTTTTATTATTGACAGCTTATTTTTAGCAATTTACATCGCAATTTTCCCTAATATATAATCTAGGAATGGCTCACTTCTAAACTTCTCTATCTACTCTCTTTTTGCTCTAAAAGAAAACTCCATTAAAGTTTGTGCCAAGAACTACAACAAAAAAGGAATATTTCTTCCCGAAAACAAACGAAACAAGCCAGCATCAGCAAAAAACTGCTGATGCTGGCTCACAATTAACCCATTCCTGTCTGGTTTTACAACAATCCTGTCACTTTATAATAGTCCTCGTAATTCCACACAATTTCAAATCGTTCATCTTCAAATACAGAAATCTCTTTCACAAAGGCCAGCACCATATCCTTGGTAAGCTGATCAGCAAACTCATATTTTTGGTGAACTTGCTGATACTCTGTTTCCTGCTTATCTTCTGTGATCAAAGAACATTCTATTTGCAGTTCCTTGAGTTTTTCTGAAATCAGGTTCATCTGCCGGGTGTTAGCTTCAAGCATTGCTGCATACTGTTCTTTAGAAATGTGTTCAAAACAATATTCTTCAAAGGCATTTTTCCTAGCTACACGAAGCTTTTCAATTTCCTGCTGTCTGAGCTGGATTTCCTTTTGCAGACTTTGTATCCGTTCATGGTTGGTCAAGGTGAACTCCGAAGGGTTTCTGCCATCACGAAGTACAAAGCTAACCTGCTTATTGATGATAGCAAGCAGAATATCGCTAAATGCCGTTTCCATTACTTTGATTGTACTGCATGGAGTGCTTTCTTCATACTTTGCCATGTAACAATGATAATAGGGTTGCTTTACACTGGCACGGGTCAGATTGTGATGACAATATCCACACTTCAAAATTCCGGTCAGCGGATACCCTCTGGACGGAACAGGTTTTCGCGAATTATCCTTTTTCGGAAACCAAATACCAGCTTTCTCAAATAGCTCCTGTGTTACAATCGGCTCATGCGTATCCGAAGCAATAATCCATTCTGATTTTGGATTCGCCTTTGTCCGCTTTGTTGATACATCCGCTTTTGTCCGTCTATAGCTGACCAATTTCCCGGTATACCGTTCGTCACGAAGAATCCGCTTGATAGCAAATCGTGTCCATAATAGACGATCATCAGCCACTTTCCAGCCACGGTCGAGGTCTGTACCGTTCTGCTTGCGATAAGCCAGTGGTGAAGGTATCTTTTCTTTATTCAAAAGAACCGCTATCTCATTGGGATTCACGCCATCCGCGGCCAGTTGAAAAATACGTCTTACCACCACCGCTGCCTGTTCGTCAATCACCAGCTTGTTTTTTTGCGTTTCCGATAGCTGATAGCCATAAAATGCTATCGTTCCAAGATATTTGCCCTTAGACCACCGGACTTTATTAGAACTACGGATTTTCGTTGAGATGTCACGGCTATAAAGCTCACTTACCATGCTCTTTAATGCAACATCCATTCCGACAGAGCTTCCCTTGGTCTGGTTGCTGTCATACCTATCGTTAACTGCAATAAAGCGTACCCCATAAAGAGGGAATACCTGCTCCAAGTAATCGCATACATCAATATAATTACGTCCAAACCTTGAAAAATCTTTTACGATAATGCATTCAATCCGCTTTTGTCTGACCAGCATAAGCAGGCGTTTGATTTGCGGACGGTTGAAGTTGGTGCCGGAGTACCCATCGTCTTGGAACTCTAAAATCTCCCAATCCTTAAACTCACGCTTTTCTGAGACAAATCCATGGAGAAGCTCCCTTTGATTTTTAATACTGTCACTTTCACCGATATTTTCATCCTCAGACGATAACCTCATATAGAGAGCGAGTGTTTTTGGCATACAGCCTCCGCCCCCTTTACATTGCTGATAATGAGCTGAAACTCATCTTTGAAATTTAAGACAACCTCAAACCGGTTATCTGCCCAAACCCATACACGGCTGAACAGCTCCAGCATCATTTCTCTTGTCGGTATTTGTTCCTTTGCATAGCGTTCAAAAGAAGTAATCCATTTATTTTTAGCAGTCAGTTCCTCTGTATATTTTGTAAGCTCCTGCGTGAGCTGTTGTAGTTCTTCCTTAATCCCGGCATTTTCTCCGTTGTAGCGTTCCTTCATATAGAGGAAATCTTCTTCGGAAATGGTGCCGTTATCAAACGATTCAAATAGCGTGTTCTTCAATGTAGTAATCCGTTTGATTTTCTGCTGTAGGGTCTGTATGTTCCGTTGCAAATAACGGATATGCTTTTGATAGGCAGAGGACTCATTAAACCTTATCAGCAGTTTTTTCATATCCACAGCCAAATCAATCTGACTGCGGATCACGGAAAATATAGCAGCTTCAAGCACTTCCTCACGGGTGGATTTTTTTATGCACCCATGGGATAGGTTCTCATTATAAACTCTGCACTGCTGATAATAGCGGACAGAAGTAGCCGTTGCATCCTTATAGCGTACCAGCTTGGTGTGGCAATCTCCGCAATACAACAGCCCTGCGAAAATATTCTCCTTTTTTCCATGCTTATCATACTTTCCTCTTAACGCTACAGCCTGCTGTCGGATCTGTTCCTTTTGTCGCTGAATTTTCTCAAAGGTTTCCTCGTCTATGATGGCTTCGTGGGTATGGGGAACTACAATCCATTCGGAACGGGGAACCTTTGTGGTAGGAAGTCCATCACAAAGAGCCTTCTTCGTCTTACCCTGTGCCATACAGCCTGTATAGATGAGATTATCCGTAATGACTTTTATCATCTGTCCCTGCCAAAACTCGTTTTGCGGTTTCTTTTTGATTTCACCCTTTTGGTATAAATAAAGGGAGGGCGAAACAATATTTGCTACGTTGAGCTTTCGGGCAATGGTGGTATTTCCAATCCCTTGTGCCTTCCACTGAAAAATCTGATATACCGTAGGAGCTGTATCCTCGTCAAGAATGAGCTGATTCTTATCCTCCGGTGATTTCTTGTAACCATAGGGGGCAAAAGCACCGATAAACTCGCCCTTTCGCTGCTTTGTTTCCAAGGAAGTATTGATTTTTCGAGAAATATCCTTGGCATAAAAATCGTTGATTAGATTTTTCAACGAAATAATCATGGAATTGCTTCCATCATCTGTGAGACTGTCATAACCATCATGCATCGCTATAAAGCGTACTCCCATAGTAGGGAAGGTCTTTTCGATGTAATATCCGGCTTCTACATAGTTTCTGCCAAAGCGGGAGAGATCCTTGACTACAATGCAGTCGATCCGCCCTGCCATGGCTTCATCCATCATCTTTTCAAAATCGGGACGCTCAAAGTCTGTGCCTGAAAATCCATTATCGCAGAATATCTGGCACAGCCGCATATCTGATTGCTCACTGACGAAGCGTTCCAGCATGAGTTGCTGGTTTTGAATGCTCTCGCTTTCTGCGCCATAATTGTTATCTTCTACGGAAAGTCTCACATAAATAGCCGTATTATAAATTCGCTCCGGTAAAGCAACGCTTTCTGTCGCTACTCCGCTTAGAGAAGCGGCAATAGCGTTTTGTCTGCTCTTTCTCGCCATTTAGACCACCTCCGCTTCTTCCGGTGAGGTGGCATCGGCAGTTTCTGCACAGGAAATGACTTTCAGTGCCTGCTCAAAATCGTATTGATACTGAAATACGATTTCAATGCGGTTTCCTTCATAGATATTGATATGGTCAATCAGAGTAACCACAATGGGCCTTGTAAGCTCCGTAATATTTTGGTACTGCCGGAATATCTCTATCCAGTTATTATTTTCTTTTAGGCTAAAGGTGGCGGTATGAAGCTCCTTTTCCAGCCTGTGCAAATCATCTTCGGCTGATTTCTGCTGTTCATCGTATTGAAGCTTCATTTCAAAGTATTCTGTTTCAGAAATGAGCTTTTCCACTTTAGATTCAAACAAAGCCTTTTTCAAGCGTTTATACCGCTCAATTTCCTCTTTTTTCTGCTCTGCCTGAATCCCTGTCCGACTGGATATACTCTTACGGTAGGGCATATCATCAATGCGTTTCAGCATTTTCTCAACATCAAGGATGGCATCAATTTGACTTCTGATACTGGCAAGAACCGTTTGCTCCAGCAGGGTATCTTTGACTCTGTGGCTGGAGCAAATCTTCGTGTTTCGGTTATTGCCGCACATATAGTAGGTATAGATTTTACCGCCACGGTTATTGTTGTTTCGCACCATGCTGCGTCTACAATCCCCGCAGAATAACAGTCCACTGAACAGATATACCGTTTGCTCCTGTGGTGCAATCCGGGTATCTTTCATAAGAAGGCGGTTTACCGTATCAAAGATTTCTCTTTCAATGATTGGCTCATGGTTATGTTCAATGCGAACCCATTCGTTTTCGGGTTTTTGCATGAGCTTTTTGATTTTATGGTTTGGGGTACTTCGCTTACCCTGCACCAAGGTACCAACATAAAATTCGTTTTTCAGGATACGGCCTATAGCAACAGCCGTCCATCTTGCTTGTGGGTTGATTTGAAAACCGCTCTTATACTTCATACCGCAGTAACGCTTATACTCCATAGGGGATAGGATACCTTGGTCATCCAAGCGTTCTGCAATACGCTGCTGGCTGAGTCCCTCCAGCTTCCATTTGAATATATCCCGTACCACATCGGCGGCATACTCGTCTATGACCAGCTTATGCCTGTCATCAGGGTCTTTCAGATACCCGTATACGGCAAAGGAGCCAATGAAGTCTCCCTTTTTTCGTTTGACTTCAAGCTGGCTCCTGATTTTTACAGAAATGTCACGACAGTAAGCATCATTCACCAAATTTTTGAAGGGAAGTACAATATCATCTGCTCCGCCTTTTCTCTGGATAGAATCATAGCCATCGTTAATGGCAATGAAACGGACTCCATACAGCGGAAACTCCTGATCCAGGAAACGCCCCGCTTCTACGAAATTTCTTGCAAAACGGGACAAATCCTTTACGATGACACAATCAATCTGACCGCTTCGGATGTCCTTTAGCAACTGCTGAAAGGCCGGGCGGTCAAAATTGGCACCACTGTATCCATCATCAACACGGACAGAGTGCACTTCAATATCAGGCTTATCCGTAAGATACTGCCTGATTAATTCCTTTTGGTTCACAATGCTGTCGCTCTCTACCTTATCGCCATCTTCCTTGGAAAGACGCACATAGATAGCCGCACGATAACATTTCGTTTTTATTAACTTTTCCATAGTGGAACCTCCTAATCGTTGAATTTCCAATCAGCAGGACTTTTCAACAACAGGCTTCCACCGTTACGTCTATTTGCGACTCATTGTAGCATAGAAACAATTTCGCGTCCAGACAAAAAGAAAAATCCGCTACAGTATGTCTGATCCATTTTCCGCTCCTAAAATGTTTTTAAGTAATTTTCAATGCGATCCTCAAGGGTCGCTGTTGTTTCGGAAAAACTGATTTTCACAATGGCTTCACCGCATTTGTAGCAATACGGATTTCCAATCTGGCGGACATAATCTTCCAGCCGCTGTTCCCTTGGGAGCTTTTTATCTATATTCACGTCATTGATATCGACCAGCGTATTCCGATCTACCGTTCTTATATCTACATCCTTACAGGATGAATTGAGCGTAATTATTTGTGGCTGCATGGCATGACCTCCTTTACCGCTTCTCTTACACTGTATGAAAAATCGTGATTGTCCTATGCAAAGTAACTTTGATCCTTATGGGACACAATAAACCGCCCCACATCCTCCATCCGGTCAGTTACCGGCATATCGGGCAGAGCAGCCAAAATATCATTAATGTAGCGTCCACTGGCACGGCTGTCCAAGATGGAAAACACGCAGGTATCGGTTTCCCTGCGAATTCCACGACCGATCCACTGGCGCAGCTTGATAATCATGCTGGGGACAATTACATCAGACAGATAGCTGTAAAAATTGTCATGGAGAGATTTTTCATATTCTCCAACCGGATCAGGTATAGGGAATGGCAGCTTGACCACAATCAATGATGATAGAATATCTCCGGGCAGGTCAATACCCTCACCAGCACTGTCACTGGCAAGCAGCACGCCGTTTCTGCTATTCCGAAAGGATTCGATGGCGTTTAGCCGACCCTTGCCCATCAGAAACAATGGGTAATTCGTAATTCTGTCGGAAAGCCCAGTGTAGATAATCTCCATCATACGGTAGGAAGTGAACAGCACTAATGTATGTCCGTGGGTCTGCCGGATCAGCTCTGTGAGCTGGGTAATCACGGCTTCCATGTATTCATCGTTCTTCACATCAGGAAATGGCATATCCTTTGGAAGATATAACAATGCGTGTTCCCGGTAGTTAAATGGTGATGCTTTGCTGGTTTCTATCAGTCTTTTGATATCCAGAAAATCAATCCCTGTCTGATGTTTGAAATGGCTGAAATCGCCGCCAACTGACAGTGTTCCTGATGTCAATACATAAGGCATTGCCTTATCCCAAATATCTTCAAACAGTAAAAAATCCAGTTGTTTTGGCAGGGAGCAGACCTGACAGGCGGTGGTGCCGGTATGCTCCAGCCAGCATATTGATTGAGAGTAGTCCAGCAAAATCATCAGCTTGGAGAGCTTTTGCTCCATTCGGCTGACCAATCGCCCATAGGCTGCGGCTTTCCTATAATCCTTAGTAAAGAAAAGCACTGACAGTCTGCGTAATATCTCTGTCAGTGCTTTCAGATTCTGTATACTGTCAAAGCGAATTTCTACCGCCGAACAGGTTTTGTCATAGCTCACGCCTGCGGAGTTTTTCAGATTTTCAAACAATGCTGTATTCTGGCGCAGCATTTCTTCGCAAAGCCTTAAAATCTCACCCTTATCCGTATTCTGGCTGCCGATGGAGCGGTAGATGCTAGAGGTAAGCCGTTCCAGTTCCACACTTTCAAGGGTCATTCCGTACATCTGTCTTGCTGCATCTAGCAACTTATGAGCCTCGTCAAAAATCAACAGACCACAATCTGGAAACAGTCGGTTCCTTCCACCTTTTTGACTTAGCACATCCGCTAATACCAAGTTATGGTTTGCAATTTGAAAGTCAAATGCATTGGTCTGCGATCTAAGGATAAAATTGCGATAGCGGCAAATAGAGGCGAGATCACAATGCAGATGGCAACGTTCCACGCAGATACGCCCTTTGACATAATCGGTCAGGGGCAGGCTGTCTAAATCAATGGAGCAGGCGCCGGTATATAAACAATCCAGCGTTTCAATCAGTTCTTTATCTCCCTCACGCCCATTATTTACAGTGGAAGAACGGTAATTTCGCACCCGATCATCACAGGCATAGTGAGATTTCCCCTTACGCACCACAAAGGATAAAGGGGTTTCAATAATACGATGTTCCATTAAGACATTGGAAATCTGCGGAATATATTCTTCGGTCAATGCTTTTTGCAGGGCAATGGTGGAAGTGGAAATGATCGCCGGTTGACTACTTCCATGGAACAGGCGGTAGATTGTTGCCGCCAATATGTAGGCATGGGTCTTGCCCGTGCCCACTTCTGCCTCGCACAGTGCCACTTTGGTTTCTTCCATAGCATCCAGCATTGACAGAGCAAGGGACAACTGGTTTTCCCGAAAGGTCATACCATGCTTTGGCAGAATATCAGTAAAAATATAGATCAGAAGCTCTCTCGCACGGCTATGCTTATCTGCGTGTTCCGGTTCTTCCACCTCAGATACCTGTGCCAGCATTTTTTCAATGGCTTTCTGGTAGCCGGAAAACGACAAGGACTTCTGGCGCGAAAACAGTCTCTTCGCTTTTAATGTTGTCAGGTCTACCATACGGTAGCTGTATGTTTTGCCGGTGTAAAGCTCAAGCAGGACGCAATTCTTGGTGGTCAGTACCACCTTTTCGTCCGGTCGGAACAAACCGGCTTCATAAATCTTATTTTGAATGTCTGCCATGCAGACTTTTTTCTCATTCATAGCTTTTATGCCTCCTTTGAATCCTAAAGGAGCGACACAAGAATGCGGCGGTGTCGGAAACGGTTTGGTTGTCTTTTGACAAAATAGCCGGCTCCGCCGCATGGTTTCTATCGCTCCGATAGAGGTTTTATAAAAAAGAAGGTGTGATGAGCGTTCCGCGCGGTTACACGGAATCCATAAAAGCCGCCCCTCATTCTCTCTCAAATGAGGGTGATGCATTTTCCCGGTCATCCTGCCGGGCTGTTCAATGCGGTGAAGCGTTCAAAACAGAAGTATCATAATCACCGGCAAGGATCATCGCAATCCGCTCCACCACAGAGCGTAACAACCGCAGACATTCTCGCTCGGAGGGCGCTGCCCTCGTCTTCGCGTGTCCCGTCATGTCGCTTCTCTTGCCGGTAATGTAACCATCACACCCGTATTCTGTTTTCAATGTTCAGGTGAAAGGAAGCTCAGAAATTTTCCTTTCAACCAATGTCAAAAAAACAGGGGGGTGTAGGGGTATAAAATTAAATTTTTTCAAAAAACTTTTGCAGTTTTGCCGTAGCTGCTTCGATGCTTTCGTGAACAGAAGTAAAATGCACTCCTTCACGGCTTGCAATTTGCCGATAGGATAACCCTTGAAAGAAATGCAAAATAAACCGCCGCCGCTGTACCTCTGTCAAATCTCCGCTGTCCATAAGCTGCTTTGCTGCTTCCATGGCGTTTCTACTATCACTTTTATGTATCCATTCCGTATCCAAAGGGGCTGTGGCAAGCTGCCCGGTATCCTCCAGTCCGTTGATGCTCACATCCAAACGGCTTGTCCGATTATCGTTTATAACCTGCTGATGATAAATTTCATCTGACAGGGCTTTCAGATCCATAAAATCCTCTACCGTTTTGTCTGGATTTTCCGCGAGGTAATCCTTAAGCGTAATTTCCACGATACGGTCTGCAAAGCGGTAGACAATGCCATCGCTGAATTTATTCCTTGCATAATCGCTATCTTTATAATTCTTCATGTTCCTTTCCTCCGATCTGTTTTGCTGGAATGCGAAAACAGATCGGGGGGTGGAGAGCGGCAGCGCGGTTCGACAATCAGACAGCCGTCAAGGTCCTTGTTTGGAATAAAAAGGAATATAAACGGTTTTTTTGTCGAACAAAAAAAGTCAGTACGCTGCCCTTGGCAAAATACTGACTTTTTTAGAATATGGCTATTAAATTGTATATTTGAGAGGTGGTATGTACGAGCCGTGGCGTAGAACGAAAGCCCTGCCCGATACCACAAATACCCGTAAAATATGGCAAGAGCCCACCCTCAGAATATAGGGCAGGCTCTGCGCGGTTTTGCAGCCAGACTATCATAGCGCATTTGCGCCTTAGATCCTCAGCTTTGCGTCCCCGGCTTTAACCGGGTTTGCCCTTGGCATTATTCATTTTGTTGTCTGTGCTTTATTTTTCCGGCACTCGGAGTACATCGCCGGGGTAAATGATAGAAAACCGGCTCTTGTTATTCAGCCGTTCCAACTCGGACATTGTGCATCCCAGCTTGTGTGCAATGAGCCAGAAGCTGTCGCCCTTTTGTACGATGTAGGTTGTATAGCGGAGATTTTTGGGCACATCCGCCGTCACGCCGTACTGGTCAAAGGTATAGGCCCCACCATCAATGTCCTGCTTGCCGGTGAGGGGCTTGCCATCCTTGAAGTACATCCATTTGCCGGAATCGTTCATGGTCCAGCCCTGCGCCGTGTCGTTGGAAATTGCCAGCTCCACAAAGCGGCGAAGCACAGCAGACACCTCGGCTCTTGTGGCTGTACCCTGCGGGTCAAAGAGATTGCCGTTTTTGCCGCTGATAACCCCTGCCATCTGCATCTGCTTCACGGCTTCCTTGGCATAGGCACTGATCTTTCCATTATCAGCAAAGGTATTTTCCACATGAACTTTCGGCAGAGTATAACCGATGGTCTTGGCATAGTTGCTCATAATGACCGCCATCTGCTCACGGGTGATGGACTGATCCGGGGCAAACCTTCCATTGCCAACCCCGTTTACAATGTTGTTTTTGCTTGCCCACTCAATGTAGCCCATGTAGTAGGCGTCGCTTTTCACATCGCTGAAGCTGCTCTTTGCGTAGCCGCTTACATCGGCGCTTGCCAGCCGTCCGAGGACGGTGACAAACATTCCTCTCGTCATAGCGGCATTCGGACTGAACTTGGTTTCAGAAGTGCCGCTAAACAATCCTCGGCTTACCACAAACTCAATATCTTCCTTTGCCCAATGAGCCGCAATGTCTGTAAATGCGGTATTGGTCTGCTTGTAGCCGATGCCGTAGGTGGAAAAATGGTCGGTGCTGAAACGCAGTACCTGTTCCACACTGTCATAGACCGAGTTTGTGAGCCAGTGTACCTTGCCCTTGGCATCCACATAGACCGCCTGCACATTTCCTGCGTTTTCATTTGCGCCGAGGGTGTAGGGAATAGTTACCGATACGCTGCCTGCGCCGAAGCTGCTGACTGCCTTGCCGTTGCCGTAGTTCACATTGAGGTCGAATACCGGGCGGCTGCCGATGGCTTTTTTCGCATCACCGGTCAGCTTGCTGCTGTCCCCACGGGTGGCGGTGATGTTGACATCCGATTTTGCCTGTTTGTTGATTTCCTGCACGGTAGCCAAATCCATGCCGATTCGGATGTCGGGGTTATCTACCACCACAATGGTGTTGACAATTTTCTTTTCAATGATAGTGTCCTGCACGGTCTTAGGCAGATTGACCGTAACATTAGAGCCTGTCTTATTGCCGGTGTCCACACGGAGAACTACTGTAATGCCATTTTGCTCCGTGCCGTTTTTCTTGGCCTCAGCCAATGCCTTGTCAAAGGCGTCAGTCACAGTTTTGCCAGTGATGTTCACTATGACATTGCCCTTGCCGTCTGCTGTGCCGGGAACCTTGATTTCCCCCTGTGTAGGTGAATTGGGCTTATCCGGTGCGGGCGGGGTGACGATGACAGGGCTGCTGTTGTCCGAGGAGCTGCCGCCGCCATCACCGCCGGAGCTGCCATTGTAGCTAAATGTTGCCGCAATGGTGTGATTGGCGCTTACGCCAGAAAAAGTGTAGCTTGTAATCTTTCCTTGGCTTACGTCATCCACCTTCACATCCGCGATAGAATAATTGCTGCTGGGTGTGATGGTAAAGGCTTTGCTTGTGCCGCTGTCCACCGTCACACTGCCGCTGGGGGAAATACTACCCCCAGTGCCTGCTGTTGCTGTGATGGTGTGGGTTACAACCGGTATCGTCGTTACAGTAATATCGAAGGTTTTTGTGTAATCACTGCTTGCGGTCGAGCCGTTTGCAACGGTTGCTTTCACCGTGGCTGTACCTGCCGACGTTGCACTAAAGGTGCTGCCTGCAATGGTTGCGCCCGTGCCGTTTGCGTTTTCCACGCTCCAGACAATGCTTTGATTGGTGGCATTGGCGGGAGAAACGATTCCTGTCAAGGTTAAACCACTGCCCGCCTGCACAGAAGCGGCATTGGTCATGGTGATATCCGTTACAGGAGTGAATATCATGATGCTGGTCAATGTCAAGTCTTTGCCGGTTACATTTGCGGATACCGTAACGCTACTGATGGTGCCGAGGTAGTAGCCGGGAGCGCCTGCATCAATGCTGTAGCTACCTGCCGAAACATTGGAAATGGTGTAGGCTCCGTTTGCATCTGTGAGTACCGGAGTACCTACAGGGCCACTTCCGTTCTTTAACCACACAGAAGCGCCGTTAATGCCGCTGCCTGTATCGCTGCCCTTGATGGTACCGCTGATGGTGTAGGTGGAAACCGCCGTCACAGAGACGCTCAGTCCTACCGTAGCGTTGGTGCTGTGGTTGGTGCTTACGTTCAGGGTTTCATTGTAATTGCCCACTGCAAGACCGGCTTTCGGTGTAATGGTAAAGGTGGCTATATCGCCTGCCGCTAGCGTAGTGGTACTGAGTGTGCCGATGGTGTAGTTGGTGCTGGTCGGCTGGGTCAGCGTCAAACTGGAGTTTCCAGTGTTTGTAATGGTGACGGTCTGCGCTGTCGGGGCGCTGTAGCCCACTTCCAGCGATCCAAAATCCTTGCTGGTGGGATTGGCTGTGATGGTGTAGGTAGGAACCGCCGTCACAGAGAAACTTAAATTCACCGTAGCATTGGTGCTGTGGTTGGTGCTTACTGTCAGCGTTTCATTGTAATTCCCCACCGCAAGACCGACCTTCGGTGCAACGGTAAAGGTAGCCGTACCGCCTGCCGCCAGTGTAGTGGTACTGAGTGCGCCGATGGTATAGCTGGTGCTGGTCGGCTGAGTCAGTGCCACGCTGGAGTTTCCAGTGTTTGTGATGGTAACGGTCTGCGCTGCTGGGGCAGTGTAGCCCACCGTCAGCGAACCGAAGTCCTTGGCGGTCGGATTGGCTGTAATGGTGTAGCTGGGCGCAGCGGTTACCGTTAGCGTGGCTGAATTTGAGGTAGCAACAGGCGCTACCGTACCACTGACGATGGCACGGTATTGATAGCCGTTCATCCCTGCGGTTACCCCGGTGATAGTCAGCGTCGACGTACTGGCTCCGCTGTATACTCCACCGCTCGAGATGTTCGCAAAGCTGCTGCCAGTGTTAACCTGCCACTGATAGGTTAAACCCGTTCCGGTCGCCGTAACCAAGAAATTAACCGACTGCCCTTCGTTCACCGTTTGAGGGTATGGCTGGCCTGTGATGGAAGGAGCCACTGAGGTATCCACCAGTACGCCGGTCATGTTGCCTACGCTGTTCAGCGTCAGATTCGCATTATTTCCTGCGCCATCTTGGATGGTGCCACCGTTTAGGATTAGCGAGCCGATGCTGATGCCGTTACTGTCGCTGTCGCCCGCCTGCACCGTATAACGAAAGACCAGATTACTTGCGCCACTGCCGCTTACATAAGTGGCCTGCCGTGACGTGCTACCGATGATCAGCGAGAGATACGGTGTGCCGCTGGAGGTGTTTACAGTCACATTCTCGTCAAAAGTTACTGTGAAATCCAAATTGTTTCCGGCAGAATACGTTCCGTTCCCCGGCACCGTTACCGAAGTAACTGTGGGGGCTGTGGTGCCCGCTGCGCCCGGCTCCACCTTGATGTATTTATAGGTTGAAAGATTCGCCGCATTATATGAAACAGCGGGGGTTCCGTTCATATTGGCGCTTGCCGTCACCTGCATACCTGTGAAATCAGGAGACCCGACAGAGTTGGTCAATGCCTTAACACTACCGCTTGCAGTTATCGTTCCGCCGCTAACGGTTATTGTTCCCCCTACAATTCCTTGAGTGCCTCCGGTGCTTGTCACGGTTCCTCCGCTGATAGATACGGATTCCCCCACAAAAATCACCGAACCCACAGTGGTAATTGCACCGCTGTTGATAGTTAGATTTTCGCTATAAATTCCAAAGTTAGTACTGCCGGTTACAGTGAGCGAGCCGTTATTTTCCGCACTGATTTGGAGGTCACTATCTTGAGTACAAATTCCATATATAGTGTTTAGAGAATTCGGAAGAGCAATAGAATTTGCGCCCACCAATTTGAGCTTAAGACCGTTCGGGGCATAAATACCGTAGTTAGCTGCTGACAATGTGTACCCAGTGGTAATTGCCGCATCGTTCAGTGTGAGGGTATTTGTGTCACTGTTATAGGTGACGGTTGCGCCATCACCATCTGTATCGCCAAGCACATCCTCTTTGTTCTCACTGGTCACTTGCACGCCGCCCACCCATATGTCGTAGGTTGTGGTAAACATGGGAGTAACCAACCCGCGCGCCGCGATTGGCGGCATTTCACCCACAGTCACAACAATCTCCGGCAGCGGGGCGCTTACCGTGTAGCTCTCAACCACCGGTGTAAAAAAATATTCGCCCTCGGTATTCCTGTCATAGCCGGGCGAAACCCATGTTACTGGAATCTCCACGGTGGTTTCTTCCCATTGAGGTTCCGTTGTCGTTGCGGGAGTTGCCGTTCCCGGGTTGCCGGAATCCTGCACAGGATTTTCGTCGGCAGGCACGGCTGTCCGCACCGTGGCGGTCAGTGTTTCGGGCAATTCCAAATCCTGAATGGATGTGCCAAGGGCTCTTGTTTTTTCCGTTTCTGTCAGCGGTGCAAAGTTGGTGATTTCTCCGCTCCCGCCAATGGTCGTATGGATTTCCTCCGCCATTGCCGATACCGGCAGCATGGTCACAATCATGCACAGCGCAAGAAACATACTTAATAGTCGTTTGTTCATATGGTCTGTTCCTCCTTGATTTGTAAATTTGTGTTTCCTTGTTCCAAAAGTTTCTGCAGCCTATCGGCTTCTTCCTCGGTGGCAGGGCGAATATGAGCTTTCTCGCAGGAAGGGCATTCCTTTACCGCTCCCACGCGGCAGAATAAAAAGCCGCAGTCCTCGCAGGCGTAAGTCATGTCATACCCCCTTCCGCATAGACGGGTTGATGTTCTTCAAATCCCAAGGAGCTGCTTTTTCTTGGCCTCAAACTCCTGCTGGGAAAGTACGCCGTCCTCCATGAGCGCCTTGTATTTTTTGATTTCCTCGATGACGTCGGCAGGCGGAGCCATGTTGGTATGTAAGGCCCCCATTCCCACCATACCGGGGCCAATAGACTGCTCGGCTGCGCCGGGAAAGGCCACCGTTCGGAGTGCCGCCGCCAATTTTTCAAGTTCCTCCACGCTGCGCTGATAGTCCCGGAGATAGTTGTTCACATCCGGGAGGGTGTTATTAAACCGGGGACCGTCCATATCACATTTGAGCACCATCCAGTAGGGGTGGTCGAAATGCAGCTCCACGTTAAACGCCTGAAAGGGTTCAAGAATATCAAAATACGGTACCGAAGCGGAGTTGTTTACCTTGCCGTCGTCCAGCCGGTCAAGGGTTCGTGCCGTCCGCTTGCTCGCTGCCACCTGTGCGATTTGCGGTGCCATCGCCATAACACGCTCGGTCACGGTGCTGGCATAACGGCGTATACCCGATACCGATCCCTCAAACAGAGGGGTGTTGTCCTCTTTAATGGTAAAGGATTTTAGCTGTTTGCCTTCAAACACGGTTTTATCCGGGTTTTTGCTCATACAGAACAGCTTGTTCTGGTAATCAAAGATGATTTTGGTATCCCAAAGGCCGAGATCAATCCGCTCAGAAACCACGAACTGGTCTTTCAGTATTTGGTTTTGATGGTAGAATGCCAGATATTCCCGAAAGCCCTGCATTGTCAGATTGCTTTCCTTGTCGGCATCCATATCAATCTTGTTATAACAGTCGTTACAAATATATTCGCCCTCAATTTTCGATGGCAGAAGCAGTGGAATCTTGCCGCCGCAGATGGGACAAGGGGGTTTTTTAGAAAATAGATCCATCATCATTTCCTCCATTTGTTCTCATTATCTTGTTCCGCCGCCCGAACCGCCACCGATAGAGCCGCCGCCTCCACCAAGGGAAGCAAATCCACCGCCTCCGCCGCTGCGCTGTTCCTCGGCTTTCTTCATATTGCTGTAAAGCAAATAGTGGTAGGAATAGGCGGTCGCCATGCTCCCGCTATAATCGGTCAGCTCGGCAGAAATTTGCGGGTATAGTGCTTTCATTTGCTCCGCCACCTGATCGGCGATGCCGAACAGCATGGCATAGGTCAGCAGCTCCCGCCAAATCAGCATTTCCTTGACACCTCGTTCAGCAATCAATGAAAAATCCGTCAGATACCGTTTCAGCCCCATCAGCTCGCCCAGCTCCTGTACACCGGCTGGCGTCAGGTGAGTGAGCCTTACCGGCATATCCCACCGTTTCAGGCAGTGCTTTTGGTTCAAATAGGCTCTGCCCGCGCTGTCGCATTTTTGTATGTAGGTACGCAGCAGCTTGTCGTTTTGACTTGCAAAGCGTTCCAGCTCCTTTGGTTGCAAGACGGCATCCGAACCGGCCGCGCCCTCCAATACCGTATAGAGGTACTCGTCATACTCGTTCATACTGCTATGATTGCTGCCCACCAGCCGCAGGCTCACAGTTTCTTTGGTTTTGCCCATCAAGCCGACCTGCTGCGTTTCCACAGGGGACAGGCAGCCAAGCTGAATCAGCCGCAGTATTCCTGTGGAGAGGATCGCACCGTCCTCACACACATCAAACAGCCGTCCCAGCGCATAGGTTGCGCTCAGATTGCCGTCATTTGGAATGTCCCTGAAATACCCGAACCCCTCTGTAAACCGTTGCCGTTTTTTCTCCGCGTGTTTCTTTTTCATCCTGCTAATCCAGATAATCAGCCCGATGGGAAGTCCGATGGACAGCACTGTCAAGGTAAGGGCTGCAAATGTAGATGTCTCCTCGCCGGTGGATTCGGTATCATCGTAATCGCTGCCCTCAAAGGCTTTTTCCCTTACTTCTTCAAAGCTGCCCGTTTCTTGCCGTGAGGGGGATAAAATTCCCTTATCCAGAGAAAAAAGTACCGTCACATGGTTTTCGGGATAGATTGGGCTTTCCGTGTAGGCGAGAATGGCGCCGTTTGAAAATTCCACCTGTCCGTCATAGCCAAAGCCCCATACATCGGCGGTTTCATCGGTGATGGGCGTACCGTCCGCCAGCCGGATTTCCACCTTCACATCGGTGGGGGTGGTGTTCATCCCATCGTTTACGAATCGGAAATTGACTCCATCCCTGTCGCTGTAACCGCCCACCGCATTGTCCAGCTTATATTCAATGGCATAGTGGTTTTGCCCATACTGGCTGATGCCAAAGCAAATTTCATACCCGCTGTCCGTATCATGGATGCCGCATTTTCTTGTCTTTTCTTCAAAGCTCCAATCAATATTCCAATCCGACACCATTTCATAGCTCCCGTTTTGGTCGGAGACTGTAAGCTGGCTGATGGTCAGGGTTTCGGGTGCGTTCATGGGAATGTAGCTTTCGGTTCCCTCGTCAAAATCTCCCTCCCATACCTGTGTAACGTACATGGAGCCATCCTCGTAAATGACAGCCTGAATATCCATGGTATTTACCTGATTTGCCGCAAAAGCTGGGAGAGGGAGGGCAAATAATAAGGCAAAGCATAGAATCAGGCCGCTTACTTTTTTTCGCATCGGGCACCTCATTTCATGCTTGGCATATCTGCTTTATCCGCCTGCTCCACAAGATACTCTCTTTGCTGAAAACCCAGCATCCCGGCAATGGCAGAGACTGGGAACATTCGGATTTCACGGTTGAGCTTGGTCACGCTGTCGTTGTAGATCAGGCGGCTGGTGCGCACCATGTTTTCAAAGGTCTGCACCGCATCCATGGTTTTGATATAGTTTTGGTTTGCTTTTAGGTCGGGGTATTGCTCCGTTACCATGGCAATCCTGCCCAAGGCTTCGGCAATAACCCCTTCCTGACGCATCACATCATCCGGCGTGGATTTTGCCGTGATGACACTTCTTCTTGATTTAATTGTCTGAATTAATGTTTCGCTTTCGTGCTTGGCATAGCCCTTTGTCAAATCCAAAAGGGCCGTCAGAGCATCAAAACGGCTGGAAAGCTGCACCCCGATCTGGCTCATGGCATTGCTGATATTCTCATCCAGCACCACCAGTCTGCGCTGGGTGGAGATGATCCATAGAACAATGACCGCAATAATTACGGCGATTGTGATGAAAGTTGGCAGCATAATAAAGTCTCCTTTTTTAATTTTTTGATGGGCAGACAGACCACAGTTTTGTCCGTCTGCCTATTTTGTTGCCTGTATGCGTGATTACTCCAATGTGATACTCGGAAGTATATCGGCCAGATTCGCCTCAAGGGAGGAATTTGCCCCTGTGCTGTAAGTAAAAGCAATATGCTGCTCGCAATTCTGACCATCGATTGCGAAATATAAAATAATTTGACAAGTGGTTACGTTCTTGCCGCTGGTATTGCTGTCGCCTGTGCAGAGGAAGGATAAGGAATCCACTCCCGCAAGGTTAGCAGGATTATCAAAAGCAAGCACCTTGATGTTGGAATAGGTATCCCCCAGTGATTCAAGCATATAGTCCTCGGTAACATCCTCAATCCATGTATCCGATGGGAATGTAGGTGTTACGACAATGCTGGCATTGGGACCTTCAGCCACAGCGTAGCCGTCTTTGTCACTAAATTCGCCAAAATCGCTGGGAATGAGCAGCGCGGTGTAATTTGCTACCTTGTTGACAAGTGTGACATCCGAAGCGACAGGCGCCGATGTCTCAGGCGTGGAAGCGGGCGCGGAATTGTTTCCTCCGCAGGCTGCAAGGCTCAGCGTCATGGCAAGTGCCATCATAAGTACCAGTAATTTTTTCATTATAAATTCCTCCATTTTCTTTTGCTTTTGTGGTGTGCAGGGAATATCAATGGCCGATTTCTTCTAAAGCGGCACTGGCTTCAGCGATGAATGTACGGCCTACATCAATGGCTACTGTCAGGGCCCCCATAATCTCAGGTGTGAGCGTTTCAGGACTGGCAAAGTATTCGTCCGCCTTGATAATTTCATTGGAAAGGTCATTCATAGCAGTGACAAGCTCTTCATTTTCCAAAAGCTCAGGGCTTGCATTTACCTTGTCAGCAATTGCATCAAATTCTTCTGCCATGCTCATAAAATCCTGTGCAAGGGCTTGCTGTTCTGCTGTAAATTCCATTTTCTCGACTTGTGCGGGTGTGGAAGGAGACGTTGCGGGAGCAGAATCGCTTCCTCCGCAGGCTGCAAGGCTTAGCGTCATGGCAAGTGCCATTATAAGTACCAGTAACCTTTTCATTTCTAAATCCTCCGTTTTCTGTTGGGTTGTATAGGGGAGATTTCCTGCGTTCACTCTATCAAAAACCTGCCACAGAAAACCGTCCGCTGCATGAAACATGATTTTTTCGACATGAAACATGATTTTGGATATGAAAAGGGTTCACACCTTTCGGATTATCACTATGATGCTGACCCCGTATAGGCCACGCCGGGCTGAATAACTGCCTGACCTGCTGCACCGTCCCAATACACGTTGAACTGCGATGCTGTGCCGGAGAGTTTTTGTGCAAACTCGCGCAGTTGAAGGTAGTTGGTGCTGTTTATGCTATATGCCGCTGTAACAGATACGGGCTTGCTGCTCATAACAAAGCTCGTCTTGCTTGGTGTGGCGGTCACTTCGGTTCTGGGGGTTGGTGTGACCATGGCAGGCGTCTCAGAGACCTTATAGCCTTCGCCGCTGAAATAGACGTAGCCGTTCGCATAGCCATAAGCACTGTTAAGAAGGTAGAAGTTATTCTTTTGCACATTATCAACCACAATCTTGCCGTTGCGGTCAAAGACAGTCCAATAACCCTCATAGGCTTCGGTATCCAGATATTTTACCGTTTTACCATAGGGTACTTGGTGAAGGGCCAGCGTAAATCCGCCGCCTATAGGCATAGCATCGGTGTATTCATCGAGTTTTTTAATTAACTTACCCGAATAGTTGTATAACTCCGTGAAAGACCACTCTTTTCCCCCGCCTTTTGTGGGTATACCTTTCGCATTCACTTCCGTGGAGTAGTTGTTCACAATAACGCCATCTTTCCATTGGAGACCAAACTGATCTGAATGATAATATCTATCAGGGTTGGGCGGGACGATAACCTTACCTGTCTTATCCATTATGCCTCCCGGAGCATATGAAACCCACCCGTCAGCAGACAAGCCATCCTTCCCGAGGTACTTGAAGAAGCAGGTCAATCCTTCTTTGTAGTTGAAAACGTTCCCGTCATAAAGGTTGTCGCCGCCATACTGATACGGGATGACCATCTTCCCCGTTGTGTCAATATAACCAATCTTGTTAATAGCAAAGCCTTCATACCAGCCTTGGGACTTGAACACCGTTGCCATACCTTCTTGAAATGAGGATGCTTCATCAAATTGCAGCGGTATTACTTCTTTTCCTTTTGTGTCGATAAAGCCGTATTTGAGGTCATATTTAAGTTTCTTGCCGCTTTTCATCACGACTACAGTATCGCTCCCTACCGACTCGGTGTACGCTACGCCGTCCCCATTCATAATGGCCTTGACTACGTCATCCCCATAGATACCTACCAGCATCAAACCGTCATAAACGATATGACTACTCGCAGCAGAGTAATATTTGAACGGCGTGATGAGCTTGCCTGTGGTGTCGATATAAGCGGCCGCACCTTTGGACTTATCATAAACCCTGGCTATCCCTTGAGAAAACTTTTCCGCGTCATCAAACTGCGCCTTAATCACCACTTTGCCGCTCTGGTCTTTGTAGCCCATCAACCCATTTTCTTTATAAGTTGTCCATCTCTCACCGGTAGGATCTGCTGTTGTGGTTGCAGGAATAAACCGAAATTCAGCATGATTAGGGGCGTCTAACTTCTCATGTTTCCATATAATAATGGAAGTTCCGTCCGCATTTTTCTCACCGGATGCATTAACGACCATTTTTGAAGCTTCGGGCGGACGCAAACTGAAAATGTCCGACTTTTCTTTGTTAAAGTTAGTCGCTTCCCAATGGATAAGCCAAGTATAAGGGCTATCTACCGCTTTTACTCTCACACCGTCTTTTCTCGTACCCTCAAGCCCCAAATATCTGCCGTTTTTCATTTTCAAGGTATATTGGCTGCCGCCCTTGCTTTCCACATAAAAGGCTTCATTTTCAGAAAGCTTGCGTAGCTCTGCGGCTCCGTCGGCAGTCAAATTGAGGTAATTGTTCATACAGCGGAGATGGTACCAACCTTTGGTAATCGTGTTTTCTGCTGCCCAGCCTGATGCAAACGCCGTTGTCGGCAGCAGGGTAAGCACCATGCACAGTGTGAGCAGTATGCTCATAAATCGTTTTTTCATAATGTTGTTCCTCCTTTTTAAATGAACGAAATACCGTTTATTGTTCCACGTTCAATCTATCAAAAATCTGCCCTAAAAACCGTCCGCTGCATGAAACATGATTTTTTCGACATGAATCATAGTTTCAGATTGTCGGTTTTTATGGTAAAATCAGCTTGGAGAAATAGAATCATAGAGAGGAGGAACTCTTATGCTGCAAATTGCAGTCTGTGACGATAATATTGAAGAGCTATCCAATATGGTACATCTCATCGACCTGTACCGAACATCAAGACAGCTAAGCTGCGAACACGCCGTCTTTCCAAACGGATTTGAATTGATTTCGGCCTTGGAAAAAGGAAAGCGGCTTGATATATACTGTTTGGACATCATTATGCCGGGCTTTACGGGTATTGAGGTGGCGAAGGCGATCCGCGGTTTTGACAAAACCGCGCCGATTTTATTCTTTACCTCATCGCCCGAATTTGCTTTGGAAAGCTATTCAGTGAAAGCTATCAACTATGTACTCAAGCCAATTTCAAAGGAGAAGCTGTTCTTCACCTTTGACGAGCTGCTGGAGCAGATCAAAGCGAAAGAAGAAGAGGATGCGGTGATTGTAAAAAGTAATGAGGGGATTCAAAAAATACTGATCTCCAATTTGGTCTTTGTCGAGGTCATCGGCAGAAACGTGCTATATCACCTGCGCTCCGGCAAGGTCATCGAATGTACGGAGTCTTTTTCCGCTGTCTGCGACAATCTTCTGAACTATGGGTGCTTTATCAAACCTCACCGCTCTTATCTTGTGAATATGCAGTATGTGGATACCATTGAAAACCATCAGATAACTTTACAGACTCTTTCCTCTGTTCCTATCGCACAGGGCAAGGCAAAGGAGATGAAGCAGCAATATCTGAATTATCAAATGGAAGGGGAATAAGAAAATGGAGGGAGGTGCTTTAAAATGGCAGTAACGGTGATAGGACTCTTACGATTTGGATTTTCTCTGGTCTTTGGCATCACGGTGTCCGTTCTCTTTGCGGGGATAGAACTCACAAAGAAAAACAGGCTCGTCACGGGCTTGCTCTGTGTCATTTTCCTTTTCGTTCAAACCGCCAGTTGGTGGCTTTTGGGCTTGGATTTGACATCAAAGCTGTATCCGCTGATTATCCATCTGCCGCTAATCGTAATATTCTCTTTCTACTATAAGCGGCCGTGGCTCATATCCACTGTCAGCGTGCTTTCCGGTTATCTTTGCTGTCAAGCGCCACGCTGGTTTGGTTTCCTTGCAGGAGCCGTTTTGGACAGCAGGCTTGCAGACCATATTTTTTATATAGCATCCGTTTTTTTGGCCTATTACTTCTTGAAAAGATATGTGGCCGGCTCTGTCCGGCAGTTGATGGAAAAGTCCACTAAATCCTGCTTGTTTTTAGGCGGAGTCCCGCTTTTTTACTATCTATTTGACTACATAACCGCCATCTACACCGATGTGCTTTACAGTGGCACCGAATGGGCGGTACAGTTCATGCCCTCAACAATATCCGTTTTCTATTTTGTGTTTGTTATCCTTTACTACGCTGAGACACAAAAACAGGCAAGCCTTCAAAGAGAAAAGGATATGTTGGATGCACAGTTTCGGTTGGCGCAGACAGAGTTTGCTTCTCTGCGGCAGCTACAGCAGAATGCCGCAGCCTATCGGCACGATATGCGCCACCATTTTGCTCTTTTACAGGGACTGGCCTCAAAGGAACACATAGAGGGGATTAAAGAGTACCTACGAACTGCCCAGTCCGACATGGATGCCATCACGCCCCTGCGCTTTTGCGAAAATGAAACCGTCAACCTGATTTTATCCGCTTTCGCTACGAAAGCGAAACAAGGGTCAATCCTGCTGACGGTGGATGCGAAACTGCCTGATTCGCTTCCCTTTAGCGATACTGAGCTTTGCTCTCTATTGTCAAACGCCTTGGAAAACGCCATTCATGCCTGTGAACAGATCCCTGACAGCAACAAACGAATCATCCAGCTGCGTGTGTACTCTAAGAATACTAAGCTGTGCATTGACATTCGCAACAGCTATCAGGCAGAGCCGATATTTCAACAAGGACTTCCAGTATCAAAAGAACAGGGACATGGCTTCGGCACAAAGAGCATGGTACATATCGTGGAAAAGCATGGCGGTGTATTCCAGTTTTCAGTCAAGGACGGCTGGTTTATATTTCAGGCCACTGCATAGGAGATTGTTTTATCTATTAATTCCTCATATTGTGCTTTTTTGCCATCGCTCATAGTGAACGCTCTGCCTGACACCACAGATATTTGTAAAATACGGCAAGAGCCTGCCCTTTATTCTGAGAGCAGGCTCTATGCGGTTTTTGTAGTCAGGCTATCATAGCGTCCTAAGGCACCTTAAACCCTCGGCTTTCTCCACAGTATCATAAGGACATTTTCTAAACCGTGGTGAAGTGGGCAGTATGTATCAGCAGACGGCAATTATTCACTGTTTACCGTTTAGGTTACCCAATGTCAAAAAAACAGGGGATGTAGGGGTACGAAATTAATTTTTTTCAAAAAACTTTTGCAGTTTTGCCGTAGCTGCCCCTATACTTTCATGAACAGAAGTAAAATGCACTCCTTCACGACTTGCAATTTGCCGATAGGATAACCCTTGAAAGAAATGCAAAATAAACCGCCGCCGCTGTACCTCTGTCAAATTCCCACTGTCCATAAGCTGCTTTGCCGCCTCCATGGCATTTCTACTATCACTTTTATGTATCCATTCCGTATCCAAGGGTACTGTGGCAAGCTGCCCGGTATCCTCCAGTCCGTTGATGCTCACATCCAAACGGCTTGTCCGATTATCGTTTATAACCTGCTGATGATAAATTTCATCCGACAGGGCTTTCAACTCCATAAAATCCTCTACCGTTTTCTCTGGATTCTCCGCAAGGTAATCCTTAAGCGTAATTTCCACGATACGGTCTGCAAAGCGGTAGACAATGCCCTCACTGAATTTATTCCTTGCATAATCGCTATCTTTATAATTCTTCATGTTCCTTTCCTCCGATCTGTTTTGCTAAAATGCGAAACAAATCGGAGGGAGGGCCACGGCAATAGATAGCCGAAAATTGTCGTATCAATAGGAACTTTGTCAAATACAAAAAGACAGCACTTTGCCTGTAAAAGCAAAATGCTGTCTTTTTGTATTTGTTGATATGAATTTGTAGTGCGCCGTCTTTATTTCCACCCCCGAAAAGGATGGAAGTTTGGAATGCTCATATGGGTACCCCTTTCGCTATGGCGCATAGCGAAAGGGGATTGTACTTCATATAATTTAGCTAAAACTGCTTATGACAAGAGCCTGCCCTTAGAATAGAGAGCAGGCTCTTTGCAGTTTTTTTGCAGCCAGACTATCATAGCACAATGTGCGCCTTAGACCCTCGGCTTTGCGTCCCCATCTTTAGATGGGTTTGCCCTTAATTCAATTCTGTTTATTATGGTTGCCGGTTACTTTGCTTTTCTTACACCTTTTTCATCGACTTCATAGCCGTCGATTTTGGTGCTTCGGGCAAGAGAACCGTCGGTGTTAAAGTAATACCATTTACCGTCAATCTCAAGCCACTTACCGGATACCATCAGACCGTCCTTGGTAAAGTAATAGGTCTTGTTGTTTCCGTTTGCACCGAGATCCCAAAAGCCGACTAACATTGTCTTACCTGAATAAAAACGCCAGTTATCGCCGTCCTTGACCCAGCCGGTTTTCAGCGTACCGTCGGTGTTGAAGAAATATTTCACACCGTCGATGGTCTGTGTGCCGGTGAGGGCTTTGCCATCCTTGTAGTACAGATACTGTCCGGCGTCATTCAGCGTCCAGCCCTGCGCTGTGTCAGGGTTAATGGTAAGTTTAATGTAACGGTTAAGCATGGAGGAAACCTCCGCACGGGTGGCATTTCCTTTCGGATTAAACTTATTGTCACTGCCGCCCATCATAATACCTGCCTGTTGCATTGCCTTTACGGCATCTTTATAAGCACTGCCGATACTAGACGCATCAGCGTAAGTTGTGGCTTCACGAGTGATTGGCAACGTATAGCCGGTTGCCTTTGCATAGTTTGCAAAGATTGCTGCAATTTCCTCACGGGTAATCGCCCTGTCTGGGGCAAACTGGCCGCCTCCGATGCCTTGAATAATGCCCTTGCTGTACGCCCACTCAATATACGGACGATATGCACTGTCCGCATTGACATCTGTGAAGCTGTTCCCCGTATACGCTTTTGTGTCCACTCCTGCCAGTCTGCCAAGAGCTGTTACCAACATTCCCCGCGTCATATCGGAATTAGGTGAAAATGCTGTGTCCGAGGTTCCTGAAAGAAGCCCTCTTCCTACCACATAATCGACAGATTCCTTTGCCCAATGGGTGCTGATATCTGTAAACTTCGCTGTCGGTGCGGTATAACCGATACCATACTGCGAGAAGTGGGTAGTTGTGAAAATAACACAGCCGCTATTTATATCATAGGCAGAGCCTGCAATGCGGTTTGCGTTGCCCTTTGCGTCTACATAGACCGCATACAGACCGCCGACTGCTTCATTCTTGCCCAGCGTATATGGAATAGATACTGTTGCAACTCCACCGCCAAAGCTGGATACGCTCTTACCGTTGCCATAGCCTACAGTGATGTCATATACCGGTCTTGTACCAATTAATTTTTTTGCCGCATCGGAAAGGTTCGTTTTTGGTGCAATGGCAATGCTGATATTACCACTGCTCTGCTTCTGGATTTCAGTCAACGCCTTTTTATCAAAGCTTACCTGTACAAGGGAGCCGTTGATTTCAAGGCTACTGACCCCAGCGCTCACAAGACTGTCCAAAGAGTTACGGGTAAGGGTTGCTGTCAAGGAAGCTGTGCCCTTTGGCATAGTAACGTCCAGCTCCACTGAAATTCCATTTGCAGTCTTGCCCTGTGCTTTTGCGTCAGCTTGTGCTTTTGCAATGGCATCGGTTATCGCTTTATCCGGGATAGATGCACTTGCCGCACCGTTCGTCACTGCTGTTGCTATGACAGGAGCCATTGCCGTAACTGGCTGGTTTGGCATCTTTTCCGGTGTTGCGACAGGAGCAGGAGTTGTAGTCGTGCTTCCTCCTGAGGATGTACCCCCGCCAGAAGAGCCACCGCCACTAGGTGCTATATAAGTTCCGGTTTTGATTGCTGCCTTGAATATAGTCACTGCATCGTTAAGAGCCATTGCAGCCGCTTTCGCTTCCTCTATGGTCGATACAGTGCTTTTTGATGCGGTAGCTGTGCTAATCGAAGATATCAGTGCACTCATCTCCGCTGTGGTGACAAATTTCGTACCGCTTGATACTTGACTTGCCGCTCTGTCGTCTACTGAGATACCGTTCTTTGCGGTATTTGCCGCTGCGATTGCGGTATCAATGGAGGACACATCAATATTGATGGTCAGCGTGCCTGTTTCATAGGTTATGTTGTAGTTGTCATTGCCGCCGCTAATCGTGCCACCAACCGGAGTAATGGTAAAGCTCCCCTTGGTGTTGGTATTGACGGCATTGTCTGTAAAGGTAATTCCACTGATGGTATCACCGTTGACAAGTCCTGTTGCGGTTGCGGTGTAGCTCGGTTTTGTAGCACCGATGAGAATATTTTTGTCATCCGCCTTGATTGTGGCAGTCGCTTTGCTGATGGTAAAGGTCACATCTGCACTGCCCATATATTTCGGGTCGTCTGCCTTGACGGATACCATCAGCTTATAGTCTCCAGCGTTCTTGGGTGCTTCAGTCAGCGGTGTTCCATCCACCTTGCTCCATTTATAGTCATAGCCTGAAACTGCGACCGTGCTGCCGCCGGCTTTGGCCATGGGTGTTCCCGTATAAGCCGCTACGGCGCCATCATAAGCCTTGGAGGCAACTCTGACACCGCTGATCACAACGGGAGCCTTATCGATAATCTCAAAATTGAATGTAACTGTCACATCTGCGTAGTTGTCACTCAATATGGTCACAAGCGCCGTTGCCGTTTTTCCCGCTGCTGCAGCATTTGCGGAGGTGAAGCGCAAGGTATTGCCGTTGATCGTCGGTACTAATTTAAATAAACTTGTATCACTTGGTTCTGCCACGGAGTAGGTCTTCGTCCCGGCATCTGTCGGCATTGTAAGAGTTGTCAGGTCAAACTCGTATCCCTTTTCCAGTCCTATCATCATAGAGAACTTGTCGGGATCAGCCACAGCAGGTGCTGACGCCTTAGTAATCGTAAAGCCCACAGCAGCAGACTGCACTGCATGGGTATTGTTCGTTTCGGATATCCTTGCCTGCACATAGTAGCTGCCCGCATTTTGGGGCGGTGCAGAAAGGGAGCTGCCCATATCGCTGTTTTTGCTGTAGACGAATTTCACATCACCATAAGCCGCACCGGTGATGGTCATATTGCCATTTGGCGGGCTTGCAATAGCTGTGCCGTCATAAATCTTGCCATCCATGGTGTTGATGGTAATGGTCGGCGTAGCCTTTTCGATTGTTAATGTCATATCTTGACTGTCAGCAGCCACATAGTTGCCTGCCGCTTTGATATGAGCCTTTACCAAATAGGTGCCTGCATCGGTAGGCAAGCCGTCTGTGTCGCTTGTGGCATCAGCCGTTTTGTAGGAATAGGTGATGTTGCCGCTGAATGTCTCATTGTTTACCAGAGTAACCACAGGAGAGGTTACGGAAACAGCACTGCTGGTATAAGTGACGGTTTGTGCTGCCTGTGGCCACGAAAGTACCGGCACAGCAGGTGTAATATTCACCGTAATATTGCTGATATCCGCCAGTTTATAGTTACCCGCCGCCGTGCCGGAAAGGGATGGCTTTGCAACCGTTACTGCCTTGTCATTGCCCACATTGCCGTCCGTTACCGTGCCGATAGTAGGCACGGCGGCGGTCACATCATCCGTTCCACAAATGCCACTCAAGGTGCCGCCTGTCAGAGCGACAGTATTCGTGCCGTCATAGGGACGATTGGTGGCAGCAAGGCCGGTGATCTCAAGCTCTGCCTGTGTAATAGTGATTGGAAGATAGGTTACAGCTGACAAATGCTCACTGCCTTCGCCCACCGCCAGTTTGACATAATAGCTGCCAGCATTGACAGGCGTTCCACCAGTCATAGTCGCCCCGCTTCCATTGACAGTAGTCTGGATATAGTCCCCTGCCTGGTTCTTGGTATAGTACCCCTCTACGGTAGCGACTCCGTTGCCGTTCCAAGTAGCAAACTCTCCCTTGATTGTGCTTACATTAAAACCGTTGCCGTCATAGACCTTGGAATTTTTTCCCTCCACCGCGCTAATGGCATTGGGCTGTTTGACCGGCACACGGAACACGGGGGTGCCCTTTGGCATGGTAAAGGTAAAGGTCAGCGCCTGATCTGCTATACCATAGCCTTCTGTGCTGGCTTTTGTGACGTCTGAGACTGTCTGTGACCCATCGTAGCTGATTTCAGGCAGTCCACCGATGGCATTTCCTGCACTGGGGCTTATGGTGACGCTGACGGTTGCCCCGCTCTCACCGTAAGACTTATTGTACATTGCGGTTTTGCTGCTGTCTGCATAGGCCACTGTTGCCTTTCCGTCCTCCACCATTTCGTTCAGAAGATGGTATTCCATACCGCCGTATACGGTAACGTCAGTATCGTCCTCATCGAAATAGACATTCCCGACGACTTGTCCATTGCCGCCCTGAATCACTCCGGCCTTACTCAAGTGAATATTTTGACTCACTGAGGCATAGACCACAACGCCGCTGCCAGTGTTGCGGATGGTGCCGCCATTAATATGAACGTCGCCTCCATTCATAATATTGAGGACACCTACATTTCCTCCTGTGACACTTTTATTTTGAGCCTCAAGCACTGTACCCTCTTCAAGCCATAGGCTTCTGCCACTGTATCCTAAGCTTTCTCCTGCATTGAATATAAGGGCATGAACGTCGACATTTTGGTTCTTTATTGTCGTATTACGGACGGTTAGGGATTTTCCTCCCCATAGGATGACACTAAAACCATTCCCCACAAGATTGCCGTTTTCTAGCGTTAGTTGACCGGATTCATATCCATAATTTTTTATCCCTTCTCCATTGTTATTTGAAAATGTCAGCGTGTGTCCGCCCAGGTCAAAGATAATTACTCGATTCTGATACACTACCAAATCACTATCTCTGGTGCAGTCTTTCAGAAGTCTTATTGTGGCGCTGCCGTTATTTGGGGCGGAGCTGAAGGCATCTTGCAAGTCCGTAAAATAGGTTATATCTGTCTCGCCTGCCTTTTGCATGCTGGCCACGGCGTCAGCAACGGAAATGGTCACCGGATCGCTGGTGACGACGGAGGCCGCGTAGCTGAGCTTGCAGTAGTAGGTATAGCTGCCCTGAGGCAGACCAATGGGCAGCTGATAGGATGACTGGTTTTCTCCCACCTTCGCATCCTCAGCGCCTGTTGTCGACTTTTGGTACCACTGGTAGCTGAACTCGCCCGAAAGCCCTGCCGGAAGTCTGGCCCCGATGGTAAGGGTTGGTGGATTTGTGTACCCTGTCACAACCGTGCTTTGATCGGCTGTGGGCTGCTGGGTGATTTCCACCGCCGAACTGTAGACCTTAACAGTCACTTTATTGGACAGGACATAATAACCGCCGGATTCGGATAATTTACAATAGTAAACGTAAGCTCCAGCACTAAGTCCTGCGGGAAGCGCATAAGTGGCTTCATTCGCATCAGAGATCTCTGTGTCATTCCGATACCATGTATAGGAGATGGTAACGCCGGGCTTTGCCGTGGCTGGCACGGTAAGCGTATGAGCGCCCGCTTCATAGCCCTCGAGCAGCTCCGCACCCGTTGGCTGGCCGGTGATGGCAATGCTCGCCTCGACGACGGATACATCATCCTTGATGGTGCTCTGACTCAAATCCAGAATATAGCTGTCATCCTGTTTTTTCAGGGCATGTCCGGAGGAGATGATATCGTTCAGCGTGCGCCCACTCACACCCATGCCATTGATAAAGCGACCGCCGCTGATTTGGGCAGTACCGCCGTTAGTGCTAAAGCCGGTGCGGGCAGCAGGCGAACCTGTACTGAATTCGCCATCGCTAATGCTGACGCTGCCTGCTTGTTGCATCACACCATATCCATTTTGGGAGTGAAAGCTTCCGCCCTCGATGATGGCACTTCCGGAGAAGATTCTAAGGGCGCTGGCATACGCTCCAGTCGCCTCGATGCGGCCTCCGCTGATTGTGATTTGCGCATTATTTAGCCAAATGGCTCCATTGACGTTATTGCCGAGCACTTTGCCGCCGCTCCCAGTATCAATCAGAGTGAAGGCGTTTCCGACATCGATTTTGCCGCAGGTGAGGGTGAAGCTGTTTAGATCCAATACCATTGGATTCGACGAGACGGAGAGGTCACCTGCGCTGACGTTCGCCAGCAGCTTCAGCGTGCTGCCGCTCATGCCCTGTGCCGCGGCAAAGGCTTCCTCTATGGTGTCATAATAAGTTACCGCGCCCTCTGAATCGGTCACACTGGCTTTGCCGTCCTCCGCCGTGGCGGTCAGCAACGCTGCCGTATACACCGTAAAATGCTCCGCAGGCGCTTCCAGCGTTCCAGCTTCCTGATTCACAGTGGTATCCAGCCCCTGTGCATTGTTCAAAGAGTCATCCATGTGAAAGATCTTCAGCTCCTGTGTAGGAGCAGTGTCTTCTGTCACCATAGGCAGCTGCGCGAAGAAAACCTTTACCTCGCCCTTGCAGGTATCCGGTTGAAGCTCGTTGCCCTCCGCATCTGTAATGGTAATGTCAAAGGAAACCAGCTTCGTTACATTTTTTGCCGTATCTACTGATTGTACTTCTTCACTGATAGCACTTTGGATTTTTTCTTTGTCCTCTGCATTGGTTACTTTCTCAGCATGAAGGACAGCCCCCTCCGGGAACACGTCCTTTTCCGCCTTAACAGTAATTTCAACGCCGTCTATGGTGGTGCTTTGGCTGAACACCCATCGGACGCTTTCCTCAATCTGTACCTGAATCTGCGGCAGGCTCACGCCATCCGCAAGGGTATAGCCTTCCGGCAGAACCGGCTCATAGAAAAATACCGCACCTGCATTAGCAGAATCAAAGGTATCCGAACCGCTACGCACCGCGTTGATTTGCCATGTAATGCCCGTCAGCGTCCGCTCTTCCGAAGTGATTTTTTCGGTTTCTGTCTGCTCGTCATCTGCATCGTCTAGGTCTGCGCTGATTGCGGAGCCAGTGGTGGTTGCGGCTAAAGGTACGTCGCCGCTATCCAAGACCACGGTAGCCTGGCTGTCCGTAGCGGTGTTATCCTCTGCACTATTTCCATCTTCCTGTGGTTCTTCCGCATCATTCCCAGAAACGCTAGAATCATCAGCTGGAGATTCGTCAGCCGCTGGTTCTTCCAAATTACTCTCATCAGGTTTTACTTCCTCGGTAGGAATTTCCTCGGTCTGCGAATCTTCCACAACGTTTTCTGCTGTGTCCACCCCATAAACACTGAGTGTTACGCTAAGTGTATCCGGCAGGTTAATGTCCGATTCCTCGGCGCCCACTGCAAGCTGCTGAGTGGCAATCTCACTGGACAAGTTCCCAAAAGCGGTAATTGTTCCCATTTCCTGTGCATGGGCAGTAACGGCATAGCCTGTGACAGGGTTCACCATCAGCACAGCCAGCGTTATCGCCAATAGCCTCTTTGCTTTTTTTCTGACAGGAACGCTATTTAGGCGTTCTGTCATTTGTTTTATTTTCATATGCTCCTCCATTGCTCAATGCCTTTCTTTTTAAAGCGGCATTGCCTTATTATTTGTCTTACTGATATTCTTTCACTTATCCACTGCGACAAGCAACTGTTCCTGCATCCGCCTGTGAAATGGCACTGAGCAACCTCGTGGCAAGTAGCTCCGTGCCAGGTGGACCGGTACCGTAAAAGGTCACACCAATCCGTTTTGCCTCCGGCTCAAATTCACTGCGGTCGCACAGCCAAAGGATGGGCAGCTCACAATTCTGCGTTCGAAGATAGTCACAGGCGGCAAGCCCCTCGGCACCGGGATAACCCACAACGGCAAGTGCCACAGGTGGCCCGTCCCGCAGAAAATATGCAAGCTTTACGTCTCCGCGTCGCTCCGGTTCGTCAAAAAAGCGAAGAACACGGTATTCGCCGCAACGTTCCAGTGTACTGATAATTTCTTCCTCTATCCCGCACAACGCAATGTTTTTTGTCATTTTGCTGTTTCCTCCTCTCCTTTTTCCGAAAGCGTCAGACAGCCTGCCACTGCTTCCCGCAGCTGAACATCGGATACTGGTTTGCACAGAAATCTGCTTACACGGTACTGATAGCCAAACAAGCTGTAATCCTCATCGGAAATCCACAGAATCGGGATGCTCGGTGCTTTTTCCTGAAGTTGTCGCACCGCTTCCAGTCCAGCCACACCGTTTAACACGACAATTAGCAGTGAAAACGGCTTTAATTCCAGTATCTTTAGAAGTGCTTTTACACTATTACACTCCGTAATTTCAATCCTTTGTGGGAGAGCCGCCGTTACCAGACGGTTTTCCCAGATGTCCTCTTCCAAGAACGCTGCACACAATGCGACATTCACGCGACCTCCTCCTTCCTTATAAAACTAAAAAATCAACTACCAAGCCTCTTTCACAGAAGTTTGATAGTTTTTATTAAGGTAGCATTTTGTCAAGTGTTTTTCAATAGGTTATGATCAAGCGGTCGAAAATCTGCACAAGCGGTTATTTTTTTCTACAAAAATATGGTATAATGTTAACTGGATAATTATATGCAAAGGAGGAATTTCAAATGAATGCGGCAATCGTAGACGATATGGCTACTGAGTGTGAAATACTCCGCAGCCTTTTGAAACAATATGAAACCAATCAGCAGCAGACGATGCAAATTACAGAATTTCATAGTGGCAGCGAACTGCTTAATGATTACATACCGGGTACCTATGATGTTGTCTTTATGGATATCTTTCTGAACAACGAAAACGGCGTTGACTGCGCACTGAAACTTCGGCAGCTGGACGAGAATCTGAATCTTATTTTCCTTACCACCAGCTCAGAATTTGGTGTAAAAAGCTACGATGTCCGTGCTGCGGATTACATCGTAAAGCCAGCCACATTGGACAAGCTATCGAGGGCTCTTCATTACTGCAAGACCCAAGAGCCGCAGAGCGTTCCCTCCATCACGGTTACCACAAGAAATCAGCTGTTGGAAATCACGCTGGACAGGATTCTCTATGCGGATTATCAGAACCGCTGTGCTTGTATCCATTTAAAGGACTGTCTCGTTCCGGTATCCGGCAGCTTCTCGGAGCTTACCGATAAGCTTTGCTCCTATCCGCAGTTTATGTCCTGCTTTAAGGGTATTGTAATCAACCTAAAGGAAGTGCGGGAGCTTGGCAGCGATTATCTCATCCTGAAAAATGGGGAGCAGCTGCCGGTCAGCAGGCGCCTGCAACGGCAGGTACAGCAGCAGCGTTTGAGTCTCTCCGCTGGTTCGCTACGGGGGGAGGGCATATGAAGCAGATACTTGCACTGATTTTAACAGCCCTTCTGCTTTGCACAGCGCTTGCACCGTCTGTGCTGGCCGCGGAGGAGCCGGTTATACCTGCCGAAACCACGGAAACTGTTACCGATTCCGGTAGCGGCTCTGTTTCGGATGACAGTATAGACACTGCGACTCCTTCTGATGCAGATATGGTCACGGATGGTAATGAAACCAGCGGTACAGATGACAGCACTGTCGTAACGGACGGAACTGAAGACAATGCTGTTCCTGACAGCTTTGACTATACCGGCAGCATCATTTCCTATACTACCCCGGAAGCTTTCACAGGTACGTTCAATACGGCTTGCGGCGATACTAGCTTTACCCAGTTACATAATGAACTGGATTCCATCAACATTTCCGGCACAGCGGATAAGGATGGTTCTTCCTATCCGCTTACATTGTCTGTTACATGGGATTTCAGCACAATGGATGCAGAGACACCCGGCAGCTACACTGTGATTGGGAGCATTTCCATTCCAGAGGGAACGACGTTTGCGGACGATATAGAGAATTCTGTCTCCATTTCCGTACAGGTAATTTCTCAGGTGCTTACCGTAACGTCTGCGGCAATCATTCTAACTCACTTCGATGAACCCGACCGGACAGATGCCGTGGCATTCCCCGTAGGAACCACAAAAGAGGAGCTTTCCCAGTGGTTTTCTCAGATTACTATGGGTTTCACCGGCTATGACGAAGATGGTAATCCCTATGACTTAATATCGGGTGCATGGTCGTTGGATGCCGTAGATACTGTCGCGGCTGGCGTGTACTATGTTTTTACGTCACCCGACCTTGGAACAGAATATACGCTGACAGATGGTGTTTCTCTGCCCCGGCAGCTTTGCGCGATTTCCATTCAGGTTCCCGGCGAGCCGGATATTAACTGCTGCGTAGCCGGGCGTGGCTTTCTGCACTTTCCGTGGGTGCTTTCTGCCGCGCAGGAGGAACAGCTGGATGAGTTTCACCTATGGATGCGGCAGGATGGCGGAGAATGGACAAGCTTAAGTGATGGCTTCCTGTTTGTCTCCGATGGTCTCCAGCTTTCCCAACAAGTTCTTACCTATGGAAGCACTTATGAGCTTAAGGTGACCTATCCCGGCGGTCAGACCGGTGTTCTGACCTTTCAATATGACGGAGAGCTTAGTATCCTCGATTATTCCGGCGGTGACAGGGATGGCGGTGACGTAAACGGCGGAGGTTCGGGAACCGGCACACAACCAGCGCCAACCCCGACCCTACCAACAGATAATTCAAATGGGGCTGACAATCAGGACGGCGGTAATGATATGCCTGCTCCGGGCGGTACTTCCTCCGAAGCAGATGGCACACCACTGGATTCAGGCTCCACATCGGGAGAACAACAGAAGCCACAGGAGGAACAGGATTCCTCAATAGGCGGAACCCAACCGACTCCAACTACGTCCCAATTACCAAGTGACTCTCAAAATAACGGAAATCATAACAGCGATAGTAATTCACAGATTCAGGTGCCAGTGACAGAGAAACCGGCAGCCGTGACTCCTGCCGCCCCAACCGAATCAGCGGTACCAGCGTTTTCCGATGCTTTCTTTTCACAGGAAGCAGAGAGCGCTTCTTCTGAGCAGGAAAACGATGCAGTACCCAAGCCGAAGGACAGCGCCCAAGCAGTGATGAATCCTGCACCGGACGATAACAATGCACAATCGGACAAAAGTTCAGCTGATCAAGAATCCGCTGCTGTTACAGAATCCTATTCTCCGACCCAAACGGTCATTTCCGGTATGCGTCTAAAGGATCTCTGCAAAGAGGAGGAAAGCGTCGTGTTTGGTTCTGGAGATTTAACCGTCAGTATTCCGAGCAATCTGCTTTTAGCACTGAACCTGTCGGATACGGATACTCTGACTGTTACGCTGACCCAGCCGAAAAACAATCAGATTGTGCTTTCAGTAGAGGCTTCTGGCAAATCGGTTACGCAGCTTTCGGGAACGGTATTGCGGCTTCGATATATGCCGCAGTCGAAAAATACTGATATAACCATTCAAAACGATGCTGGCGAACAGATTACAGATGTTTCCTATGACGGGGAGCTTCTACGCTTTGCGGCAAATGAGGCAGGAACTTACACAATTCTGCAACGATCAAATACACAGGAGGCACAGAAAGATATGTTGCCGTTGCTTCCCGTATCAGGCGGATTACTTTTAGCTGCGGGAGGGATTACATTTTTCAGGAGGAAACGCCATGGATAAAAAACCTTTTGTAATACGACGGTCTTTGGCGCTACTTCTGATGGTTGCCATTTCCTCCGTTCTGTTTCTCGCCCTATACCACTTTGACAACAAGTACACAAAAGCCGCGCCCCAAGCCATTAACGGCGCACTGTATGTTTCAGAAGCAGACTGGACGAACACGCCCATCCGCTATCTGCGGGACGGCTGGCGTTTCTATGCGGATCGTCTGCTGACACCGGAAACCTTAAAGCAGCAGGGTGACAATTATCAGTACCTGTCCATCGGAGAGCAGTCCAATTTTTCCATGGGCGACTCCCGCCGCTCCCCTCACGGAAGCGCTAGCTACGCCTTAACGCTGTATCTGCCGGAGGAGGAGCATACCTATGCCATGGAGCTGCCGGAAATCTATTCCGCCTACCGGTTATACATGGATGATAAACTGAAGCTGCAAATGGGTGAACCGGACGCAGACAATTATCAGGATCAGACCCAATGCCGTGTCATCACCTTCGAAGGCTCAGGCAAGGTGACACTTCTGCTTGCGGTCAGTGACTACTCTTGGATATACAGCGGTATGGCTTATCCGCCTTCCTTCGGTGAACCCCTGAATGTTTACACAATCCGGGGATTGCGGTTCGGGATTTGCCTGATTCTGGTCACGGTAACACTGATGCTTGCCATTTTTAGCTTTTATCTTGCCATCCGTACCCGAAGGGGGAACAATATCTGGCTCTTTTTCCTTTTATGCCTTTCGACCGCAGTGTTTACTTCCTACTGTGTGGTGCATGGTATCCTGCCGCTACCAATCCAGCCATGGTATTCCATTGAACTGGTCAGCGGGTATTTGGTAACGCTACTCGTGATAATTCTTCACAATCGCATTTGCGATACAAAGAAAGCCATGCAGGTAATCAGCGGCGCCGTTGCAGGGGTGGTCTGTGTACTGGCATTTCTTTACGGATTGTTTGCTGCGCATCTTACACTGCCGGTCATGCTTGCCTTTTCCAATCTGGTTTTTGGTTTTAAGCTACTTACTGCTGTTTATCTTCTGTTTACCGCCGCTATGGCGGTACGCCGAAATATAGAAAAGGCAACCATACTGCTCTATGCGGATATTATCTATGCCTGCGCCTTTGTCTGGGATCGCCTCCTGCCGAACTACGAGCCAATCCTTAGCGGCTGGTTTCAGGAATGGGGCAGCTTAAGCCTTGTCATCGCAACTGGAGTGGTTCTGTTGTACGATGTAGCCATTGGATACCGGTACAGCCTTGTCTATGCGGAGGAACAGCGGCAGATGAAACGCCAGCTCACCATGCAGGTAGAGCATCTGCGGCAGATGAACCAGAAGGTGGAGGAAAGTGCTAAGCTGCGCCATGACTTTAGACATCACTTGCGCACTCTAATGACACTTGCCGGAGAAGAACGCTGTGAGGAATTGGAAAACTATATCCGCGGTATCACGGAGATCAACGAGGGAACCCGGCTTGGCCGTCTGACAGATAACATTGAACTGGACGCACTGGTGCAGTATTACAGCAATCTTGCGCAGTCCGCTGGTATCCAGTTCCGCGCAAGGCTTTCGCTTCCCGCAGTGCTTGATTTTCCGATTGTCGATCTTTGCGGTCTTCTTGGAAACCTGCTGGAAAATGCAGTGGAAGCCTGCCAGCGTCAACAAACTGGCGATAAGACAATTTTTATTGCCGGACGGGTACAGGATGGGCAGCTTGAATTTGTTGTGGACAACAGCTTTGACGGAGAATTGAAAACCAGAGGTGGAAAATATTTATCCTCTAAGCGAAGTGGCTTCGGTCTTGGCGTTTCCTCTGTTTTGGAAACTGTGGAGCGATATAACGGCGTAATCAATCTGTACGCTGATGAAAAGGGCTTCCATGCAGAGGTGTCCCTGCCGATAGGGGTAGAAAAAAGAATACTTTCACCGGTATAACCGAATTCTATTACTTAATTTTTCGCTTTTATAAACAATTAGACTGGATAGTTCAAGGGGGCTGCAAATTGACCCCCGCCCCCATCCATATAAAAAGATTAGCAACGCAGGGTAGAAATTGCTCTGCGTTTTCTTTGCCCGTAGAGAGGATTTGTGGAAGTTTCAGCCCATGGATAAATACAAGGTGAATAGGGGTATATATGTGGGGAATACAAGGTTTTAGCTCATGCTGTGGTGGTTGTTGATCTGCTGTTTCCTGTGGCTCATAATTACACTGATTCTGTTTAGAAGCAATAATAGAAAATGTGATATGCTCTGCCTTGCATTCGCCTTTGGGTGTGCTCTGTTTAGCAGGCTCTATAAAATCCCCATGCTTGGGGTTATTGTCATTATCAGGTGTGGGTACTTCCTCCCTAAATATTAGCGTATAGAGGTTTGAAGTCTGCCCACGGTTATTTTCACGGAAACGACTGTCCTTTTGTAGAAAGCCTGCGTCCACAAGCTCTTTTAAGGCACGTTTCACGGTAGATACAGAGATATGTAGCTGTACTGCCATGGTTGGAATGGCAGGAAAACAGGTTAAATCCGCATTGGAACGGTCAATCAGATAAATCAGTACGGAAAGCGCACGGCTTTTCAAATTGCTGGCATATGCCTGTTGTTTTAATTCAGCTTGCTTTGTCATCATTATAAATTCTCCTTGTACCGGAGCATTACGCTCCGGCGATATAGTCTGCTATCATAATTTTATACTGTTTTGCATTGACCGAGCCATTGGTCGGCTCCGGCTGATATTCAAGAAACAGCACCTTGTGGTAATCATTTTGCAACGCCTGTGCCAAATCATCACGGCTGGCCTCCTGTACAAAGGGACAAAGTAAATAGGCATGGGTAGCTTCTATCCTTTTTTGCAGACGGATGGTAGCACCCAGCTCATAAGGTTTTGTACCGCACACCAGCACTGGCAGATCCGCTTGACTCAAAAGCTCTTGCTGCAACATGCTTCCCATATCAGAAACAATGAAATTCACAGTTTCCTCCGGGGGCTGTCTACGATACTGCACACCTTCAAACTGCCAGCCAGACTGCGTCCGCTCCATTTCATAGCTTCTTGCAAGGATGGCAAGGTGCCCGCTAGTGTTGGCTTCCACATAACAAACAGTAGCGCCCACACTCTTTAACCATGTACAAAAGCCAATCGCTGCCGTGGTGGTTCCTATTCTCGGCTGAGAACCGACAAAAGCGATATGCACGTTCTGACAGTCAAAGCAATATTGCTTAATCCCTTCCGCTTTTTTCTTTCGCTCCTTGGGATTATAACGGCTCATTCCATGTTCGCTCAGACATTCAGTGATCTCCTGTTGAATGGCTCTGATTTCCGTATCACAAACAATATTGCCAACACCACTGTCCAGCAGAGCTGTAAACAGAGGATCAGACTGTGACAGTCCCTCACAAATTACTGTAACCCGCGCGTTATACATGGTCAGAAATTCTTCAATGGCCTGAGCAAACTCTTTGTCACTATCCCCAAAGGCCAGGCGATCCAGCACTACATCGGTAAAGTGACTGAAATTACGCATATCATAAATGACAAACTGCTTTAACATATAACTGCCCACCAGCTTCTTGATGGGCGTTTCACTCTCCGAGTCATGCCAACCAGTAAAATCCAAAAGGTTGGTATGCTGGGTTGAGGAAAGATATAAAATCATAATGAAACCTCCATTTCTTACTTACCAATCGCCCAAAAAGGGCCTCCTGCGGCAGCGCCCTTCCGTGCTTCGTCCATAATCAGGGACAAATCCCACTCTTGTCCGCTCCGCTTATAGCTGGCTGGGTCAGCCACAAGGATTTTACCCTCGCTTGTAACACCACGCAGAACAATAAAATGTCCGCTGGAGGTAAAATGTCCCTTGCCCATAATTACCACGACCAGTTTACCGGAGGAAAGCGCATCTACAACCTCCTGTGCTGATAAATTGCCTTCGCAGGATAAGCCCCATGCAGATGCAGCTCCCGGTATTAGACTGTGGTAAGAACCGTTGCCCTCACAGCGGTATCCATTGGCGACCGACCAATTTGACAGCTCTACAGGGTCATGAGCTTCGCCAGTCAGTGTAGAGATTACGATAGACATGGCAGTGGGACCGCAGCCAGCTTCTCCAATAGTGCCGGAAGTGCCGTACATTACATTCGCCCATCGCTCGTCCAACTGATTGTAATAAGTAACCTCCATGCCGCCATCTGTAAAGGTGATTCCCTCATAGCTCTGTCCGCTGCTTTCTATGTAATCCTGTTCATAGATGCCGATGTTCTGGTTATAGCCGTAATCCTTTTGAAAGGACTCAATCGCTGCTAACTCCTCGTTGCCAAATGCCCATGATGCAAACAGAGACAGCGGGCTTGTGATAAGGTACAGGATAAAGGCAATTAACAAAACAACCGTGATAACAGGTGCTAAAATAGTAATGAGCAGGCGTTTTCGCGCCTGCTCATCGGTTGCGGCCTGTGCCGCTATATGTGCCAATATTTTGGCGGTAATTGGGTCTATTGCCATAGGCTCTCCTTTCAAAATTTGCAAATTTTAATTTCTATGTTTAGGCTGACATGATATTATAAAAACATAGAGTAGGTGGATAAATGGGAAAAAATAAGAAAAAAACAAAAGCTGAAAAACGACAACAGCGTTTACAAAAAGCAAAACAATGGCTAACTACCTATACGGGCAGTCCAAAGCATATCGTTAGAGGTTACCGTAAAAAATTCAGTGTAGATACCAATTGTGCTGTTTGTGAACTGCAATTATTAGGCTGTGAATTCACACAGGAATATTTAGATGCATTAAAGCGTAACGAAGAATTACGTTTAAAGCAACGGGCGGCTGAAAAGCAAAAGAAACTAGAACAGGAATTTAATGACCGATACCCTGATTCTGATGACCATTTTTTCTTTATTGTAGGGTATACTCCCGGTGGTGCACCTTATGGTACAACATGGGAGGAAATGGGCATGGAGCCTTATGGCTCTTTCCCCAACGAATTTGATACGGATGATGAGTTATTTTAACAAGGTGGCAGGCGCAAAAATCCTACCACCTTATTTTTTATCTGCCGCCAGCTTTCCCCATATACAGCATCTTGTAATCGGGAATTTCAAAGTTAATATGCAATCGCTTTGCTCCTACCATAAACAAGGCGTGTCCACGCTTTCGTGCCAGCAACAATTCCTGCTCGGCTTCTGTCAAATCATAGAGCTTGGCAGTTTCCTTTAGGTTGGGACCGTCTGTTCCCATGAGCAGTTTATAGCACGGAATATCAAGAAGTGCCTGCCCATACTGCTTGATGCTTTCTGAAAGGAAGTCAATTACACTGTGAGAAATGATACCCAATGCACCCTCGTACTTTCTAGCTCTTTTCATGACGTTGCGCAAATAAACAAGGGACTGGGGTACTTTTTGGTCAATCATCAGATACGCTTCGTCACAGATTAGTAGCACACGTTCCTCACGGTTGCGGCTCATCTGTTCCCAGCAATAGGTAAGGATATTAAAATACTGCGTTCTCTTGATACTGTCGCTGGTTTCCTGCAAGGCATTGGTATCCAGTACGATAAACTGGCTGTCGCTGGTGATGGTGCTGTGACCGTTCCAGATAAAGCTATCGGCACCGTTTGCAAGGTCATTGAGCAACAACGCAAGGTCTGCATAGACCTGTTGCCCAAACTCGTTTGGGTTTCCCGCACCGGTTGACGCCCTATCCTCCACCAATTTGTACAGGTCGGAAAAGATGGGGAAATCCTTTGCCGTCAGCTTACTTACATCAGTGTCCCATGTGATATGAAACTGACGATAAAGCTCTACAAGGCATTTTTTTAACACTGCTCTTTGCATATCGGTGATAGATGGAATGTAGAGATTAAAGAAGATTTCAAGGTTTTTCATGTGCAGGGCAAGGTCATTCATACCATAGCCCTCGTCACGGTACAGTCGCTCACTGTCCTTTTCCTGCTCATCATCACGAGGGGATGGACGAACCTGCAAAGGGTTAATCATACCCGTGGAGCCACCTACAGCGTTAATCCAGTCGCCGCCGAGGTTAAAACAGAGGTCTTTGTACTCGGATTCGGGATCTGCCACAATAATTTTTGTGCCTTTCATGTATTCGCTCATTAAAATATGCTTGATAGCGGTGGACTTGCCAACACCGGAATTACCCATGATAACAAAGTTGGAATTGGTGCGGTCACCGCCACGCTTCCATACATCTACTATGACAAGACCACCGCTTGCGTCCTGTGCAAAATAATAGCCCTCCCCATCATTAAAGCCGCTGCTGGCAAAGGGAAAGCCACCCACAAAGGTAGAAAGCGGCACAATTTTTTGTAGAATACTTTCTATCTTGCCGTTGGTAGGAAAGGACGGCGAAATGTGCTGAAAGCTCTCCTTTTGCAGATTTGGAATGGTACGCATTTTGCATTTCATTACGCTGACAATGCTCTCTGCACGGCGGCACACCTTTTTGAAGGTTTTTTCGTCCTTGGCGATGGGCATGACGGATACGCTCATCAATCCCACCGTTTCGCCCTCACGGTCAATCTGCATGATGATTTTCTCACCATCCTCTGCCGCTTTTTCAGCCCTCTGTCGGGATAGCGGATCTTTTGCTCCCTCTGCCATGCCACGCTGCTGTACCACACTTCGGGAAATGGCATTGATGAGGGTTGCGTTATCCACTGGTTTAAAGCCAATCGATACAATAGTGGCAGGAATGTTCGTAATCTTGGAAAGCCACTCCACCTCCACCTTTTGGGGATAACGGATCAACCCATATACCTTGCCTAGATTTTCACCCACTGAAAGGCTGTTCTTGGTAAATTCAAGCCCCACAGGGGTGATGACATTAAGCAAGGCATTATTTGGAAGTTTCTGTTCCGGATAATCTGATTTTTTACGCATAGATGTCCTCCTTCAGCGTGGGAATAGTGGCCTCAAACTCGGTGTCCTGCAAATGAGTGTAGGACGGATTGTTGACGAGGTTTAAAAGCCGTATGATTTCTTTTTCACCCAGCACATCGCAGCCAACACCATTGGTGGTAAATTTCTCAGCAAGCAGGGATGCACGTTTCAGCAAATCCTTTTCTGTGCCATCTTCACTCTTCTCCCAAATGGAAATGTAGAATTGTCGTTCTACAATCTCACCGGAGAGGGCAAAGCTGCTCATCTGCAAAATCTCCTGTCGGAGCAGTTCCTTTCGCTTATCACCAGCGGTTTTCAGCATATTTTGCATATCCACAATCAGGGGTGAAATATCTACCGGCCGGGAAACCGCCATAAACTTAAAGGGATATTGGATATCGGATAGCTCAGCGGTGAGCTGCTTAATCAGGCTGTTTTTCTCTGCCTTGCTGTATAAATCAATACTAATCGAGTGTATACGCAGAAAGGTCAGTACCAATCCGTCCTTGGTATAGAGGTATTTATCTCTCACATCTTTGACATTGATAAACTGCTGTGCCGTTTCCATGGCAAGGCTTTCTTCATTTGCGGTGTGCTTTGGCTTTGTATTCTTCAGGACCAAAAGCAAAATGCCGCCACCCACAAGGGTAACGGCAAGCATAATAATCGGGAAAATAAGTCCCTCCATATTTTATTGTTCCTCCATTTCTTCTTCGTCTGGTTCTGCCTGACGGTCTACGATCTCCCTATAGCGGCGGCGATATTCCTCGAGCCGCATATGGCCACGGGCTGACTCCAGCTTTTCTTCAAGCCCTGTACTGCGGTGGTAGATGGTAAGAAGCCTGCCAAAATCAGTGATACAGTGTCTTCTGCATGAGCTAATAGCCTGCGCACATTTTCTACTCCTGCATCAAGGTCGATAGAAAAACTGCCCATGGTGCAATACCACGGACAGTTAGGGTTATATTCCAGCAGACAATCGTTTTCGTCGAGGTCAATCGTGATTTTCATTTCCAGTTCTCCACGCTGCGCATAACTTTGCTCATATTCGGGAATGGAGATAGGTTCAATCCTTTCACAAAACATATCAGCATCCATAAGCCGTGGATTCTGATATTGGCCATCGTAGTCCAAATGCTCAAAAATGTAGGCAAGGGAGTGCGATTCGGATAACTTTGTTTGCAACTCCTTTGCCTGTGTCAGCCGTAAAAGCGGTGACAGAGCATTTGCACCCATGTGGGAGTAGAAATAGTTGCTTTCTCCTCTTTCAATAAGAGTATAGATTGCACGGTTTCCCATATATGTTCACTTCCAGCCGTAAAAAAATAGACCTGCTTATATTTCACTACCGACAGGCCGTTTCATTTCTGTTTTTCTTCATTTTACTGTGAAAATCAACAAATGTTACCTCTATCGAACGGGGCGAATATGCCAATCTGAAAACAACGATTCTCGAATGGTCAAATCATCCGTTAGGTTGATTTGCAGCATCCCGGCCGGAGTCCATGCGTCCAGACATTCCGTATAGGTGGTATATCGTCCGTCCGGGAACCACACAGGAGAAAAATGAACTGATCTGCCATAGGTACTGTACTTGTTTTTCTGGAATTCAAAGGTGCTGGAATAGCCGGTGTTGAGCCGTTTTAGCAACCTCCAATAGGTGGTGTAATTAAATTCAGGGAAATAAGCCACTACATTCTGCACTCCGGTGAGATGACTGCTGGGTGCAGAGGAACGAACCTGTGCCGACACATTGGCATTGAGTCCATATCCGCTCTTCATGGTCTTTCCGGATGCCGTAGGCGATTTCTCATCCGGCTTTGTTTGCAGGGTAGCGGTCAGGCTTGCAGAGTATGAGAGCCAAGCGTACATCCACCACCCATGGTCACACCAGTAACCATCCTCGTCCTCGTCACCACTGTGCCATACCCAATGCTCATGCCACCAGCAATCCCACTCTCCCCAAGTAAGGCTCGTGGTATTGGGATTATTCGGAGCTGCCGGAATGGAGTATCCATCGTTTCTGTCATTGGCCTGCGGATCAGGCGGCGGGTTCTTATCAAGGTCAACAATCTGCGCCACGATTTGGCTGGTACTGACGGTGCAGTTGCTGGTAATGGTAATAGTCACATATCCCGGTTCTGTTGGAGTACGCCATTTGACCCACGCAAGCTGGCTGCTATCTTCGGGGATATAAATATCCGTGTGGGAGTAGGTTCTGCCGTTAATCGAAAACCGTGCATAGGCAGGATTGTCGGGCGTTTTCTGTGAGCCTGTGGAAAGCGTAAAAGCGGTAATCACCTCGGTATCGCAGCGATAGATTACATTGCTTTCTGGTGCAGGCGCAGGGTCTGGCTTGGAAAAGCGGATGATGCCAACACCAAGGGAAGAAATAATGTCCTGATCGGATTGTTTGGTGGTGGTACTTCCACCCCAAGCAGGAAAGCCCAAGTCAGCAGTTTCCAAAAACATAGCAAGGGGCAGATTCTGACTGGTAAGAGAAACCATTTTACGCCGCAAATCATTATTAACCTTTTGATTGAACATTGCCGCTTCGGTGGCAGTCATGGCATACACCACACCGCCGTAGGTAAAGTACGCAATGGGTTCCAGCAAAATCTTATAGTTGCCGCTGATTAAATCATCATAGCTAAATCCAGTGGCGGAAGCAATATCGCGGATAGTCCCCTCACGGCAGAAATAGCTACGGATCGCCGCAATGTTATTGCCGCCGCTGGAGCTGACGACTCGAGGCATCGCATTAGATGGCTTATAGCAATCATACTTTGATGTATTGGGCGTTAAGGCGCTGCCATTACGATAGGATAACTTACTTACCTTACCGAAATGTACTGTTATATCGCCATTGGTTCCGTTAGAAAAATCAATAGGGTTGGATACCGGCGTGTTGTCGCTGTCACGAATAATGGTCGCTCTTACACCATCACGCCCCGGTGTCCATTTGTTTTGGCTGGTTCCTTGCCCCATACCACCGCCGCCGCCATCAATATTAGAATCAGCGGCAAATGCAGGAATTGCAAGGCTTACCGTTAAAACGACAGCCAATATAAGAGAAATAAGTCGTTTCATTTGCACCTCCAAAAATAGAAATGGGATACAGCCATTAAACTGCATCCCATAAAATATTAGTATTTTTTTACATATCGCCAACAGCTTCGCCAGTTCCAGCGTTAGGTGCTTCATGTACATTAGAACCGCCGCCCTCATCTTCAATCCAGCCAAATCCCGGCACATAGATTTTCCCATCCTGCTTATCTCCGCTCTGCGGCTGATTGGTGTCAGACTGGGTCGTATGCTCCGGCTGGCAAGTACCACTGGTATCAGGATTTTCCACGGGAGCCTTGTCGGTTTCCGTAGGTGCTTCGGTAGGCGGCGTGGCCTCAGATGGAGATTTCGGCTTATTTGCGGACGGTTTTTCCTGCACATCACCGGTTACAGAGGGTGTACCATCGGTAGCTTCTGTTGTATCGGAGCTGTCAGTTATGCTATTAGCAGAGGTTGTACTCTCCGGCTTGATTTCCGGCACAATAACCTCAGCCTTTGTGTCAGGCTGGCTCTCCGTCTGCGATACAGGTGGTTCAGCATTGTCAAGCGTCCCCATGTAGTAGAACAGACCTCCCGCAAAGCAGATTGCTGCCAGCGAAAGAGCGATAATCGTTATCTTTTTCTTTTCGTTATATTCCTTATTCATAGTGTGGACCTCACTTTCATTAAGTGTATGATTGTTAAGCCCTATTTACCCTAAGTGCTATTTTACCCAATTTCATTATAATGGGAATCTGTCTGCGCGTCCAGACAAATTTAGAACTTAGGCATATAGGCGGCTCGTGTACGGATTTCCATGGTAAGCGGCGGCACGGCATCCCAGCCAAAGGACAAAGGAATTTCAATAGTAACCCTTACGTCCGCTTCAAAGTTTTGATTGGCGTTTCCCGGCGTCAAAGGGGTATTAAGGATACTGACACGAAGGTCTGATAAGCGGTATTCAAAGCCATTTTCCAATGCCTTTACATGGTAGCCGCCCTGCGAGGTGGTTCCCAGCAGATTGTCCAGACGATAATACACATCATCATAATCCAGATTTTCCTGCCAGAGATCGCCAGATAAAACAAACCCACCGGAATACCCCTCTCTCAGACCATTGTAGGTTTCATCATAATTGGTGGTTGCGACTGTAATAATGGACTGCTGGAGTCCGTCACGCACACCCTGTACGATTAGCCCCAAACGAAAAAATTCAGCCATAGCGCAGATGAGAAGAAGCAGACTCAAAATCAGTGCAATGGTCATGGGGGTGGAGTTTCCTGCCTGATTTCGCAGGAGTTTTTTCATTTTCATCGACTCCACCTCCATCATTTGTAGTAGACTTCGGATTTTCCCGTTGCCTTGGCCTGTATCTCAATAGGCCAGGAGCCAAAGATGAAAAATCCAATGTCTACGGTATCGGTCAGCGTCAATTCAATATCCTCGTTCATCTGTACCTTGGTTCCGGTGTAATAATCACAGTCCCAGTGGATCGAGGGGTTTCGTCCAGTCTGCTCTTTTAAGTCGCTGATGCGGCTGCTCACACTGGTACTTCCCCTGATTTCAGCTTCCCGCACAATCTCGGTGGCGAAAATGTCAAGCTGCTGCTTTGCGGTAAACACCGGCAGAAAGCTGACAGCAAAGGCAACCACCAGCATCAAACAAAGAATACCAATTGCAACATCTATATATCCCTCTCCGCGCTTGGATTTGAGAATTCTTTTAGTCACATCAGCACCCCCTAAAATATCCCCGACATCGTGCCGAGGATTTGATAGCCCATCACACCCATATAGAGAAGTAGCATACAGGCAAGGAGCATGAAGGAGTATTTGCGGATTTTGGGTGGTCGTTCCAGTGCTAACTTTTTCAGCCGCTGGATTTCAAGCTGCTTCATATCGTGACTAAGCATACGGAAAAAGGTCACACCGTCATCCCCTCGAAGCACACCAACCAGACCACGCACCACATCAGAAAGCATGGCACTGGATACTCTGGCTTCAAAACGGGTCAAAGCACCTTCAAAGTTGCCGGTACGCATATCCGAGGTAGTAATGGCAAGCTCATTTTTCAGGGCTACCCCTGCATTTTTCTGATAGGTTTCCAGCATGGAAAGCACATCCCGGCTGGCCTGAAGCTCCTGCGTCAGCGTAGCAACGAAACGGGGCAGTTCGTATTCAATTTCCTGTCGTCTTGCGGTAATCAACTTGTCTGCCTTGGTGCTTTTGCTAAAATATATTGCCACCCCGATGATTATAAATGCCGGTGACAAGATGGGCACCACCAGCAGGCAAGGAATGGCACAAGCCAGTACCAGTGCCGCCTTAACAATCGCCTGTGATATATAAAGCTCTGCGGTCATGGGGATTTCTGCTGATTTTAAGGTGGCATCCAGCTTACGCTTTTTATACTCGTCCATGGGTAAAACCTTGGAGAGCTTCGCCGCCAGCTCCATAAGAACGGCATCTGAATTTCGTGCCTTTTTCTTATTCTTCTTGACCGTACCTAAAATCGCTTTGGTTGCTTTATAGGTCGGAACCTTAAAAAGCTCTGCCAGAATCAGATAAAGCCCTGCTGTTAGAAACAGGGCAAATAGAATTAAAATTAAGTTTTGCAAATTTTGGCTACCTCCTTATCTCTTATATTCAATGGGCCTAGTGTGCTTGGCTACAGCGGCGATAGAAACAAAAATCACCGCTCCGCAGATGGCAAGCAGCACTTTCCCAAACTCGGTGTACATTAGCGTCTGATACCATGCCTTGTTCAGAAAATACATGAGTGGGACACTGCCAAGCACCAGCAAAATCATGGTGATGTATTCCTTTACCGGCTCAAACAGCAGAAGATCCAATTCAGCCGACACCACCCTCATATCCGACAGCTTGGAAACAATAGGCGGCAGCGTGGATTTTAAGTTATAGTCATCCTGACACGCAATTACAGCGTCCACCCACTCATGGAACACGGCATTATCCACACCGGCTTTGAGTCCCTCCAGCGCTTCCTTGGTGTTGGAGTTGATGAGCTTTACCTGTAGGAGAAAGCTTCGGAACACCTCTGCAACAGGCTGGTTTAGATAGGGCTGGTTCTCCTCAATGGCGCGGATAATGGTGTTTTTTCCTCGCAGATAGCTGGTGGTAACGATAGAAAGCGCTGTTTCCAGCTCTGTGCTGATCTGCTTTTTATGCCGTCCTGCGGTAAACTTCACATAGTAAAACGGCAGCAATGCAAGCCCCACCGCCAGTACCGGCACAAGATAGGTATTTTTCATGGTCAAGGCAATCAGCGCCCCCACCACAAACAAGATCATGGAAAGGATACACAGCACGGTAAACATACCACTTTTGCCCGTGACACACAAAACCTCCTTGGTTTCGATAAATAGAAGCTTTAAGCCCTTTGGCTGTTTGTTTTTGCGGCTTTTCTCAATCCTGCTTTTAAGCGAGGTATTCTTCGGCTTCACATATGCCGCAAGACCCTCTAAAAAAGCAAAGGGCGATAGCGAAAGCAGTATAAAACTGCCTGTCACCGCCAGTAAAAATGCAATCGTTACAAGTAATGTCAATGTTATTTACGCCTCCATTTCTTCTAAATCTTCCATCAGATCGTCATACTCCTTATATCGTGTGACCGTATCCGACACCTCGTGAAATTCATTAATCATATTCCTGTGGCTTTCCGGCAGTGCTTCCCCGGCAATCGCTTTTGCCACATCAGAAAAGCTCCCTAAAAAGCCCCAGCAACTATCGGTTTCCTCTCCATTTTCGTACAAGCGAAACCCATAGCACTGACCGGTCAGGTAGTAATCGTAGGTTTCTACTTCACTTTTAAGTAGATTTTCCGCCTTTTCATAGCTTTCTTTGGACAGATCGCCATACTCCTTTTGAATGTCCTGGGGTGTGGCAAATATCCAGCCCACCTGCCCGGAATCCCATTCTGCGTGCTGGGCACGCCCAAGGAAGGAGCTGACCGACATGGTAATACCTCCGTGGTCGTAAAGGTTCAGTGGAAGAATGAGATTTTTCTCCGCAGCCAGTGCATAAAGGTCTTTATTCAACAGTGTCTCTACAAGGCTCTCAAAAATCTCTTGCTTGTTGTTTTCCACGCTGCCCTCAAAAAAGGCCTCGCTGTACCATTTCTTAAAATAGGAGTCATAGCTTTTGATTTCCCAGCCGCCCTGTGAACGGTCATATTCCAACATTACACTCTCTGCCTTGCCGGACTTCATGTATTCCAACAATGTATCCACAGGAACGCTCTCCCGAACCAAATGCTGAAACAATGCGTTGGTATCCTCATAATCGTGGGAATCGCCCAAATTATAGCGGCTGTGCCAACATACCATGTGACCGAAATTATCATAGTCCTCACGTGGATTCAGTGGATCATCATCACACATGACCTGTAACAGGTACGGTGCTTGATAAGCGACCATGCTCATAATACGAACCTCCTTTACACACAAAAAAGCTGTTGCTGGGTCTTAAAGGACATGCCGTTTTCACGGAGCCGTTTCAGCAGGCTTTCTGATGGGGTATCCACCTTTTCATAGTGACCGATGATCTTTGCCTTACCGTCCACAATGCGATTATCCGTAATGTTAAAGCGGTACAGGGTACGCATTTTACGGTTGCTGCCACCGGAGTTCCCAGCATCCGACAGATACTCACATTCGGAAATCTCCATGATACGGCGGCTGTTATCCTCTAACTTTTTTGCAAAAGCAACAATAGGAAAGGCTTTGGTCGCAAGCCCCATCAAAGTAGAATCGTCCATGTCATAGCTCTGCTTGCACAGGGTCACCATACGGTAATAGGTATCGGCGCAGGAGTTGGCATGAATGGTGGTAATGACCGAGTGGCCGGTATTGGCAGCGTTGATGGCTTGCATACTCTCCGCCCCCTTCATTTCCGCCACCGCCACACAGTCCGGGTTGATGGTCAGCGTGGTTTCTAATAACTTTACCAGTGTGATATTCTGCTTGGGATCATCGGAAAAACGGGTGACCAGATGCACCACGTTATTGAGGACATTGCCGTTTTCGTCCGTTACGGTCAAATCAAACTCACGGCAGCCCTGCTCCAAGGTAACAATACGCTTAGCATAAGGGACCTGGCTTAAAATCCAGCTCATCAGTGTGGTCTTACCGGAGGATGTAGCGCCTGTAATGCACATGGAAACGCCGTGGCAATAGCAGGCAGAAAGCAGCTCCAGCATTTCAGCCGTGGCCGTGCCGTATCCTACAAACTGTTCCTTGGTGAGCTTACGGGGATTGACAATACGGATGGAAGCGGAAAGCCCCTTATCCTTGTCGATAACCCCATCGCCCATGACCGTAATACGGATTTTATTGGAGAGGTGTCCCACTACAATGGTCTGCGCTGAGTCAAAAATCATGCCAGACTTGTGCAGCATACGGCGAATCACATCAATGGCGTGCTGGGGTGAGTTGAAATGCTCACGGCTGGGCAGAATATCGCCGTTTGCATAGGTGATTTTCACATCCCGCCACTGGTTGATGTTGATCTCCTCTACGTCTGTACGGTAGAGGTACTTGGACAGGAAAGAAAAACCTGTCATTTCGCCGTAGATCAAATCGCAGAGCTCCTCCTGCTCGGTATCGGCTACACCAATCTGACGGCTTTCAAGATATTTCTGAATGTAAGATTTCACTAGCTCCCGGCTTTCCTCCGGGTCATCCTTTAAGGTGGAAGCATAGTGTTTGGTGATATGCTCCTGCACCTCTTTTAATACTTCGGGAAAGGGCTTTAGGCGAACCTCGCCGCCCATCAGCCCCATGTTGTTATGAATATTGATTACCTGTTGCAACTTAAGTTCCTCCCTTCGGTTCCTGATAATTTCCTATAAACCATTCTCGTAGAAGCCTAAAGAAAACCAATGCCCACACACCGCCTTTTGATGGCAATGGTGGGCAACAACATAAGTATTGGCTTCCTTTCATTCTGCGTGGCGAATGGTCAGCATCAAAACTCACCCTTACTTTTGGCAAAGGGCAGCTTGAAGCCAGATTTTGTCTTTGCTTTTCTTTCGGTCTGAATTGTGGGCACAACTGGCACAGAAGTAGCCTGTACACCGAAAATCTCCTGCAAAATGCTACTGATTGCCTTACGGTAGGCATCGCTTTCCGGCTGAATCAAAGAACAAAACAGACTCAATTCATTGTCCTGCTGTTCCAGCTCCGCCACATAGGGGAGGATGTATTCCACACCGCCGTACTGTCCAGATACCGCCTCCCAATCCTGTCCTACCTTTAGGTTTCCGATAGCTGTTTTATGGGTTTCCTTGCGAAAACGGCTGTCTGCCAGCATAGGGCTGTGCGTCTGGAAGTAGGAAATCCCCTTGAGATTGGCTGTTCCCATTTTCAGAACCGCATCTGACATTTCAATCGCTATAATAGAGGTAGGGTCGGCTTCAAACACGCTGGCGCAGTCAATAATGATGTAATCTGCCAAATGTCGAAGCATCACAAAAAATTCCACGACCTTATCCCTCGTGATTTTGGGATAGTGAGTCAGACTTTCTCCGCCGCAATAACCCAAAAGGCTGATATACTCACTTTCTTTGATGGGTACGCAGGCATTTAGGATTTGTGTCTGTGTCAGCCCCGGTGCTGTGAGCAGGCTGCCGATGGAGGTATCATGCACCGTATCAGCCGGTAGGATTGCCGGAATGACCGGTGTGAACGGATCGCAGAACACTAAAATCACGTTCTTTTTCTGTGCGGCCAGGGAAAGCGCTAATTTTACAGCCGTGGTGGTTTTTCCACTGCCGGGGCTTCCCATCACCGCCAATACATTGTCTTGTTCCATGGTGATTTCCTCCTTTGCTTATTCCTGTGCTGCACTGCCCGAAGTGGCGTCGGCTGCTTCATCGGAAGCCGATGCCTGTGGGTGATCCGTATTTTCGCTTTTATCGGCAGGAACCTCACTTTCCGCAGTTTCGGCAGGATACAGTTCTGTCAACACCTTTGCCTGTTCATCAAGGAATTTCTGCGCATTCTCACTGCCGCCACGATAAACAAGGGCGGCGTGGAGCTTACCGGTCTGTTCCAACTCCGCAAGCAGCCTTGCCTGTTCAGGCGTAGCAAGCACAGTAATGGTAGAAGCCAGCTCCGCATCTTCTCCGTTTTCCGGTTCTTCCTGCACATTGTTATCAGTGCCGGTGCTGGCGGTGGTTGCAATAATCTCCATATACTGTAGCTCTGTAGGAATCAATGTTTTTCGCTGCTCTCCCACATCACTGGCAATCAAGGAAACAATATCACCCTTTTCCAGCTTTCCGGATAGCCCTGCCGCAAAGGATTTAATGGTGACAGAAATGGCGCGGTTCGTGCCGTCCAGCTTGGTCAAATACTCATTTTTCAGCATAGGAGTATCCGAGAGCTTGCTTTCCAGCACATAATCGCCTTTGTAAAGGTCGGTGTTGGCATACTTACCGATGACATCCTCAGCCTTATAGACCACATTGGAGGGCAGATTGTAGCCGCCCACCTCCACAGTTGTGACCATTTTGGGTGTGATTTCATCGCCCTTTTTGATTTCAGTGCTGACACGCACAATCTCCACCTTGGATTTTAGTGCGTCGTTAAACATGGGCGTCAGCCCAAAGCAGATAATGAGGGCTGTAATAATACAGATCAGCCCTACAACAATTCGGTTTTTCAAAAGATTTTTCATATTCAGTTCGTTCCTCCATTTTTATGAGATTGGCAATAGAGCCATAAAGCCACCAAAGGCTAAAAAAGGAGCAAGGGGCAGGCTCTTTTGCCCCTTGCCAAATGTAGCGTTCCACAGCAAAGCCATTGCAAGCCCAAAAATCATCATCCAGATGCCGCCCGTCACGCCAAGGGCAAAGCCGCTGGCTGCCATCAGCTTCACATCACCGCCACCGATTTTGTCCGTTTTCAGGGCGGTAATAAGGAAAGGCAGTGGTACCAGCAGAAAGCCAAGCAATGCCGGTAGAGGCTGAAAGCAAATCAGTCCCGCCATGGCAAGAAACAGATGCAGACAGTCGGGTATCTCACGGGTCACTGCATCATACGCACCTGCCAAAATGAGAACCTGACACAGCAAGATACAGCGCAGTGCCTGCGGACTAAAACCGTACAGTGCTAGAAACACTGCTGTGACCACCATACTGATATGAGCGGTTTTCGGTATCTTTTCCACCTTGATGCACCACGGTAACGCCATGTCACAAAGGCAGCCGATGAAAAGTGCCAGAAAGACACCAGTTAAAAAGCTGCTGATTCCATCAGCGTTCCAAATCATTCCTGTGATTCCTCCATTTCTTTGACCATTTGAATTGCGTCCCGAATATCCAACCCATCAATTTCATCTCCAAGACACACCCAGCCGTGATATTTCTGCCGTGCAAACAGCTCCACACGAGATACCTCATCTCCCAAAAGCTGCTCAATTCGGCGGCGCACCTCCTCTGGCTTTTTGCTGTGCTGCTCAATTGGAGTGTCCACAATACAATGCACTGCCTTTGATACTCGCTTTGGCTTACCCTTGGTGGCAAGGATACATAGCTCCGGGTTGGCTCTTGTCCAGAAGCCCAAGCCCCAAAACCATTTATCCGTCTGCTTTTTGTTTCGCTTTACCCAGCAAAAGCCAAGGGTTTTATATTGGAACCCCCAGCGCTTGATGGTTTCTAACCCTTCCAAAAGACAGGGAAAAGTGACCCATAAAAACAGTACACAGTCATCGGCGGCGATTCCCTCCACATCAAGGTTAAAAATGTCCTCCTTGCTCATGGTGTGGTAATGGTTCTCTGCGCTCCTACCTTGCCCTTTCTTAGAGTAGACCTGATATGCCCACGGAGGGTCGGCATAGATTACCTCAAATTTCATGCCCACCTCCAGCAAGCCGCAGCCCGATTTTGTAAGGAATATTGACGGTCACGGCATTGCCGGCCTGCTTATAGAGCTGGGCGTCACTAATCCCCGCCGCCCTCGCACGGTCAAACAGGAAATCCTCAAAGGCTTGGAGCCGCCACGTTTCCCTCGGTGTCAATCTGCGGATACGGCAGCACAGGAGTACCCCCATGGTACCGCCGGTAAGTAAGGTCTGCGCACATTGCTTTCCCACACGCCCGCGGCTGACCGTGCTGTTTGGATAGGACAGATTGATGCCGTCCCCATGGTGTGCCACGGTATACCCGTCCTTTTTTGCCTCTCGAATGGGCAGCCCATGGTCATAGCAGCAGATCAGAATGCCGTGCTGATCCTGGGTTGTCAGCGTGAAGCTGGGTTCTCCAGGCTCCTTAAATCGTCTGCCGTTCTGCCGCTTTTTCAGGCGGTCGGGAGTAATGACGGCTCTAACACAATCGGGATGCCCCTGACAGATAAAAATACCAGAGGTTTCTCCCTTGTGGTTACTGATACCAGAATAATACCGTGCCTTCAGGCAACGGGACTCTTCGGTAAGCTGCCCATCCGCATTCATATCAATAAAAGCGGCACAGGGTGGGATTTGTGCCAGCACTGCATTCTGATCCTGATTGCGGTTTAATCCTCTTGCGTCACTGGCGGTCAGGGTGCGCGCCTGCTGAAGTTCTGCGGTAATGCCTTCTATACGGTTTACTGATACGGCATACAACCCGGTTTTTCCGCCAAACCCACCTGCCTGTGAAACCAGCGTGACCGAAGCACCGCTGGGGTCATAAATGCGGTTGCCCTGTGAGCCGTCTACGAGTTGCTTAACAGGCGCAGCGTTTGTTCGGCCGAGAGGAAATATTTCTCGTCCACGTTCTCCTCTAAGATGTCCAACAAGGTACACACGCTCCCTGTGCTGGGGAACGCCGTGCTCCTTGGAATTGACAATCTCCCATTGACAGTCGTACCCAGCTTCCCATAGTTCAAATAGAACGGTGGTAAAAGCTGTGCCTCTTTCGCTTGACACAAGATGTTTAACATTCTCAACGATAAGGTATCGGGGCTTATCTTCGGCAGGCGTGCTTTTGAGCAGACCAGCAACCGTAAAAAAGAGTCCACTTCGCTCTCCATGAATTCCTGCCATTCGGCCTGAGATACTAACGTCCTGATTATTCCGAATTCGGGATAATCAGGATTATGCCGAGAAAATAGTTATCCCGAAGTTTAAGCCGTTGCCCTTGTAAATAAAGGGGTTGTGGTCAAAAACTTCGGGATAATAGAATTGTGTCCATTGTTTAATTGCATAATAGAAAAGGCAGGTTTCATCTGACTATCTGAAAATGCGAGGTAAAACAAATGGACACATTTAATTTGAAAGTGGCCGCCGAGCAGTCTCTAAGGCTACTGGAGAGGAGCGGCGCAAGCGCAAAAACAGTTAAAGGGTATCGAGTTACAGGTTTTGGTGCAATTATTCGCCATTTCACCCGACAGGGTGTTATGGATGTGAACGCCGAAATGCTCGACACTTTTGTGCTGGAGCAGCGCGAACATTTTGAACAGGGTGAGTTTTCCGAATGGAAATGGCGGCTGGTCCGACGTGGGAGTGAATTACTCAAACACTTTGCACAGACCGGTACAGCGGAGTTGACCGGGCTCCGCCCCTGGAATCCTATTTTGAGAAAACCGCGCCAAAGTGTTGAACTGGACATGCCAACACCTGAACAACTGGCCGACCCCGACGATCTTTTCGCACTGAGTTGGCGAGTAAGGCAAGAGCTTCTCAAAGCGGGGCTGACGAAACGGACAGTGCGGCATTATACGGTCGAAGGAATGACAGTCATCTTGCGCAGGCACACAGAGCAAGGACTGGCACACTATTCTGAATCACTGTCATCCGACATAGTGGCGGAAATACGAAGCAAATATGAGCAAGGTCTTACCTCACGGGTTTCATACCAGAACCTGCGCAAAGCGAGTTACCTTCTGGCTGAAATGTACCGAACCGGGGGCATTACTTTCTGCAAGATTCCAGATTGGGGGCAGCGCGAACCGACTCCCGAATTTTCAGCCTTGCTTCTCCATTTCTGTGACAATGCTAACCGTACCGGCATACTTGCGGGCAGCACGGTCAAGACGGCTCGAAGCGCCATACGCACCTTTTTCTTTGAACTGGAAGCGCGTGGCAGGATATCCTTTGACGGCATCACTTTGGCAGAGGTCAGCGACACCATAACCCATATGGCAACCCGATATACTGGCGGTCTGCACTCGGCCATCTTTTCCGTGCGGATATTTCTCCTGCATTTGTATGAAAACAATTTCACACCGGAGAACCTCAGCCTTGCGGTTCCTGAGATGGTCGCACGCAGAACTGTATTCCGAGAGGGTTTTACCGGCGACGAAACAGCGTGCCTGCTGGATGAACCAGATTTAGCAACGGCTGTCGGTAAGCGTGATTACGCTATGATGCTTTTGTCCGCCCAAACCGGTCTGCGTGCCTGTGATGTTGTAAATCTCAAACGGGAGGACATTGACTGGCGGGCCCGGGAGATTCGCATTGTTCAGCAGAAAACGAGAAAGCCTCTGAGCCTGCCTCTTGAACCTGAAAGCGGCAACGCAATTGCAGACTATCTGCTCCATGCCCGCCCGGAAAGTGATTTGCCGTATATTTTCCTGTGTCACACCGGCGCTCTGCGCCCCATTAACAACCGCAGCGCCAGCGCCCTTGTGACAAAGTACCTGCACCGCGCAAAAATTGCTTCAGATATTCCCCACCGGGGGTTCCACAGCTTCCGACGGGCGTTTGGAACCCGGTTGCTGCAAAGCGAGATACCGCTTGAATTGCTTCGACAACTTTTGGGGCATTCAAAGATTGATTCGGTGAAACCGTATCTCTCCGTAGATGAGCAAGGCCTGAAAACCTGCGCTCTGGAGCTTGTGCCTTGCGAGAAGGTTGGTGATTTGGCATGACATACACGTTTGAAAGCCTTTTTGACAAGCGTCTGTGCGGGTTTGTACAGCAAAAGAATGCCGTCGGATTTCCGTATAACGAATCGTTACGACTGCTGCGCGATTTCGACCGGTTCTGCCTTGACCGGTTTCCCTCTGAAACCGCTTTGACTAAAGAGATATGCTTGGCTTGGGCTGTCCGAAAGGATACGGAGGGCAACAACACCTTTCGCAATCGCTTAATGCCGGTCAGGGAATTTGCTCGTTACCTAAACCGTTGCGGGGAACTGGCCTTTGTGCTCCATCCCAATTTCGCAAAGAAAGGTCAGCGGCACATCCCACACATTTACAGCGAGGAAGAAATCGCTGAACTATGGGATGTTTTAGACCATCTGCGGCCGCGCAAGGGCTATCCTATCCGCCATTTTGTTCTTCCAACGCTTGTCCGGCTATTGTATTGCTGTGGCCTGCGCCCCTGCGAGGCTCGAAAACTTCGGACTGCCGATGTGGATTTGGAAAAGGGACGCTTGGAGATTATGGAGAGTAAGGGTCACAAAAGCCGCATTGTGATGATGGCGGATGATGTTGTTGAAATATGCAGGCGATATGATGAAATTGTTTCACGGCTTATGCCGGGACGTGAGCTGTTCTTTCCCAATTCCGATGGAAATCTGTATACCAAAGAGTGGCTGGAAAAGACATTTCGCATTGCTAAAGCCAAAGCAGGAATCGGAGCATCCGGTGAGCATTCCCCCAGACTTTATGACTTCCGGCACACATTCGCAACGCACCGTCTGTACCAGTGGATGCGTGATGGCAAGGACGTAACCGCCATGCTGCCGTATCTAAGCGCGTATATGGGCCACGCGCAGTTAAGCGACACATATTACTATATCCACTTGGTTCCGGGCCTGTTTGAAAAAATGACGGGGTTCGATTATTCAGCGTCAGAACATCTTTTGCCGGAGGTGGAGTGCGATGAATGATTTTTTTAATACCATCAGAAGTTTTCTGTTGGAGTATCTGCCCAACCAAAGATGCTTTAGCGAAAACACGATTCGATCCTACCGCCAGGCACTGAATCTTCTCATTCTGTATTTGCGAACGGAACAAAGGTTATCCATTAAGCAAATACGATTTGATGCCATGAACAGAGAAATGATTTTGAATTTTCTTGATTGGCTGGAAAATGACCGGCACTGCGGCGTCAATACCCGCAACCAACGGCTTATGGTATTGCGCTCATTTTTTGATTACGCCGGGGAGCTCGACTGCACGCAGATTGCATTAAGCGTAACCGTCCAGAATATTCCGATTAAAACGCCGCAAAGCAAGGTGGTAGAGTATCTGTCGGAAACAGCGTTGGAGGTTTTACTGAAACAGCCAGATCCGACAAAACGAACCGGGTTGCGCAACCTGTTTTTTATGGTACTGATGTATGATACAGCCGCGCGTTGCGGTGAACTTTTGGACATGAAGGTTCGTGATCTGTGCATTAAGGTTCAGCATCCCATTGCCTATTTGCACGGCAAAGGCAGCAAGACCCGCACGGTACCTTTGCTTGCCGGAACAGTTCAGCATTGTGAGCGATATTTGCGCACATTCCACTCGGATGAAGCAACAAACAGCGAAAAACCTTTATTTTACACCGTTATTCATGGAATACAGCAGGCAATGTCTGCAGATACGGTTGCATTGTTTCTCAAAAAATACGGTAATTTAGCTTACCGTGCCTGCCCGGAGGTCCCGCCGCATATCCATGCGCATATGCTCAGGCATACCAGAGCAATGCACCTGTACCACCAAGGAATGCCGATGATGCTGCTTTCTGAATATCTCGGTCATGCCAGTGAGGAAACAACCAAAGTATATGCTTACGCAGATACCGAAATGAAGCGCGCGGCGATTAACAAAGCTGATATTGTTCGAGGTAACGCTCCGCCACCCGTGCCGGTCTGGGCTGACGATGAGGACATGATTCTCAAATTATCTGGCTTAATCTAATGAAATATCCAATATTGTTATCCCGAAGTTTTTGACCACAACCCTTTTATTTACAAGGGCAACGGCTTAAACTTCGGGATAACTATTTTCTCGGCATAATCGGTACAAGGAAATCCAAAAGTCCAGATTTCAGCTCTTGGAATTTCTCCTGCTCTGATTTGTTTGATGTCCTTGGCGTACCATTCGCCTTTACATGTTTTTCCATCACAACTTTTCTTCACCTCCGGGCTGCACATTTTACAAAAATTAGAGCCAGAGTCCATCCCATAGGGGCAGTTCTCCAGCTCATACATTGCCATATAGCTTTTATTTGCGTATTTATCAATTTCGACATGGCCTATACAGGTATGTCCGCTTCTTTCGAGACCTCGTCGGAATCCGCCGATTCCTGCAAAAAGGTCAAGAAATGTCAAGTAAATATCCTCCTTCTAATTCATGCCCCATTCATCCATCATGCGATAGGGGTAAATTTGCTGACTGCGCACAAACCGTATCATGTTTCTAATCTGGTCTACCACACTCTGGTTGTTCTGGTCTTTGGTACACATCATCACACTGCCGAAAATACCGGAAAGCACGGCAACAACGGTCAGCGCTACATTTCCGGCAAGCAGCCATAAAAGAGCTGCCACCGCACCGCCGAACAGAGAGCCGATAATGCTTTGCAGCATTTCACGTTTGCCAAAGCCATTGAACAGCTCGTTTTCGGCTTTTACACCGGTGGGGATGTAGAGATTGATTTCATTCATCACTTAGACCCTCCTATGCCCCGTAATAATAGAAAATCAGTTCCTTGATCTGCCAGATACACTCGGCAATCACATAGAACAGCACCGTATTTTTTGCTCGTTTCTTAAACTGCGTCTGTTCTTCCTCCGCTCCTTGCAGGCGAACCATGCAGTAAATAAAGCGAAATACCGCACCCAAGCGAATGACAGCAATTACAGCCATGGAAATATCGTCAATCGTTATCAATTTGCCGTCACCGCCTTTACTTCATGATATTTTTTGCCATGCCAACAAGCCGCACGGAATGATACACATTATTGATAACACCGCTTCCACCGCCACCGGTCGGCACCATGAAGTCAGCAAGGAACCTCGGTGTCTTGATAGCAAGCACCAGACAGGCGATACCCCAAAAGATGTTCATATTGATTCCAACATTCATCATCATACCCACACCCAGCTTACAAAGGCATATCTGCACCACTACAGAAAATGTGGACTGAAAAAACTTATTGAGATAGTTCTTAAACACGCCCTTGTCGTTATCCAGTAACCCCACACAGGCAAGTGGCAGGCCAATCCGCAAAATCATGATTTCCAGTCCTCTCATTAGAAATTGAAAGAACAGGATAAAGTAGCAAATAACAAACACAAGTCCGAAAATTGCTGTTACAAGTCCCAGCGTGGAAATGCCGTCCACCCATGCCTGCCAGCTATAATTGGTGGATGCTCCGATGGCCGTCAAAAGCTGGTCTGTCAGGTTCTGCGTAATGTCTGCAAGCCAGCCGTACATGACAGGGAAGCATACCGCCACTGCTATTGCTTGAATAAAGCGGATAATCAAATAGGTCGGCTCACTGTCTGGGTCACCGTCTGTCCACATTACATAACACTCGAACCCTTTTTTCAGAAATTTCAGGATAATCAGCGATACACCGAAGCCCAGCAAAATGTCAAATAGAATCTGCACCATACTGCCGCCGCTGGCCGCAATCATATATTCATCGGCATGAAGCGTCATGGGAACCAGATCGGTCAGCATGTTGTCGATGAACGCCACCGCTCCATTGAGTACCGCCACTATCAGCAGTACAAGAATTACTTCCAAATAAAATCACCTCCATACCCTGTGAAAGGGTTGCTTCCACAGGGCAGATATTAAGCCCGTTAGTTGGTTTCCGGCTGCTCTCCTGATTGCTCGTAGACCGCCAGCACCGTATCCTTAATCTGTTTGTGCAGCCCGGAGGTGATAGGAAAGCAAATATCCTTATAATCGCCGTTTCCTGTTTTGCGGCTGGGCATAAATACCATTAGTCCCTTTTCGCAGTCTGTCACTCGCACACCCGTAATCAGGAACTTGTCATCCAAGCACACCGTGGAAATGGCTTTCAGCCTGCCCTTATCCTCATAACGCTCCACAATCTTTGCAGTTACTTTCATGTAGAAAAATCTCCTTTCATAAATGGCCGTTCTGTATTTTTACAGGACGGGGCAAATCAAACTTAGCCCTTATAATCGAATAAGTCTTTGATACGTTGGGTAAGCGTCGGGAGGATGGTATCGTTAAAGAGCATGTAAAGACCGGCAAGCAGCAAAGCCCCTACCACAACAGAAATGAGGATTTTCAGTGCCGTATCCACGAAGCCCTCGCCGGACTGTTTGCTGAGAACGGTAGCGGTTCTCAGCTTCATTTGCTGGAGCTTCCAATAACCCTGAGCGATCAGCCCCTTTGCCTTATCCTTGATGCACTGCACCTTAGTAGTGACTTTGTTCATAAAATTTTTCATAGTGTTTTTTCTCCTTTTTGATTTGAATTTAAATATGAAAACCGCAGGGCTTTCCTGCGGCTTCAAACGAATGGAATATGGCTTACTTGTAGTAACCAATAATAATATTCAGGGTCGCGCTACCCAGCACCGCACCGATGCAGGATACAATGGCAACCACAATACGATTGTTCCATTTTTTCTGATCCATCTCATCCGCAGCGGAACGGCGAATACAGAAATAGATAATAAGCAGTCCTGCCACAACAGGTGCCAGAATCATCAGCCATGTGGTTGCGTCCTGAATGAGCTTTTCCGTACCCTTGGCAATCTGACTGCTCTGAATGCCGCCTGCAGCATAGGCTACCGTACTGTTTTGCAGCATCATAAAAGCAGTGAGTGTAACTGCACCCACCGCCCTGCATTTTGCTTTCATATTGTTAATCGTCATTTTCACTCTTGTCTTGGCCTCCTTTTTTATAGCCTTTTACAGACGAAAACATGGCTCCCGCTTGGGAAGCCATGGCCTGTGATTTTTGCTGTGCTTCTTTTAACTGTAAGTCCTTGGTGTAGTAGACCCAGATATTCCAAAGAGGAATATCCATCGTCTTTGCCGACAGCACCGGTCTTGCTTTTTCCCGCACTTCCCGCACCTGACGGTTATGCTCCGGGTCACCAAGCCCGCACATCCGGTTAAAATACCACTGTGACAAGTCAGGGGCGTGCATCAATGCTGGGTGGGCACGGCTGATTACGATTTGATCCGGTCTTGAAATACGCCGTATCTCATCGGTGGTCAAAAGCTCCCTCGCCACTAGGCTGATACTGTGGGAGCTGGAGGGATTTACATACCGTCCATGCTGGCTGGAAAGCTGATAGGCGCTGGTAGTGTACTTGCCCAGCTTATCGCATACATCCTGCAAGGTTTCCTTATCGTCCGCCTGTAAATACACCCATGTCTGGCAGTTGGACTTGACGATGGATGAGGTTTCCTTATCATACTTTTGTGCAAGCTGTTCAAAGGATTGCAGGAACAGATTAAACCGTATCCCACGCCCACCGGCTACCGTCAGCTTATTGGTGAAATCACTGAGCTTAGTAAAGTTTCCGAACTCGTCCAGAACGAAGTTGACCCGGTTTTTTAGTCTGCCGCCACGAAGATCGGACTGTCGCACCAGCAGCTCATAAAGCTGGGACACCATCAGACTGGCAATGGGATAATAGGTGGTCTTTTCGTCCGGGAGAATCAGAAACAATGCCTGCTTCTTTCTGCCAATATCTGCAATGTCATAATCGCTCTTATGGGTGATGGAGTAAACGGAACGGCTGGTAAACAGTCGCAGGGTAGTTAGTGCCGAGGTATCAAAACTGCCTTTGGTACGGCTTGGTGCAACCTCCGCAATGGACATGAGCGCCCTTGCCGGGTGGCTGCTGTCCAGCTTCTTCATGTACTCGCTCATGGGTGTTTTCCCACCCACCGATTTGCTCATTTCAGCGATAAACCAGTATACATTGGTCAGATTTTGATATTCCGGCCGCTTGATGTTATCTACCACCACGCATAGGATTGCGGCGGCAATGGTGGATTTCTCACCATTTTCCCAAATCTTTTCGTTAGATGTGTTATCGCCGACAAGAATATTGGTAATGTCCCATGCATACATCTCGGCGCGTTCCATATCCTTTTCCTTTACCGCGTCAATGACCGGCTGGAGCAGATTGTAACGGCTGCTTTTCTCAGGGCTTTTAAAATCCAGACAAATAACCTCATATCCCAGCTTTTTCAGATATTCCGAAGTGTAATGAAACAGCTCTGCTTTGGGGTCGCTGATGACAAGGCTTTCTCCTGACAGCCCGATTGAACAGATGGACTGAATAACCAGACAGCGTGTTTTTCCTGAACGGGTAGCACCGATGGTCAGGGTGTGGGTATCATCCCCGATGTAATAAAGCTTTTCCATGTTCTCGCGTTTCTCCATCCCCACCACAATGCCACCGCTGGGAAAGAGCTTGTAGGGATCAGTTTTCTTTTTCTCCTCCTTTTTCTGCGGCGTAGGAGCTTCCTCCGATTCAGGCAGTGTTACATCAGAAGCCTTGACAACGTAATCCACAGTTTCAAAATCATCGTCCTCCTTATTATTCTTTTCATTTATAGAAACAGGCAGGGAAACAGCCGCTTTGTCCTGTGCGGCGTCCTCCTGCCCGGTTTCTGCGTTTACTTCTTCCTTTTTCAAGAATGGAAGGTTATCGTATCCGGTATCCAGCAGCATTTTTATGACTTTGTTTTCGGGGTCAATGAGCTGGGTTTTAAACACGGTGTCCTTTTCACGATCATAGAGCCAGCGGGAGGAACCGTGCTGAAACTGTCCCACCGGTGCCGGTGTATAAATATCTCCGGCGACCTTAACCAGCTCGCTTTGATAAGGGCGGTTATTCTGCACCCAAAAGAGGACACAGCAAAGAAGAATAAAGCCCTCAAAGGATAAAAATAGCAACCCCTGTTGTCGGTGGGTAAACAGCCCTGCTACGCATTTCCATAAGGGTACAAGGGTTAGCGTTGCATACTGCCTTGTCAAAAGCCCATGCAGAGCTGCCGTAAAAAACAGGTTAAATAAAGAGCCGATACCGATAATGATACTGCTCAAAATCAACTTTTCTTTTTTCTTCATAGGCATAGCTCCTCGTCCTGCATGTTTGTGTGCAGAGCCTGTTCAAAAGCCGGATACTGTGCTTTGAGCTTATCAACAACCTGTTCATTTGCAAGCCCGCAAAGCTCATGCCGCGCCACAGTCATTCGGTCGCCGTCAACCGGGTGGCACAGATGAATAGTTCCTGTAAAAGAACCGGGCAGGCAACCGGGACCATGCGTGGCTATCCAAAGCTGATTGCTGGAAGATCGGTACTCCTGCACCAACTGGTCATGGCAAAGCACGACCAGCTTACCGGTGAAGTCTGCATCGGCTGATTCCACGCAGTCTTGTGCGCAGAGCAGATCATAGGCATCGATGCTGATTGGGTAGGTGTCTGGATAAAGGGGCTTCTCTATATAGTAGGTTGGGATACGATGCTCCTCGGCAAAGGCAATCTCCCCCTGCATTCCTTGACTGATCTGCGTTCCCATAACCCAAAGCTCATCTGACTTTTCCAAAAGGGACAGACCCAGCTTTAAGCCCTGATCTCTTTGCTCCGGTATGGTATCGTTACACCATTGGCTAAAGATGATATGTGGCGCCAAAGGCAGCACCCCGGCTTCGCTTGCCAAGCGACAATACGCTACCGCATTTTGGATATTGGTGTTATAGTCCCCACGCAGGGGACTTGCAATATAGACCTGCTTCAAAGTTTCACCTCCATAAAAAAAGCCGTACACCTACGAAAGATGTACGACTTTTAGATTTTGTTTTATTTACTTTTTGGAACATACGACAGCTTTGTTATCAGGACTAAATTTCATACCCGACTTCTTCATTAAAATCTGACTCAGAGTGTTCCGCCTCATGGGCAGGTTGGGATTCTTCGGCTTCGGACTTTACAGCTTCCAACTGCACCTGCAAAAATAGCTCCGTAGGACCGTCCACATCGGGCACTTGATATTCCTCCTGCATCATTTCATTGTAGACACCGGTATAAGCCGGAAAGTGCTTATGCAGAGTGGCATAGAGACTGTCTTCAGAAACGATCAGGGCATCAGCCTCATCAAAAACATTTTTCAGTTCATTCAAAGCAACGGCACAGGTTGCCATGTCATAAAAGAGATAGTCCCCCTGACGGCGGCCAAACTCTGCCGCCATAGCCGACATATAGTTATCCGCGACTGCTTCATGGACAGCAAACTGCATTTCATTACCATCCTGCGTGAAGTAAATACCATTGCGGATATACAGCATATCTGCAACAGGACCGTGCTGTGTTTGAGTAGGCGGGAGACACTCCCCGAAATAATCGGTCAGGGACAGTTTTCCGTCGCGCTTGATTTCAGCCATTTCCTTTAGGGCTGCGGATTCAATCTTCTTGCAGGCGGCAACTCTGCGCTGAAGCACTTCATACATGGGAATATCCTTGGTGTTTTCGTCATAACAGAGCCACTCTCCGTCCTGCTCGGCCATAGAAACAGCTTTTGGTGAAAGGTTCTTTTCTGCGGTGCTTTTTCTAGCCATGACCCCATGATGCTCGATGCCGTTTTCATCTTTGGCAATAATCATATAAATATCGAGGGCAATCTCCATACAGGTATTGATGTTTCCCCATATGGACTCGCCGCTTGGTTGATGGTGCATAAAATCACTCTCCTTTTTAGTTTTATTTTAAATTGATGTCACTTACCTGTCAATAGAATGTATATAAATATCTCTTATAGCACTAAAATATAACTATAGGCTGTTGAATGGAGGTATTAACATGGCAACGAACAAGCGAGTATTCACTTTGCGATTGGAAGATGAAGTATTTGATAAGATTGGATTGCTGGCAACACAGGAGCATCGCTCCCTGACCAACTATATTGAATATGTACTGCTCAAGCACATTACCGAGGTTGAAAATGAATCTGGTGAAATCAAACCAATCAAAGAAGATGAATAGATAAAAATCCTGCCGTTTGTGGCAGGATTTTTATCGTTCCAGTGCATTTTCAAACTGGGTGAACAGCTTAGTGAAGTCAAAAACACGTTCCTTTTTCCCAAGCTCTGGCACAATATCCTCAATCTTATCAATCAGGGTAGCTACGGAGTTCAAATCCTCCTGATCCAAATCCTTATCAATGGTTCTCATTTTAATGAGTCCCGCATGGAGGATTTTCAAATCCGTTTCTGAAAACAGCTTCTTTTCATCTACCAGACCGCTTCGCAGGGCAAAATTTTCAAAAGCCGTCTCCTTTGTGTAAAAATACTGACGCTGAATGGCGGCATTGCTGTTCTCAGTGTCCTTTCGGTAGGTGGACAGGACATAATCGAAAATCGGGTGATGTTTACAAGCCAGAACCACACCGTTATGTTCATTAATCCTCACCACTCCATTCTGCTCCTTGGCAGCGATGGCCTCGTCATACGGCTTATCCGAACAAATACCGCAGCCGATTGCCGTGGTTTTGGCAAGGCTTTGAAGCTTATCAATCAGCTTTTCATCAACCTCCACAAAGGGGTTTTTAATGATGGCATCATGCTTTGCATAAAAAGCGATCTGCCTGTCACGGTGGTAAATGTCCGCCACATAGTCCGGGGAGGACGGTGGCTGGATGGAGAAGCCCTTTTTCTCCAGTGTTTCAAAATAGGCTTTATAAAACTCGGTCTTGCTTTTCATAGATTCAGTCTCCTTTATCCAATTTCATTCTCATAACAGTGCCGTGGGGAAATCTCCTGCTGTGGCGGCTGGCTTTCCTCGATCTTTTTCATCAGGTCATTGATGCGTTTCTGTATACCGGCGTCCAACTCATTATCCAACATGACGCACCTTGCACAGCAGGAAACCAAAATGTGCAGCTCCTCATGTGAAAAATGGAGTGTCTCCTGCAGCATAAGGCCGCTTCGTTTCAAAAAATCCTGCTGGGCTGCTGTAGCATCATAGAAATACTGCTCCCGGTAAAATTGTCTGCTGTTATGCTTTGGCAAAGCCTTTTGACAGGTCACAAACTCATAGCCAAACAGACCTGACCTGCGGCAGAGCAGCACTATTGCGGCACTTTCAAACACCTTAACATAGGAGCCTCCCGTCAGCGTCACCGGTTCCATTCGTTCCATATCTGCAAAAGGTGCTGTGGTATGACAATGCAAATCTTTGCGGCTTTCCTCAGCCATCTGTTCCAAATCCCTAGCTTTCTCACTGTCAAAGGCTTCAAAAATAATCTCGCCGTCCCATGTAATCACACAAAACAGTGTGTTTCCGGTATAGACCTCGGCGGCTAGGTCACCACCTTCTGGCACCGCCTCCACACGAAAGCCGGTGTCAGTCAGACGGTCAAAAAAATCCATCATAAACTCATTTCTTGTTCTCATAGACATTCCTCCTCGTCAATGTTCATATCCTTTGTCTTGATATTTCAGGTACAATTCCTTTTTGGCTTCCTTCGATAAATCGCCACCCTGTTTACGGCACATATCCTCAAATTGGCGGTCATGATAATCCGTTAGGGAAGAAAGCATATCCAGCGACTCAATCAATATTTGCTCTGCATAGAACATACGGCGGCTGTGCAGATATTCTGCGGAACGGTACTCGCTGTCCAGTCGGTTTAGGCTCTTTATCATGCCCAAGATGCGATTGGCGATAATTTTATCGGCTTCCTCAGAAAACCGTACTTGGGAGGATTTCAGATGTTCATCACCGCCGCCGTAGAGCAAGGTCATATTTAGCTTGCTTTTGATGTAATTTTCTTTTAGCTCCAGCAGAGAGGGACTATTTTTCAATAGATACTCTACCAGCCCGTCCACCTGTTTTTTTACCGCAGGGGGCAAGAGCTGGTAGGTAATCCTGCCTTTTGGCGGTAGGGCAGCTTTGATACGAAATACCCGGTCGGCAACTTCATTTAGTAGCTCATCTTCAAAATCAAAGGTATCGGAAAGCTCGGCTTCTTCCTCATACTCCTGCCGCAGCCGCCGATACTTTTTCTTTTCAAGCTGCCGAATATGACGCTCAAAATCCTCTACCAGAGCATTGCCAAATTGGCGAAGCTCTGCCGATGCTATATTTTTCTGCTCCCCAAATGCTCGTATTTTATCTGGAAAGGTATCCTTTATCATCTGAATGCGAATGGCGTTGGGAATTGCTGGTGGAGTAAAAGGATTTTTGATCCTGGTGGCTTCCGTAGAGATATCCCAAAACACCACATGAATATGAGGGTGTCCTTTTTCCTTGTGGAGTGCGCAAGCCCACTGCAAATGCTGGGGACGTATGTGATTCTTTTCTGCAATGGTGAGAATATGGTTTTCAATGTAACGCTGCCATGCTTTCTGATCGGTCAACAAAAGCTCCGCAGCCACCTCTTCATCAAAGGAAATGATACTGCGGTACATGGTGATATGCTTTTTAGAGTTTTGATAGGCCAACCTCGCAATATCCCGCCAGTCCTTAAATTCGGTAACCGCTCCCGGCGTCAGCTTACCGAATAGTCCGTGGTTCATGCCCTCGTTTTTAGCTACCCTTGGGCGTGTGGCAATATAACGGACATGGGCGTAGTTTTTGCTGGCAGTGCTTTTGTAATTGGGATTTTTAAAACGCTGCTTATAGACTAAAATAGAAATTGCCCTTCACCTCCGTTCCGTCCGCTACCGCTCCCAATCGTCCTCCGGCGATTCGTATTCCTCGTCCTCGGCAGCCTGACACGCTCGAGTATAATTTTCCATTGTGGAACGATAACGCTGGGTTTCCTCCAAAATGAATTTCATGCCAGTGGCAGTGCTTGGCTGCTGGGTTTCATACTGCTTATAAAAATGGTATCTGTCCATAATTTTGTCTGACTTTGGGTGCAGCATATCCACAAACTCCTGATACCCATAAGGGCAGACACGGTTTATTTCCTGACAAGCCAGATTGACCCCCGATAGAGTATCGCCCTCATGGAGTTTGGACAGCACCAACTCTCCTATGGTTTCCTCTCCTGCTAACTGTACCTTAATTTGCTCTGTCCCTTGGGCTGGAATTTCTGATGCCGGTTTCAAAATTCCAATACTGCCAAGATGTGCGGACAGGTCATAGGCACTGCACGGCAAAGTGACAATCAGGATGCCTTGCTGATATTTCAATACTCCTACAATAAAGTTACGGAAAAAGGCACGGTAGCCAGCCGTGTCTTTTTCCATCTCAAAGCTGAAGCTGTTAGAATGGGAGAGAAGATGGCCTGACGCATTCAACCAAGGGCTAACACGCCCGCACAGGAGTCCGTCAGCCGCCTCTCTCATTCGCAGCATTCGATTTACGCAGATTGTACCGCCGAGTCTTCGGTGCGTTCGTGTCACTTGAGGAGATTGAACAAGCAATGAGTAAAAGCGGGATGCCATATCCAATCAGACAGGAGAGACTTTATGAACGCTGTTGGAATTGATATTTCCAAAGGGAAAAGCATGGTGGCTGCTCTGCGGCCAATGGGAGAGGTTGCGTTGCTACCAAAAGAATATCCGCACTCTGAGGTCGGTCTTGAGCAGATGGCCTACACCACATTGCCCTTGGCAAAGACACCAGAGTCATCATGGAAGCCACCGGACGCTACCATGAGCCGGTAGCGCAAACCCTACATGAGTATGGAATCTACGTCACTGTTTTGAATCCACTATTCATACAACGCAGCGGTGGCGGCTCCATCCGCAAGGTCAAGACCGACAAAGCCGATGCCATGAAAATCGCCAAGTACGGGCTTGACAACTGGGTTGATCTGCGGGAATATACTCCTATGGAAGCAATAAGGCAACAACTGAAGCTGTGCAGCCGCCAGTACAATTTGTACATGAAAACCATTGTGGCGTTGCAAAACAATCTCATTTCTCTGACCGACAAGACCTTTCCGGGGGTGAACGAGCTGTTTACCAGCCCGGAGCGTGCTGACGGCCACCAGAAATGGGTGGACTTTGTCCTGTGCTTTTGGCACTGTGAGTGTGTTTGTGGGGTCAGCGAGAGGGCATTTACGGAGCGTTACCACAAGTGGTGCAAGCGCAAAGACTATAACTTCAGTGAGGGCAAGGCACTTCGTCTTTACGCTGATAGCTGTGGACACATTACGACACTGCCGAAGAATGACATGACCAAGTTGCTCATTACCACAGCGGCACAACAACTTCTTGCTGCGAAAACTACTCTTGTTGCCATGAAAAACGAAATGCTCCGTCTGGCGAAGATGCTGCCGGAATATGATACCGTTCTGGCCATGTACGGCGTGGGTGAGATTACGGCTACGCAGCTTATGGCGGAGATTGGCGATGTGCGCCGTTACCCTCGCCGCAGCTCTCTGGTGGCCTTTGCAGGCGTAGACCCCGCTGTGAACCAGTCCGGAAAGCACGAGGCGCAAAGCAACCCAACTACCAAGCGTGGCTCACCTCATCTGCGGAAAACGCTGTACCAAATCGTCTGCACTCATCTGAAGAAATCTCCACCGGACGAGCCGGTATACCAATTTATTGACAAGAAACGTTCCGAGGGCAAGCCCTACTTCGTGTACATGACTGCCGGGGCCAACAAGTTCCTGCGCATCTACTACGCACGGGTAAAGGAGTGTTTGGCCGCACTGGACGACACTGAGACGCCCCAGGATTAACCAACTTCTTTCATCTGTCTGCATAGGTCGGCGAAAAAGATTTCTTCTCCGGCTTGTTCTGTTGTTCCCTTTTTCTCTCACAGATTTTGTGAGAGATTTTTCATTTTGGGGCTTGACTTTTTATTTGCAGACTCCTGTAATCATAAACGCCTCCTTTAGCATTCCATTTCATAGCCCTCGGCAGCTTCTGTTTCGACTGTCAATGCCGCCTGCATTTGCTCCAATCGGCTGTGAATGCGTTTTGTTTTCTCATAAGGCTCTGTGTCCAATGTCATCTGCTCCTTATGGTTCTGATCCGGCTCAATAACTACCTTAATTTCATCAGCTGCAATATAAAGCGCATTGCAAACCAACTCCATATAAGGGTAGCCAAGCCTTGATACATCAAATGAGGTTGCATTGCATTTGCTATTCCACGAAAACAGGTTATGGGCAATGTCAATGACCTGCCGACTACACTCGTCACACCCACGGGTGGCGCGTTTGATACCGGAAAAATCAATGCCGTCACGATTCACATATTGGCAGGCAACTTCGTAAAGCTCTGTATCATAGGACAATAAATAAAAAGCCGCATGATAGGAAGAATCCAGTTGGTTCCTTCCGGTCAATGCGGTCAACGTATTATATCGTTTAGCCTGTAACAAAATTAAACCTCCCTTTCCATATCCATGTCATGTGTATCTTCCATCCCCACTACCTGATTCATCTGGTTTTTCAGTGTAGCCGTCTGTTCTCTATTGGTTGCCATAGTCAGAGTCTGTTCATTCTTGTCGTAATAATATACTTCGTTGGATAGAATATCCTCCGTGACAAGCTCCGTTTTATTGACAGAAGCTACCATAGCCTGCAATTCCGTAGCGTTCATATCCCCATTATCCCGCATAAGAATCAGCTCATGAATACTGCTCGGCAGGATAAACAGGTTGGAATCGGCATTTTGAGAAAGCTGGTTCAGCACATCCGGATAAAGCAGAACACTTGCTCCAAAGTGATTAGAGCTATTGCTGACAACATACTGCTCGTATGGCTCCATCGTAAAATTTGGAATCTCCTGCCACACATTGCTTTCTTCTTGCAGAGAACAAATAATATTTAGCAGACTGTCTATTTTAGGTGGATTCTGCTCTATGGTATTTGCAAGCGCCTGCTGATATAGTGCATCTGCATCCTGTCCCCATGTGGACAACAGTTTGTCTGTGACCAGAATGGTTGCCATATCTGTTTGCGGCGATGGCAGATAAATTCGCAGCACCGCCGTCAGATCAGTATTCTCCATATCCCAATGAGGCGTATGTGACAGTCGTTCCCCATTACTTTCTTTATTGATTAGCTGCACACGAAGCAATTCTTTCATATTCTCATAATTTTGAATCTGTTCAGCGGTATTAAAAATCGGGGGATTATGATGCTCCATGTAAGTATCTGCAATTGTTTTAAGCACCTCATCCATGCTCATACCTATCTGATACTTGGCAAACAAATCTACCAAATAGATTTGTGGCGTAACAGTATCCTGTGCGTTACGAATAATCAGGGCATCCAGTGCGGTATCGTTGTTTTTCATCACCTGATGGATCAATACCCGTGCCTGTTCATACTCTTTTGGAAAAAACTCTAAAATCCGTTCCTTAATTGTTGATAAAAACTCTTGATAATCCATTTTGTCCCTCCTTATAACTTTTCTGCAAGACCACGCAGATTGTCAGTGTCCTGCAAAAAGCTGTTGATTTGAAAATCTTTTTTCTGCATATAGTCCACCCCCAGCGTGACCGCTTCATTTAACATTTGGTCAAACTGATCCTCTGTTCCATCGTGAGCAAGGTTCATCAAAACCTTAATCAGTAAAAAGAACCCTGCAGCGTGTATCTTGCCTGACTTCATCAGCATTTTGGCAAGACGATTGGTCTGTTGCTCTGCAACCGCTTTGATGTCCTCGATGTGATAGACCGCAGTAAATTCCTGTCTGATAATACTGGAGATAAAATCTACATTTTGGGTGTAGCCCTCAATGTCCAGTCCCTTTTCGATAAAGCGACGGATCTGCTCATTTCTGGACACATTCTCACGGGCTGCCAGCTTATCAATTTCATTGCACATTTCTTTGGTAAGATAGACCGACGTAATAATTCGGTCGCTTTTTTTCGCCATGATATCCTCCCTTCGGCATTAGTTAAAACTTAACAACGTCAGTTGCTCTTTAACAAGGGTACAGGCTTTGCCTGTACGGTGTTTTGGCGGGTTGTTTAACAACCCTATTCCTGCCTTAACTCCAAAATCTGAGATTTTGGCATTAAGTAGCCCCTGCCGACAAGTGGCAGGGGAATGGTCGCTTCGCTCCTAAAAGAGCGAAAACAAAAGGCTGCTCCACGGCTTAATATCACCGCTGTACCAATCAAAAATGCTTTCATGAGAAATTCTCCGTTTCTACAGTGCTATCGTTCCCATTCCTCCTCCTGTTGGGACAGATAATCTTCACATCGTCCTTCTGGATAGTAGAAATCGGGAACCTGATCATTTTGTCTCGCTTCTTTCAAAATGCCGGAAATCACTGTAGCATCAGCCATTCGAAATTCCTTGTCGGCCTGTTCCGTTTGGAACTCATCGGCATAATAGGTCATCAAATAATCTAAATCTACAATTTTTGAATCCATACCATTCTGTACTGCTTCATCTAGGCTCACACCATAAAAATGCTTTACTGCATTTGAATTGCCGCCACTCCCATGAAGCAATAGTCCTGTCAGCATTTTTCTGATTTCATTCTGCTTTTCCTGTGAAAGCTGACAAATATATACGGACCTCATGTGCTATCGCCCCCTTTCTTCCTCCTGTACCACCGGCTGTTTTGGCTCCGACAGCCCACGGAATACAGTCAAATCCTGATTAAAATCCTTGGTGTTCGGGGTCTGGATAAAGGTCTTGTACCCCAAATCCGCAAAGGTTTCAGCGGAGATTTCCGCTTGAATCTGTCCGTGGTTATGGGGCTGACCCTTGGTATCTTTGCCGTCCACATCGTTATCGTAGCAAAACACAATCTCGTCTATCTCTGGGTGGTGCTGCAAATAGCGGTAAAGAGCCTTATCTGACAGACATCCCTCGGCAACCCGATGATCCTCCCGCCAATCAATGCCGTGGAGCTTGCAGAGACTGGCGTGGCTCATAGCATCAATGGGGGCTTCAAATTCATATACACGGTTGGAACGCCCCTCCATGCAGAAACCATATGTCTTATCAGAGTTTTCTACATCCTGACGAAACTTACTGTCTGAGCTTGGCGCTCTGAGTGCACAGTACCGGGGCTTAGCTGTTTCGTCATAACCTACAAAGGCACAGTTATGGAATGTATAACCGTTTTTCTCAGTCCTTGCTCCATACACTTTCCCAGCCTCAATCATAGCGTAGACAATTTCCTTATCAATGCCACGAGTATGGGTCAAGTAGGCGATAGTACGGTCAAAACTCTTGTCCTTGGGCGGCAGTACCAGTTCGCCCTTGGGACCTTTTTCAACAGGTGGCACCAAGGAAGTCGTTCCCTCATAGGCACGGCAGCCCAAAATCAGTTCTGCCGCACTTTTGAAATCCGATGCACCCAAATATTCCTTTGCAAAATCCACGATATTACCCTTGGTCTGTGTAGAAAAACAGTAGTAGCCGCGCCCATGGTTAAACAGATACAGTCCGCCGCTGTTCTTCACATGAACGGTGTAGTTATCGCCTTTTTCAATCTGAAAACCATTTTGCACGGCGAAGTCAATGATATTGGTGTCAAAGACCTGCTTCATCTGCTCTTCCGTAAAGGGCATAGGATTTGACGATGTACGCATGGGTTGTCACCTCCATTCCACGCAAAAGTACCCCCTGAAAGCAGTTTCAATCCGCTTTCAGGGGGCACTTTTGTTATCTGGTATTTTGTTATCGTTCTAAATCATCTTTACCGCTGTAGGCAGTATCCTCAGTCACATCGCTGCGGTGGTCGTCTACCGGAATCCATGTTCTGCGGGTATTTACTACTTCCGAAAGCAGTTCCACTCTCTCCCGAAGTGCAAAGCACAGTGCATCGCACCGCGCAGAATCTATAAACACGGACCCCCGCATCAGCTCCCTTAACTCCTCGTCAATATCATAAAGGGAGTTTAGATTCAGCCACTCAAAAGAGCTTACCAGCTTGATCTGCTCCTCATGGTTGTTCTTAAAAGGCTTGCAGGACAGCTTAGCTTTCGAGCCAATCATAGAAATGGGCTTATCAAACCAAAGAGAGGTTCCACTGTCAAATATAGGGGCTTCTCCAAGATATGCAAGGGTTTCCGCATTTCGAACTACACCAAAGTTATTCTGGTGCCGGTCTTCATTAACAATCAGGTAATCAAGCACCATCATTCGGTCGAGAGCTTCCTTCATACCGGGGATACCGAGCTTTTCGCAACAATCAAGGTAATGCTGATAAATCGACACATGGTTCGGCTTTTTCTCCGTCTGCATCACATACCATGCCGAGATTAGTTCTGTCTGCGGTGTAATGAAGTCCTCGCATACGCTATAAGGATACTCATCCTCCGTAAGCAGGGTATAGGGAACATGGGGAATTCCAAGCCGTTCCATGATTTTTCCAGCCATCACCTCGTTATATGGTTCTTGCTGGGTCGCACCGCTTCCGCCCTTGATCAGGCAGCGTTTTCCATCTATAATCTTCCACTTTTTCTTGAGCCAGCCGTCCGAAGTATTATCCGGGGACATCAGGCTCATATGATCATTAGAGGAACCCTGTCCAAACAGGATATTTCCCACATCCTCCGAAAAAGGATTATCAAAGAAGTTGACCTGTGACCACTGAATGCCAGAATCAGCCGGACATATCCAATACTGATCGGAAAGACTCAAACCAAGGCATTTTTCCAACAATTTTTGTGTTGTAGGCAGATTCAGTTCTGTCAGTGCATTTTTGATTCCGGCACGGCTTGCAGGGATTGCTCGTCCACGCCACCATTCGTTTAGTGCGCTACGGTCTATCACACCTTTTTTCACTGGAATACCCAGCGGCACATGGGGTGCTTCATAGATATGGCCGATAGCAGAAATCGCGCTGGACGCTTCATCCAGCTCTATATCGGCTACCGAAATATTTTTGTGCATCAGTATATATCGTTTCATGCCATCTGCCATTTCATCATCTCCTGTTCTTAACTTAAAATTATACCAAATAACGTCGTTCTTTTCAACGTAGTAATTATGAATTTTATAGGACGATTATCGCTCTAATTCTTCCGGTTCTGACATTTCCGGCATACTTTCCAATGTAGATGTATGCTTCCAAAAGGTGGAAAGCATCTCCCTGACGGCTTCTGGCAGACTGCTTTTCTCCACATGAATATCACAGGGAATAGCTGCTGTATAGCCGTAATCATAGGGAATGAAGGTATCCTGAATATAGGCACGAATATGATCCGGCAATTCAGGATCACTTTGGGATAGGATGCCATACCCTGTCAGGAAATTGGTTTCATAATGTTCCCCTGAAGAAGTCAGATCAAGCTCCAAAAGGGCAATGCAAAGATTTCCTTTTTCTTTTGACTGCACCACGCCGGGGACCATAACATAATCGGTTACGCCCTCCGTCAAGCAGTCCGTGCCATAGCACTGTACCATTGCCTTATATAGCAGATGCAATACTGCTTTGGCATAGTCTTTGTCTTGTGTACCATAGGATGCCTGCAAACGGTCATAGTCAATGGTGGGAAGCACCTTTTGATTTAAGTGTTCCACATAAATACTGGTTTTATCGTGTTCCATACTCACTCCTTATCGTTCAAAATCATTTTCGTCAGCTTCCGGCACAATCCCCAGCATTCGCAGAAATTCTTCTTTACTATCTGCATATCCAACTTCCATGGCAAAGCTGTGGGCTTCTGTATTAAAATAAAACTCCGGCTCATGAAAGCGGTTGCTGAAATAAGTAATCTGCTCATTGGAAAGGGAAGTATCGTTACCCTCTCCATCGTCAGTACAGATGAAAAATGTGCCGCAGATAATGTCACCATTATCCATTCTTCGGTTTCCGGTTAGTCCATTCAGTTTGCCTTCGTCATTGCAGTAGAGGTGGCAGTTAAGCTCTGACAACGGTACAAACTCTATGCAGCCACCTACCAGCTCCTGCATTGCCCTGTAATCATTTCTGACTGTGGAAACATAAGGATTCTTATGCGGCTCCACCATGAGTACCCGAATGTAGCCATCCGGGCATTTGTTATTTTCATTCTCGGCTTCCCTCAGAATATGAAAGCTGTCCACATTAGGTACAAGCGCCAAATTTTTTCCATTCTGCCATTTCATATGAAGCTGCCCCTGATCGTCCACGAATTTTATTTCGCCCGACAGACCGTCCGGCATATCTCTCTCACCGTCCATATGGTCAAGTTGAATTTTGGTACCGACAGGATACTTTTTCTTAATCTGTTCTACCTGATAGGGCTTTAGAAATCCTTCCATAGTGCCTCCTTACTCAAAGTAATATTCTACTGTGTAGGTGATGTTTGATTTGTTGTACATGCATGAATGGTTGGTATAATAGTACATTTCCAGCTTGGAATATGTACCTGCGGTCAGTGTTCTGGTAAAGGAAATACCGTTATTGGTTGTTCCGTAATCCAGCTGATCCCACGCACCTGTCTTGATATTGTAACCGCGCACTCTGCCGTAATCCTGCCCACTGTGACCGGAAACAGGAGGCACGGTAAAGGTGTACTTGGTAATAGTCGCACCATCAATACCGTTTTCCATAATAGTAGAATCAGGGCCGGTAAGCATCATGCCGCCAGACCCGTTGGAGTCCATGACAAAGAATACAATCGCTGCCCATGGGGATTCTGCACCAGTGCTGTCTACCGCCTTTACTCGTACCGTATGCTTACCCAAAGCATACACGGCTGTTTCGGTCGGGCGTCCCTCCCAAACATAGGTAATGGCGTCACCATCGGGGTCGGTACTGCTTGCGGTGATGGTAACTGGTGTACCTGGTGCAACGCTGTTACCATTCGGTGCTCTTGTGATAATCGGTCTTGATGGCGCTGAATTTGCCACAGTAAAAGTAGCCTGTGACCAGTCGGAGATACCACCGTAATTGTCCTTCGCTCTTACTCTAACCGTATGTGTGCCAATGGCATAGTAATTATCGCTTGCCTTGCCCTCATACTCATAGCTAACCACATCGCCATCGGGGTCGGTGCTGTTTACCGTAAGATTGACAAGGAACTTACCGCCTTTTGCTGTTCTTGTCACATTCGTCGTAATGGTAGGCTTCATGGGTGCCGTATTCACCACAGAAATGCTCTGCGTAGCGTTAAATACTCTGCCCAGCTGATCAGTGATGGTGGCTGTCAGCGTATAATTGCCAGACACATCCACATGAACCGTACCGCCGCTGTTGCCCAGTGTTTTCTTAAAATACTCGGAAACAGCAATACTCTGACCGTCTTTGGTGGCCGTCCATACAATGTTGTTACCGTTTAGATTAACTGTGTTGCTCATATTTACAACAAAGCTCTGACCGGTGCGAACCGCCTGCGGCATGGTAAAGTTGCAGTTATACAGCGGATAAATGCTGATTTTTTCTGTGTGAGTGAATACTCTGCCAAGGGCATCAAACATGGTGGCAGTCAAGCGATATTCGCCACTTTCGGTAAAACGGATTTTACCGCCCTGTGCATTGAGCGTGCCGCTGACAGCCTGCTCCAAAGGAATGGCTGTACCGTTTTTCATCAGCGTCCATTCAATAGGAAGAACACCGATATTTCCCCTTGTACGTACATCTATCTGCATATCGGTATAGCCCGTTTCTGGCAGTACAAAGGAAAGCTGAAGCACCGGCAACACCTCGATTTTTCCACTGTTAAAGCGAAATACTCGTCCTGTGGCATCGGTGATTCTTGCCTGCAAATCATAGACTCCGGCACGGGTAAAGCGGATAGATCCGCCGTTATTGCTCAGCTTACCGTCAATGTAGGTATCCCAATCTTGAAAGCCGTAGGTGTTGTCTACATACCAGACTGCTGTCAGATTTTCCATATCGGTGAGAACTGTATCTACCAACACTTGATCGTCAGTATGGACGGCTGTTGGAATAGAAAAAGCAATGTTAGGAATAGGATAAACCTTGATGGATTTGCTTACGGAGAAAGTTCTGCCTGCTTCATCGGTAACAGCTGCTGTTACCGTGTAATCACCCTTTTCAGTGAAGCTGATTTTACCACCGGCATTCGTCAAACCGTTTTCGGGAGTGACAATCACATCATTTTTTGTTATGCTCCAGACAACCTGCAACGTTCCTGCATCGGTTAGCTTTGTTTCTACTGTTACAGGTCGATCCGTGTGGGTTTGCTTTGGTAACTCCAACGAAACCGTAATCACTGGATAAACCTTGGTTGATGCGTTATAGGTAAAGCTTCGTCCTGTATTATCGGTAACTGTAGCTTCTAGCTCGTAGTTGCCAACGGTACGAAACTGGATATTACCGCCGTCATCGGTGAGTATTCCCTCAAAACCATCTGCCAGCGAAATTGCCTTGCCGTCCTTGGTCAAGCTCCATACAGCGTGCAAGTCCTGTGTTTCCTTAAACGAGGTTTTGACCTCTACTGTGGTATCGGTGTGAGTCATATTCGGCAGATAAAAACCTGCTTCTGCTACAGGATACACCACCGTGGATGCTTCATGGCTGTACATTCTGCCTGTTGCATCGGTAAGCGTTGCTTTGAGGGTATAAATACCTTTCTGCGTAAAGCGAATGGAACCACCATCATTATTCAGCGTTCCCTCTATCACTGCGTTAGGCTTCACGATTTTGCCGTCCTTGATGACCGTCCATTCGGCAATCATATCCTGCAATTCAGAGGACTTTACCAGAATACCAATCGTTTTATCGGTATGTGTGGTTGCTGGCAGAGTAAAATCGAAGGCAGCAACTGGATAAACCGTAATTTCCGCTTTTGCAGTAAAACTTCTGCCTGCCTTATCGGTGGCTGTGGCAGTCAGTTTGTAGCTACCTTTTTCTAAAAAACGGATAGAGCCGCCTGCATTGGAAAGCGTTCCAACAAAACAATCAGAAAGCATGATCTCTTTTCCTTCCTTTGTAACTGTCCAAACGAGTGGCAAGTCGCCTAACTCCTTGGTATTCACCGCCACGGTAATTGGCGTATCGGTATGGGCAGTTTTAGGAGCCTGTACCTCGATCTCAATGACAGGATATACCGTAATATCTGCTTTACCCGAAAACTCACGGCTGGTTTCATCAAAAGCAGTTGCTTTGATGGTGTAGCTACCCTTTTCCTTAATTTGAATGGAACCGCCTGCATTGGTGAGCGTACCGGTTACCGTGTCCTGCCACTTTATTTCCTTGCCGTCTTTAAAAATATGCCAGTTAAGCTGCTGTGTGACGTTATCGGAAAGCGTTGTTTTGACAGTAAAGGTTTTATCTGTGTGAGCAGTTTTATTCGCTTCTACACTGATTTTAAAGGTGGGGTGAATGATAATCTTTTTAGAAAAAATATAGGTGTGATTGCCGTAATTTAGAGCCGTAGCGGTAAGAAGATAGCTACCCGGCTGGGTAATGGTGATTTTGCCACCGTTCTTATCCAATGTGCCTTTGAGAAAATCAATTTGCGGTGTATCTTTGCCATCCTCAATAACGCTCCAATCCAGTGATTTTACGGAGCGAAGCACCGTTTTTACTTCAAATTCTGTATCGGTATGACCGTATTCAGGCGCAACGATTTCCACCACTGCGGCTGGATAACTCACGCTTCCGCCACCTCCACTGGAACTATCGCCACTTGGCTTGTCAGGTTTATCGGGCTGTTCCGGCTTAATAGGCGGTGTTGTCGGGTCAGCGGGTTTTACCGGTTCTGTGGGATTTGTTGGAGGGTCTGTCGGTTTTGGCGTTGGTGTTGGACTTGGGACTGCTGTAGGCATTGGTGTAGATGTTGGATTCTGAGTCGGTTCTTCCGTTGGTTTGGTAGGCTTTTTATCCTGCGTATCCGTAGAAGAACCGTTATTCGAATGGTCACTTTCCTTATCAGCGGTCGCATTATCTGTATCGTCCCCGACGTCCGTATCACCTTGCTCAATTTCCGTCACAATGGGATTGTCTGAAGGAATTGGTGTAACATTGTCCGTTTCTACCACGACGGGCGGCGTATTATCTTTCTGACTAAGTTGCATGGAACAGCTCACCAATCCTATAATTAAAATAAGCAGGGCGATGATAGAAAGCACCATCACCGCCCGTTTAGTTTCCTTATTCATGTTGAGTTTGAAAAAATCTTTATTCTTCACGGCTATATTCGTCCTCCTGTTCTTGAACTTCCGGTTGTGCCGACTGTGGCATGGCACACTCCAGCTTGTGAATGATACTATCTAAAAGCTTCGCCTTGGCAGGGTCATTATTCATTCCTTCCTGAACTGCCAATGTGCACAGCTCTTGCATTTCCTCACCGGAAAACAGCGGAACAACGTCCTGTTTAAAATACTGCAAAAGCTGTTTTTCCGCCGCTGTCATGCCATACAGTCCACCGCTGAAAAGATGCTTCTGATAGGCATCTCTGTCGGCAATCAGTTCTTTTGTTCCGTCTTTTTGCAAAGCGTAGCAGCACAAATGATTTTGAAAGGCTTTTTCTGCATCTATGGGACCGGTCAGCAGTAAGTCATCTGCTGTGTAGCCATAATCGTGTAATCGGTCATGGTCTAAACGCTGCACAAAATCCGCAACCTTCATCGGCTCCGTGGCTTCCCAAAACTGTCCCCGTGCTGAAATTGCAATTCGAGCAAGTTCATGCTGATCCTCCGGCAAAAATTTATGGCGTTCCACTGTGCCGTAACGCTGTGCGATGGACTGCCAGTTCTGGTTATATTCCTGATAGGAAAAGGTGCGTACATCGTTAGGGCTTTTGAACACCACCTCCACCGCCACAGGATCAATGGAGTGGGTGCAAAGATAGTCCAAATGCTTTTGATAATCCATCTCCAGCACATTGCCGATGATGGTTTTGTCCTCATTCATGCGTAATATCTCAACCCAAAAAGTTTTGACATTTTCACTTTTGCTGGCTCCGTAATACTCCCATGTGTTGTGGGCATTGGTATTTCGGAGATAGACATCACGTTCTGGGAAGCACCATGTTCCGTTTTTTCTGCTCAGCCAGAAAAAGTTTCGGTAACCGCCCCGATCCTCGGCAGCCTCTCTGATCTGCTTTACATCGTACTGAAAATCCGTTTGGTAAAAATCGGTGTTATGCTCCATGATTTTTTTCAACGTGGCAAGTACATCCACTTCTAAAAAAGAAGCGTTGTTATGCAAAGAATACCCCTGCGCCTTTACTGCTTCCCGCAGCTCTGCCATGATTTCCGCTTTGGAGCCACGGACAGAGGAGCCGTTATGGCGGTTCCTGTTCACAAAGTCCCCGCCCATATCCACGGTATGGAGCTTCAGACCGGCACTATGTGGTAAAACAAAGTTTATCAGTGATTCTGACTGGTCATGATGGGCGGTGGGAATTTCTCCGAACACACTGCCCATATCGCCGTCAACCACTGCCGGGTGTTGCCTGATCTCATGGATTTTGTCCCGGGGCATGGTCAGTGTCCACAGAGAGTAATCATCAGAGCCAAACTTGGTAACGGCGTTGATTTGGCTATATTCCATATTCATCCTCCTGTTCTGGCATGGGAATTTGCTCATGCTCAAAAATAAGATTGGGGATATTGCTTTCCACCTTTTCCATTACCGAATGCAGCATTTTTTCATCCTCATAGCTGATGCTGTCATCGTTACGGCCACGAAATACGCAGGCGTCATGCAGCACCACCAGCTCCTCCTCGGAAAAGAGCTTCTGCTCCTCAATCAATCCTGCCCGTACTGCAAAATCCTGTTTTGCTCCTTCATAGTTGGTTTCAAAATAATGTCCCCACATCACACCTGTGCGGTCGTAATCATACTGCCATGTGGTAAAACGCACTTCATTGTCCTTTGTCATCTTCGCCGCCAGAATGTAATCTCCAAAGTTGGAAATCAGCCGAAAATCGCTGACTCCCTCAGCCTGTAATTGCGGTGCGTCCGCATACAGGTCATGGGTCTGCTTCATGGCAGTAAGGGTACGGTATATCTTGTTTCTCTCTTGCTCCGGCGAAACCTCCGGAAGAAAACGCATATTGCCGTCATGGTCAATTTTGCAGACCTCCTGCCCACCTTTGAAAACAGATAGCAACGTATTCTCACCGGCTTCCTGTTTTGTTGTAAATCCCATTCCGGCAATCCGCCTTGTAAAAGCAGATAAAAATTCTGGTGTTACTTTATGTTTCACGCTCTAACCTCCTATCGTTCCATTTCTTCAAAATTCTCTTCCTGCTCGTAGGTTTTGACCTTCACCGGCTCAAAACCCTGATTTTTGATGTTGGTAAACCACTGTGACATAAACTGTTTCAAATCTTTTACCTTGGCAGGGGATGCGGTATCTGTTGCATAAAAAATCCCCATATCGTCTTGTAGGTACGAAGTGGGGTCGATAGACCTGTTATCCTTGTCCACGGTAAAAGTGATTTCCGGGTCACGCATGGCGTCTCCGTTGCAGTTATAATAGTGAGCAATGCTGTACTCACCACCGCCGATGGCTTCTATCGCCAAATCCTCAAAGCCTTCCGATTGCAGCTTCATATAATAGGCTTCGCTATTTAGAACTGGAGCTGCAAACAGCATCAGCTTTTGATAAAGCCGTTGTTCCAAGGTCATAGTTGTGCTTACAGACGGGCGGTCAGAAGCGCTTTCTTCCTCGTCTGCCGTCATCATATCCTCGCCATCGTCCTTAAACTCCAGTGCAATGTCAAGCTCCACCTTTTTCTTTTGCAGCTCCAACAACCGCTCTTCGTCAGGGAACGGCTTTTCCATTTCCTCCTTTGCGTCTGTAAGCTGCTGGTTCAGGCTGAGCAGGCTGTTTTCCTCCTCTGTTTTCGCCTTTTCCATGCGTTCTGCCAGATGTTCCAAACGAGTGATATTACCTAACGCAGCCTCACCCATATCGGTAGAATAGGTGCATTTGCCGCATAGCTGGATGGAAACACCATCGCCCCATTGACGAACCAAGCGGATGGGGAAGCCTGCGTAGGTTCCCAACTCAAGAGTTGCACCGGTTTCACGCCCCAGCTTGCGGGCAAAAACCATGAAATGCTCCGCTGCTTTGGTACGTTCCTCATGGAGCCTACCGTCAATCACCATCTGAAAGTCAGCTGGTGCACGTTGAGCATAGGCGACAATATCAGCGGTCATACCCTCGATTTTCCGGGTAGCTGTGGCAATCTCTTTGGGATAATACTGGCTGATACGGTACTGCATTTCGTTCCTTTGGCTCTGCCATGAGGATTTCAGCACCGTAAGGCGGCTGATTTCGTTATCAGTTTCCATCTTCTGCTTGATTCTTGGGTCAGAGGTGGCAAGTGCCTTAAACTCTGCATACTGCAAAACAGTATCGTCAATGTCCTCACAGCTTCTAAGTGCAGAGCGACCAGTCATAATCTGGCTGATATAGCGCTGCTTCTGCTCTAAAATCTGCCACAAATAGCTGTCGAATGTATTTTCGGTGATGTAATTAAAAATAGAAATTTCCTTGTTTTCATTGCCTTGACGAAGGATTCTGCCGTTGCGCTGGGTTAGGTCTGAGGGGCGCCAAGGCACATCCAAATGATGGAGAGCAACTAACTTTTGCTGCACATTCATGCCTGTGCCCATTTTTTCGGTGCTGCCCATCAAAACACGGATTTCACCGCTACGCACCTTATCAAAGAGCTGTTCTCGCTGCACGTCGGTTTTTGCATCGTGTATAAAAGCGATTTCCTCCGGTTTTACCCCCTGTGTGATCAAAGCTGTTTTGGTAGCCTCATAAAAATTGAAGCTGCCGTCATACTTTGGTGTGCCTTGGTCACAGAAAATAAGCTGTGCCAGCTTTTCACCAGCAGTTTCATGGTAAATCTCAGCCACTTTTCCAGCACAAATATTGAGCTTGGTGTTTGGATCATCGGGAATTGTCGGGTCAACGGCTCTTGGGTCTACCGACAGCAGCCTTGCTTCATGGGTCAGTTTGAGAAAATTATCCTCGGTGCTGTCCACCTCACCGTTACGGATCAGCTCCGCACGTTCGCCCAGCTCCATGACAATCCGCTTTTGTTCTGGAGTAATGGCAGTTTTAATGACTTGTATCGCACCGGTTTTCAATTCCGGCACCGGCAAGTCCAGCATATCTGCGGTTTTGATGTCCGCAATCATCTGAAACATACTCATCAGCTCCGGCAGATTGTGAAACCGTGCAAAACGGTTCTTCATCTGGTATCCATTGCCCTCCGGCTTAATTTCTAAAGAGGATTCTACTTTGCCAAAGGTGCTTGCCCAACTATCGAACATCAGCAGTCCACGACGTTCCAATTCCTTGGGCTGCAAGGTCTTTTGGAGAACGTACAGTTCTGCCATGGAATTGGATACAGGGGTGCCGGTGAGATAAATAACACCCTTGCCATTTCCAATTTCATTGATATACTGACACTTCATGTGCATATCCATGGCACGTTGGCTGCTGGCTCCGCTGACACCGGCAACATTGCGCATTTTGGTGTAGGAAAAGTTATTTTTGTATGCGTGCGCTTCATCTACCACCAAGGCATCTACGCCAAGCTCCTCAAAATAGATAACATCATCTTTTTTCTCCGATTTAAACAGTCTGTCATAGCGAAACTGGAGGTTAGAACGAAAAATTTGCATCTGCTTTAAAGACCAATCCTTGCCATCACGGAGCTTTTGCTCCTCGATGGCATCCGAGATTGCGTCAATCTCCGCTTGCATAGCTGCAAGCTGCCGTTCTCTGGATAGACCAATCAGCTCAAAGCTGGAATGTGCCATAATCACGGCATCGTAATCGCCTGTGGCAATACGGCTGACAAAGCGGCGGCGGTTCTTTCGCTCAAAATCCTTTTTCTCTGCCACCAGAATATTTGCATTGGGATACAGGCGCATATACTCGTTTGCCCACTGTCCCACCAAATGGTTAGGAACCGCAATGAGCGGCTTGTGGATTTTGCCCAGCCGTTTCAGCTCATAGGCCAGGGCAATGGAACTGAAGGTCTTTCCAGCCCCTACTTCATGAGCAATCAGTAGATTTCCGTCACCGTACAGACCATGTGCAATTACATCAAGCTGGTGCTGTCTGAGGGTAATATCATCTGCCATACCCGGCAAAGCCAAGTCTGACCCGTCATATTTGCGCGGACGGACGTTATTGAATTTCTCATTGTAGAGCTTGGTCAGCCTTGCACCACGCTCGGGGTCTGCAAACAGCCAGCTTTCAAATGCTAGCTTGATTTGGGCCTGCTTCTCACGGGCGAGAATGGTATCACGCTTATTCAGAACGTATTTAACCTTATCCTCACCGGTATCCGGGTCAACATAGTCCACACGGTCTTTTACCTCCACAGAACGCAGATTCAGGGTACTTTCCAATATCTCGTAGGCATTCATGCGGTCGGTACCGTAGGTTTGATTAACGGCAATGGAGGCCTTTTCTGCATTTTTATTGGCGATAAAGTAGGCGCCGCTGTAATTGGAAAATTCCACGCCGATGGCATACCGCCCGCTCTGGTTATATGCCATCGTCTTGAAGGTGTCATACATGAACTGCTGGTACACATCAGCGGGTATCCATGTGGAGCCAAGGGTGAAGCTGATTTCCTGCGGAGTCAGCGGCGTAGGCTGTACAGATTTCAGGGCTTCCACATTTCGGGCAAACCGCTCCGGTTCTTCTTCCGCTTTCAAAATGACTTCGGTCAGCTTATCCTTTACATAGCCACTCAAATATTCCCCAGCGGTCTGCCAACCGGTGTGGGGATTGCCCGTGTACTGTGCCGGGTCTTGATAAATGCGTTCACCCAACTCCGCAATGATTTCATCCGGTGTCGCCTTGCGGTGTTCCGGCAACTGATACAGCCACGACATATAGGAAAGGTCTACTCTACCCTTTACATTAAGGGATACCTTTAAGGCATCCTCTGCGGAAAATACTACGCTGGGCATTACCTTGGGCTTAATCGTAGCTTTGTAGAACATGGGCGTTTTTTCATATACGCCTTTTTCTGTTTTGCTCTCCTGCTCAATGGAACGAAGCAAGGGTGCATTGCTGTCCCTTGAAAATGCGATGACATTTCCATAGGAATTGAGATATCCGTATTGCTTCACAAAGTCATCGTATACTTGGTTCAAATATCCAATATGCTCCTGTAGCTGCTTTTCATATTCAGCAGTAGGCAGATTATGACCGTCTGCATAGGCACTGTTTTGAAAGTCAATCAGACTGCGGACAGCGGCGGTGATTTCAATCATGCCACGGATACGCTCTGCTTTTTTACCGGTAATGTCCTGCCTGTACATACGGGAATTTTCCTGATAATACAGCACGTCGTCCACGGCAGTGTAACTAAAATTGCGTACCGCAGGGTCAGCAGGCAGGGAATCTCTTAAAACGGTTTTTTCTTCCGCATATTCTGATATAGCCTCCGTATAAGTACCTTCCAGATAGGAAACGGCTCGTTCCAGCCGCTCATCCAAATCATCGCCGGGGATTGGGTGACAGGCGGTCGTTTTTTCGTTACCGAACATGGACTCATCAAAAACCATCTCGCCCAGCACCATTTCAGGGTGATCCACAAAATAGCTGTTGAGCGGAATACCGTCTGCATTTTCCTCCACGGAAAGCCACGGACTGTTTTCTTCATCCGGCACAGTTTCTCTTTCCCGTTTTTGCAAAAAGAGAATATCCGTGGTAGCTTCAGTTCCTGCCACCTGCTTAAACGCATTGTTGGGCAAACGGATTGCTCCCAAAAGCTCCGCTCTCTGTGCAAGGTATTTTCGGATGGTGGGATTAGATTTATCCAGCGTATACTTTGAAGTGATTACCGACACGATTCCACCGGGGCGGACCTGGTCTAAGGATTTCGCCAGAAAATAATCATGGATGCGGAAATTATGCCGGTTATAGCGTGAGTCGTCCACACGGATGGAGTTAAATGGTACATTGCCAACTACCACATCAAAGAAATGGTCAGGGAACTTTGTTTTTTCAAATCCCATGACCTGAATATCTGCATGGGGATACAGGTGCTTTGCAATGTTTCCGGGAATGGTATCAATTTCTGCTCCGTAGAGCTTAGAGCTGCTCATGCTTTCCGGCAGTACGGAATAAAAGTTGCCGGTTCCCATAGCAGGGTCTAAGATATTTCCTCCATGAAAACCGAAACGCTCCAGCGCATGATAGATGTGCCGGATCACACTCTGCTCCGTATAGTAGGAGGTCAGCGTGCTTTGCTGTGCAGATTCAAATTCTTCCTCAGTGAGCAACCCCTTGATTTCCTCGTATTCCGTTTCCCAGCCGGATTTTCCCGGTGTCAGGGCATTTGCAAGACCACCCCAGCCGACAAATCTAGCAAGGGTAATCTGTTCTGCGGCAGTGGCCATGCGTCCCTGCGACTGTAAATCCTTTAACAGACGAATGGCTTCAATATTATTACGGCACTTGGTTTTCTGACCGCCCTCGTAAAGATGATGATCAGGAGAATAACGATAATGAAAGCCATCCATGGTGCGTTTATGAAAATCCTCCATGACAGCTCGGTTATCATTCTCGTTGGCTTGATTGACAAGAGTTGCAGCGTTTATTTCCGCCTTTGTTTCTTCGCTGTTATCACCGCTTTGTATGGCATCCACCACCATGGAAGCAATCTCCCCATCGGTGTAATGGTCTTTCAGTAATTTGCAGTCTGCAATTTCAGAAATTGGTACTCTTTCCCGAATGGCAAATTTGGTAAGGTTCTGAAGCTGCGAAATATCCCCGATTTCCACCATGCGCCCATCGTGCATGACCTTAAGGATTTCAAATACCTTGTCATGATAAGAAATACGGTCACCTTCCTGAAAGGGAAGCGGTTCCGACTCGGTGCTGCTCTCATTTAGCAAGGCATCGTTATCCTCACCGTCATTGGTCTCATAGGTATCCTGTGGCTGGGAAAATACTTCAAAGAGATTGAGCTGGGCAGACGGCTCCATAAGAACAGACGGTGCATCTAGGGAAACCAGTTGCCCCGCAGTTTCTAATTCTGATTTTTCTTCGGTGGTCAGATAGCTGTCTTGCTGAATGAGCTGGAGAATTCGTGCTTCAACCTTTTCCCAAGTTAGATGCTCGTGGAAATCAACGCCATCGCTTTTGTACTCAATATCAAAGCCACTGCCATTATAATTGATTCTTCTATGACCACCGTTTTTCAGACTACCGCTGACACCACCAATCCCATACTCATTTTTCAGCACGGCCATGCGGTCTTTTCTGGCAGGCAGCGTGAGCATTGCATTATAAATTCTTTGCTTACCGCCTTGAAATGAAATGTGACTGGACAGAATTTGATTGATGATGTCATCTTTGAAAATGATCGGTTCTTCATCTGGTTCATAACTATCTTCATCCGCAGCGCCTTTCATTTCTTCCGCTTCATCAGGTATGGAGTAATCATCTAACATACTGTCCGCAGAGCTAAAGGGATAGGCTCCCATTAAAATAAGCTGGTCAATTTTTTCTGCCAGCTCCCGGTAGGTAAAGGCAAACTGCTGTCCCTCGGTTTCAAAAGTAATATCATCCTTGCCGGACAAAAGGTACAGATACTCACCGGTCTTAGTGGTGTAATCGGTATCCAGCTTTCCATAAAAGGCTTTCAGGGCATTGGCTTTGGTACTCTGCTTATGACCGCCGCCCCAAAAGCGATATAGCTCTGACTGCCATTCCCGTGTATCTGGGGTAATATCATCGGCACACAACACCACATCTACAAGATCAGAGATTTCCTCCTCGTCCAACAGAGAAACCGGTTCGGCAACGTGTGTTTCTAGCGCTGTTTTTGTCACGGCTTCAGCAGGAGCTTCCTGTGTTTTTCTTGGCGGAACAACGAAAAAACCGCCCACAGACGGTTCTTTACCATCTGTGGGCGGTTCTGTCTGTTGTGTGGGTTGTGTTATCTGACCTTGAGTGCCACTTCTTTCATAATCAGTTCCTCCGCTGTGAGGGTGATCATGTTCATGTGACTGGCTCTCTCCAGTGTGTCTTCGGTGTCCGGCATCGGCTGCACCGTGAGAAGCTCCTGTATCAGAGCTTCCTTGCGCTTCTCCGCTTCCTCGTCCACTTGAAGAATCATTTTGTTGATTTCGCCCTGTGCTATCAGCTCCGACAGGCGGTGGGAGTGGTGTTCCATCATATAGGCTTTCCACGCTCTGCCGAATTTGCCTACCGGCATTTTGTCGATCTGCGCTTCCTGCGAAATCTGTATTTCGGGATACATCATCCCGTTCTCGGCCTGACGATAGCTGAGATTCATCAATGGCTCTGTTCTCATAGATTTGGCTCCTTTCAATTTTGATTGCTTTGATTTCCTGATTAATTTCCCTGAGAATGGGACGCGCCAGTGAAGCGGTACAGCTACCAATGGTCATAAATAACTCTAAGCTGTTAAAATGGCTGATATTCACAAAAGCGCCATCCTCAATAGGGGCAGTATCAATTCCACATTTTCTGAACACTGTATAGGCTACGCTGTCCGTGACAAGCTCGGTAAGCTCCGCCTTGACCGCTTCGATAGGCATACCATAGAGCATACTGCTTTCATCATGAACCCGAAAATTCTCCAAATACTTTGGCATATGTTCCCGCACCATACGCTGTGCTAATTTATACAGACACTGTTCGATACTGGAAGTAGGCGTATTGTATTTCTCATGGAGCTTTAGCAAAAGACTTGGCTGATATTGCTCCTCTAGTTCCCACAGAAAACCCATGACAGTGCGGAAGCTCTGTGGTGTGCCGTTGGTGTCCATGAAATCAAACAGATACTTTATACTGGCATTGGGGTTTGCCATATCAATTACGACAATACCCTTTGCGCCCTTGTTGATACTGCGGTTAATCCGTTTATCGTGCCATTCATCAAAAGTAGCAAGCTGTGTGCCATCGGGGCGCTGTGCATAAATCAGCACGGAATTGTCAAAGGAACGCTTATAGAACCGTGCAACACAGGATAACAGCCCCATCCACTCAGCAGGAGTTTTTGTATACTCCTGCACCGACTGCTTATAAAGGTCGGCAAGTAGGGTTGCTTTGCTCAATCTACCACCTCCGTATTCAGATTTTCAAAGTACATGGCAAGTGCCTTATCAATGGTATCCTCAATCTCTTTTTGGCTCTGCTCGTTGGTGAAATACTTGGAAATCACCGTAGGCTTTACCTTAAAGGGCTGAGGCTTATTGCTCTTTGGTTTGCGGGTTTTCTCACCGGAAAGGATTTGTACCATTGAGGTATCGGTCAGCTTCCCTGTTTCATAGTAACTGCGGAGTAATCCCGCTTTTTTCATATCCACCTTGTAGTTGTCAGACTCCATTAGGTCGAAAATCCGCTGTTGCTGATTGATGTCCTCTACAAAGGAGAGGTCATAGGCTGCAAGGAACGCAATTTCATCGGTATCAACCTTTGCAATAAGCGGTTCAATAAGGTTTGAAATGCGAATATATTTTGCTACCTTATCCCGTGAAAGCCCATAGTTTTGTCCGATTTTTTCGTCTGTTCTCAACTTCGTCTGAACCTCAGACGAAGTTGGATTTCCCTCGGAATCATGCGGGTTCAAGAGTCTTTCTATCTCTTCTAAAATGTCATTTCGCTTACCCTGTGATTTGAGCGCTTCATAGTGTTGGGCAAGGCAATAGGCACGTTCCGAATGGCTCATATCAGAAAAGGAACGCTGCCGCAGATTGGTTTCTGTAACAATCAGCACAGCTTCATCATGAGTCAGATTTTCCCTAATGATAACAGGACCTTTGGTAAGACCTGCTAGCTGACCGGCATTTCGACGGTTATGACCACTAAGTATCAGATACCTTCCATCCTCCGTATACCAGAGGATAATGGGAAGCAGAATACCAAACTGGCGAACACTATCCACCATATCAGCAAGCTGCTGTCCTTCATATAGCTTGAACCTGTGGTTCGGAAACGGCTCCATTATAGAGAAGTCCATTTCCGTGATACCTCCCTGCACAGGAGCAGGGGTGGTGTCTTGTTCTGGCTCAAAATTGAGCATATCTGCAAAATCTTCAATAATAACTTTTGGCTTAGCCAACTCCGATCAGCTCCTTTCCGTCTGCTTCTTCACAGGAAAGAAGTTCATCTGCAAACTGACTGTAAGCAATCGCCGCCGGATTTTCCGGCAGAAACTCGCAGATAGTTTGATGATACAGCACTGCTTCTGCGACCTTGATAGAACGAGGGATGCAGGCCTTGAAAATCGGTACCTTTCCAGCAAAGCCCTGTTGAATCATTTTATTAACCTGCGCGGACAAAATGGTGTTAGGTGAATCCATGGTGATAAGGATACCATCAATACGCAGGCGATGGTTGCTGTTTTTGCTGATAACCTGATAATGCTTCAACAGCTCAGCCAACCCCTGCGTAGATAAAAGCTCTGCCTGTGTTGGCACAATAATGCTGTCGGCACACATCATCACGTTAATCATCGGCGTACCCATTTGGGGCATACAGTCGATGATAATGTACTCGTATCTGTCCTTGATAGTATCCACATACTGCGACAGCATACGCTCACGGAAATCCACATTGCACAGATTTCGTTCCAGTGTAAAAAGCTGAGAATTGGAAGGGATAACATCCACACCGCAGTTGGTTTTTATAATATAACTATCGGGATCAGGCAAAGGCTCGTCCTCAATCAGCTTGCGAATAATGGTATTAATAGTTACCTCTAGTTTGTTGGTGTTCTTCACACCAAAGATAATGCTTGAATGCCCCTGACCGTCAAAGTCGATAAGGGCAGTTCTGTGTCCCCGCTGGGACAAGAGATAGGCAAGCGTGGTGGCCGTGGCCGTTTTTCCCACGCCGCCCTTCTCGTTCATGATTGCAATTACTTTTGCCATCGGCAAACTCCTTTCTTGGGTAAAAAATAATTTGGGTAGGGTAAAAAGGGTAATAAAAAAATAGACGTAATCGGTGAAAACCCGCTTGTTTACTGGGTTTCTCTGATTACTGTCTATTATAACTCAGTCATTTTCCAGCATACTTTGCAGAGTTGTCACCTGCCATTTAGTGCTGCCATCCCAGTTAACAACACCCTCCCGCTCAAATATGCGTTTAATATAATCCACCGTCTTGCCACTAAGAAACTCATAGTACAACCGTTTCACAATTGGTGCCTGCTTCCGGTTAATCACCAGCTTTCCACCTTCATCGGTATCAAAACCTAAAAACCGCTTGGTACTCATCTTATGCTGCCCTTTTTCAAACCGCCTGCGGATTCCCCATGTGGAGTTTTCAGAAATAGACCGGCTCTCATCCTGTGCCAATGAAGAAAGAATCGTTAGCAGCACTTCCCCCTTCGCATCCAGAGTATTGATATTCTCTTTTTCAAAAATAATACCAATACCCAATTCTTTTAATTCCCTTACATAGTTCAGACAATCCAATGTATTTCTTGCGAACCGTGAAATTGATTTTGTAATAATCATATCAATCTTTCCAGCCCGGCAATCTATAATCATCTTATTAAATTCATCCCGTTTCTTGGTATTGGTGCCGGTAATTCCCTCATCTGCATAAACCCCGGCAAACTGGTAAAGCGGATTGTTGTTAATATACCCAGTGTAATAATTCAGCTGATTCTCATAGCTTAATAACTGTTCTTTTTTGTCGCTTGATACCCGGCAGTATGCTGCCATCCGCAACTGCCTCACATTCTGGCTGTTTCCGGTATCCACTGTCATATTTTTCTTTGCAGGTATAACGGTAATGCTTCTTGCCATTCTGCTCCACCTCCTCAATTACTGTAGGTTCTGTAATACCTTGTTTCTGTACCTCTGCATCATCTATCCGTATTCCTTTACAGGCTTGTTTTCCCTCATCAATATATGTGCTGCATAGCCACTGGATTTTCTTCTTATACACCTGCCTGCGCCGGAGACTCTTCCCGCAATAAGGACAAACCAGCATTCCGCTTAACGGATAACGGTTACGGTATTTTTCAATTCCGTCAGAAGCTATATTCCGCTCTCTTTTCCTGCGTTCCCGTTCTTCCTGTACCTGATTCCATAAATCTTCACTGACTATGGCAGGATGATTATCTTTGATGTAATAGCTCTGGACTTCACCACGATTCAAGCGGGAATGATTGCGTTTATCTTCTGGTGTAAAGGTTTTCTGCAGATGATAATCCCCTTTATATTTTTCATTGCCTAATACTCCCGTTATCGTTCCTTCATGCCACGTTCCTCCGGTAATACTTCTAACCCCAAGGTAATTCATAAGGTTCTTTAACCGGGAACTCCCCAGCCCAAATAATGTCATGTCATACAGGAAGGCTACAATTAAAGCCTCCTTCTTATTTATCGAAAGTCCCCCATATTCATCTTTGTCATATCCCAGGAACCTCTCTGTGTTAATCATAATTTCGCCCTGTTCAAACTTCTTCCGGATTGTCCATTTGTTATTCTCACTCATACTCCTGCTCTCTTCCTGGGCGAAAGAAGAGAGGACGGCAAGCATCATCTCACCGTCCCCTGAAAGAGTGTTTATATTCTGTTCTTCAAAAAAAATACCGATTCCCAGTTCCTTCAGCTCTCGTGCAACCTTTAGAACGGTAACGGTATTCCTGGCAAATCTCGATATGGATTTTGTAATAATTAAATCAATTTCTCCCTCTTTCGCTTTCCGTATCATTTCCTGAAACCCCGGCCGGCTTTCACTAAATCCAGAGATGCCCTGATCGGAATACACACCAGCAAAATCATACTCCGGATTAGAGCGGATTAGCTGCTCGTAGGTTTCCTGCTGGTTTTCAAGAGAGTCCTCCTGCTTCAGGCTGTCCGTTGAAACCCTGGCATAAGCACAGACCTTCTTTTTCTTCTGTTTCAATTCTACTATTGGCTCTAAAATTCGGATTCTCATAGCTGTTCCCACTCCCCAAAATAATCCTTTTGGAACTGCGTAATCCTGTCATAAATTAGTTGTGCATTCTCCGGCTCACGGGTTGTTATCACTTTAATCCGTTTTTCCTGACACAGCTTCATAAAATCCATAAATTGTTTCCAATCCCGTGAAAGTTTAGATGCTGTGGTAATAACCACTGTATCCAAATTCTCTTTCTCAATTTCCAGCTTTAGACGGTTGAATTCTTTTCTGTCGGGATTCATACCAGAAGCAACTTCAAAAAACATCTGCATCTGCCAATTTCCTTTACCGAACCGCTCATTTAAAGCCAGCTCAACTTCCGGGAAAAATTGTGTATAATCCCGGTCACTGTGGTTCATCCGGCAGTAGAATGCCACCCGTCTAATCCTTCCTGCAACTACCATAAATATCAAAACTCCTTTCGGTTTTTTGGTAGTCTATTAATCACTCTAAAGCCTTACAAAGTCAAGCAATTCAGCGGTTTCCAGCGTCTTTATTCCTCTTTTACGGGAAGCTGCTGGAAGCTAAACGCGGGTGGCATAATCCAAGGAAATCCACCCATCACGGTCCTTCTGATATGCCTTTAGCAGTCCCCATCCCGCCGATCCCGGTCCATTCGCTTCTTCTACCACTGTAAATACACCTTTTCCAGTAAAGCCTGGTTGGACTCCATAATTCGTTCCCGGCCCTTTGCGGATCCGAAGATTGGAAATAGTAATTCTGACCATATAGTTGGCAGGAGACACCGTTTCAAAAAACTGTACAAATTCCCTGCCAGCGGTAATGAATAATCCTGATTTAAGCTGATACCACTGGTCATCCTCACTGATTCCAACAACTGTATAGGTTCCTTCAAAGACATTCTGTTCCACATTATCACCCATACAAGGGGCCTTCCGTATATTCAATCCATCTTTCCCTTTATAAAATATTTTTACATATCCTGATAATGGCTTAATTGTCTGTCCTGCTCCGCCAAGCGTAGCACTGCTGCTATTTTCTGGGCTTCCAATCTGCTTTTTAAACTCCTCCCACAGCCCCTTTTTCCTGATCTGGGACGGACAATTTTTAGCGCAGACGTCATAATGCTGCACCACCCGGTCCGCCGGAATCCCTGTTTCCACCATCAACTGCCGGACAAACTCTACCGTATTCGCAAAGGCTTTGTTGAAATCATATCCAGCCTGCACACACATCTCCACACCAATACTGTTCTTGTTATTCACCGTACCAAACAGCCGGCCGCCATAGTTCACGCCAACATGCCAGCATCCTTTGTTATGTGGTGCTGTCTGATAAACCGTCTTCTTGTCATCTGTGTAATAATGGACAGAAGTGCTTAAATTCCCACTATATTGTGCCTTGGCATGAGCCAGAGCATCTGCCCCCGCTGCAAAATTATCCGTATTATGCACCACGATATACTGGGGTGCATTACCCGCATAAGTGTTCTTATCAGACCCATACTTCTTATTCACCTTCATTGCCATCCTCCTTAATCTGCTCCAACACCGCTTTCAGTTTCCCCGGAATCGGCAATCCAACATGGGCTGCATTCTCCAGAATCGAAATCCCCTCATTAGACAGGTAAAAGAAAATCACCGCTGTCCGCAGCACACTCCCATTTCCAATCACATGGTTGTCAATGATATGGGCCACCGCCACCAGGCAGAAGATAACAATCTTTTTGAATATCCCCCGGAACCCAATTCGGCTGGAAAGCTCCTTATTCAAGATCCCGGCCATCACCCCGGTAACATAGTCCACCCCGACAAAAACAATCAGTGCATACAAAAACCCGTCAAATCCTCCCATTACCGCCCCAATCGCACCGCCCATAGCGGCAAAAATAAACTGCATCATGTTTGCAACATCCTTCATTCTGCTGCCCTCCTTATAAATTTCTGCATAAAAATAACAGTCCGGAGACTGTCTGTATGCTAATCTTAATAAACTGCTTCATTCCTGAGTCAGTGTGTAGGTGATTTTCATCGTCTTATCCACCGTTTTCACCACTGCCGAAGACAGGTTGTTGATGGATACCAAATAAGGTGTTAAAAGGTACATCGTCCTGTACTCCGTACCATAACTGCCACCCCAGCGCAAAAGAAAATTCTTATACTGAAACAGAGGTGTTGCCGCATCATTCAGCCGGAAACTCCCCTGGGTGCGGATAATGGTATCATTTGCTGCCACCTGAAAATCCCCACCCACAATCAAATCCCCGATGAGCGTCATATATACCTCACAGGTTCCGGTCTCACACAGCGGTTTCCATTTGGAGGTGAAACCAAGCGGAATCACCGTCACATCAGAAGAATTGGATATGTTGATTTTATAGATGCCCTTCTTATCATAAGCCATCACATACAGATAGCCATTTCGCATACAACATTTCAAAAACCGCTCCGGGAACGAACCATTTCCATCCCGGTTTCCCACATCCATCAGCTTGGCATTGGAAAGCGTCCACAGCCCTTCGGTCATGGAATAATCCTCTTTCTTAATCTTCACCCACATCATTTCTGCACTGCCAGAAGAATTCCCCTCATTAGAAAACCCATACCAATACCCATCGCCACCATCCAGAAACTCTCCATACAATGTATAACTGCCCAGGAATCGAAACGTACTGGTCTGGATCACCCGGTCATCCAGCACTGTATAAGTCGTATCATCCAGCTTCTCATTCAGTCCCAGACTGAAAATAGGAATCTGCACCTTTCGGATGCGGACCCCGGTATCCTGAAACGTGATGGAATACAACAGGTTTTTCTCAAAATCCACTTCCACCGTCTCAAACAATACCATCTGCTTTGCCTGTGACAGGTCATCCAGTCGGATGCTTTTCAACTGTAAAAAGGTACTGCTGTCATTCACCAGACTACCATAGCCATTTGCCCCTCCCTGGGCACTGGTCAAAGCTGCCGCCGCAATCGTTCCATTCCCCTGACTGGGTGTAAATTCCCATACAAATTTATATCCGTTTTCCAGTGCTTTGCTCTCCGTCAGGTTCATGCTCCCCCTTGCCAGATTTGCCGTGGAATTGACATTATTGGAAGCATAGGCGACCGGAAGTTTGTTAGATGTACTATAAATATAATCAGCCTCTTCCGGCAACGCTTGGGAAAACAGCAGGATTCCTCCAATCATGTTGGGGCAGATGGGAAGCAGGCTGCCATGCCATTCAATCCCGTCAATGCTGTCCCCGGCTTCATAAAACACTCCCATCGGGTTCAGCCCTAAAATATGATTCACCGCATTGGTAACCATGTTTTCCTCTGCTACTGTCTCCATTTCCCCGGTATTTACATCAGTCAGTTCCATTCTCATATTTCCTGTCAGTCTCATAACTCCTCCTTAACTGGTATCCACCACTGTACCAAATGCTCCAATAGATACCCTGCCCATACTGTCTGCTATCTGCTTCTGCACCAGCTCCATGGTTTCCATTCCAATGGTTTCCACAAACCCTTTGACCGTCAGTCCAGTTTCTAACCGTAATTGTCTTACCGCCTCTTGCAGCTCAATCTTTCCATCCCATCCAGCCGCTGCCGCCATACCCTGCCCGCTGATGGAAGCAATACAGCTACCCGTCTCAATCTGCCCGGTACCGTTCTCCATACGCAGATATACATTGAAGGTGTTGGTGAAATTGGGAATCAGCTTTTCAATCGGATAATACAGCGGCAGCACATGCTTTCCACTTCCCCAGGTTTCCACTGGGTAGTGAAGCAGAATCTCTTCGTCATTCAGCTCATATTTTACATAAGCCACAGCCCTGCCATCAGTCGAAACCGTAACTGGCAGTTCCACCTCTAGGCTGACATCCGTCACCGTTTCTGTACCATCCCCTGCAACAGACGGAACCGGAACAACAACTGTTCCTGCCGCTTTCCCAATCTCGACAATCCCATCAGCAGCCACATTAACAAGCACAATGGCAAAGAACTGCACATGGGTTTCCTCCGCAGCCGCAAACTCAATACTGATGATCTTCGTATCCATACTGCTCACTGAATAAGCTGATGCATTGGTAAAGGTATGGATGCCAATCTTCCCTGCTTCAATCTGGTTTAGCAGACCAGAAATGTTCTTGTCATTTTTGGATTTCGCCTGTGCCAGTCTGGGATTCTTTCCAACACACTTTAGGGAATGCCTGCCATTAATCTTTATCTGGAATGCTGTCACACAGGCCAGTTGGGTTTCATCCGCATGACCACCAGAAAATACCAGCACATCCCCCAAGTCCAATGCCGGATTCCCGATGGTATCCGAATCAAAAGGCACATACCGGATCACAGCCAAATCTGCAAGAATATGTTTCAGCAGTGTTTTCCTGGTCTCCTCCAAACCAAACTGCAGCAACGGGTTTACACCCAGGTTCATGGTTAGGCCGTCATCCTGCTCCAACGCATAATACTCGGCAATCTGTGTCCTGATATTGGTGGAACTGATGGCCGTATACCTGGTGATAAAATCTGAAAAGCTGCTGGAAAATCTCTGCTTTCTGGAAACTGTTACCACCGGTTTATTCCCATACTTTCGAAGTTCCAGTTTTCCTTCCCGGTTCATACAGAAGAACCCGCCCAGCACCTGTCCCACATAGTACAGCACATCCCGGTACGTCTCAATATCATTCTCCGTATAAACAGACAGAAGCTCCAAACCATTTGGCATCGCTTCAATCTCCGTCTGGGTATGTGCAAGCACCACATCACAGGCTTTGCAACATAACGCCAGAAAAGCATAAGCATTCCCCACGGTTTCAAAACCATTGAAATTCTTTTCAAACCGCAGCAGATAATCATAGGCTTTGATTTCCAGGCAATATAGCGTGCGGTTCGCCTCACTTACTTCAAAAATCCCCATCGGGACTTGTTCAAATGTTTCACCTGCCACTCGCAGATGGTAAAATAGCTCTATCTTTGCATCCTCTAAGGTATAACGGTCAATCCCGGAATACAGCGTAATCCCCATTTCCCCTGCATAGACAGTACCAATCTCAATCTCCGAACTGCCACAGCACTGGCTGGAAATATAACCGGAGCCTTTCACAATATCCTTATTGCCAAACTCATAAACTGCCCCGGCCTTTGTTGTAATTCTTCCGGTCCAATAGAATTTCCGGGTGTTTTCCTGCACCGCTGCCAGAAACGCTTCACTTACCGGATACATGAAAACCACCCCTTTCTGCTAAAATTCCCGCAGGATAAATGAGACCTTCCATAATCCCTTATAAGAAGTATCCTTTACCAGCCCTGCCTTATATCCCTTTATAAACATCTCCGCCCGCTTCACTTCCAGCGTTTCCGTATCAAAATAGTCCACGCTGATTTTCTCCCGCTGCTTAAACTCCGTCAGCAGTTTCAGCCATTTGGGGGTGACTGAAAAAGACACAGAAATGCTGGCAACACCGATACGGATCACATCCCGCTGTGTCGTTCCGGCCTCCGTCTCTCCACCGGAATCCGCTTCCACATCCCGAAGCTCCACTTCATATGCATCAGGAAGGGGGAGCAGCACCTTATCAAAAACCAGATACTGAATAAATGCCATATCCTATCTCCCTCCTGACCGCAGGTTCTGTCTTGCCTGTGCATTCACCACTACTTCGTCCAGCAGCGTCCCACCAACATATACGGGAATGCAGATGGTTTCCGAATTACCCACATTCCGCATTCCTGCAAACATCTCCTGAATACCTCCAAGCATCTGCCGGACGGAATCCACCGAATCGGTCTGCCGCTGTGAATGTTCTATTGCTGTCAGTTTCGGGCTGATGACCATATCCGCAGCTACACCCCCCACAGCTTTCTGCACCATCCCTTTGCTTCGTTCAATTCCTTTTGCCAGCTCGGACATGAAATCCGGCATCCATGATTCATAGTCGGTCAACGGCCCAACATCCGGCACTGAAAAATGAAGGTAAGACCGGATGGCATTGGCAACATCTGATACTGCATCTATGACTTTCCCAATACAGCTCTTAATGCCATTCACAATACCGTTAATCATGTCCGCTCCCCAGGTGAATGCACTGGAAGCCAGACCTTTGATAAATCCCACCGCTTTATTAAACCCGGATTCAACCGTGCTGTAAACATTTCCCATTGCAGTACGGATACTGGAAACCACGTTGTTGAACACATTGCTGACTGCCGACTTCACCGCATCCAATACGGTCGAAGTCACTGACTTCACGCTGTTCCATACACCAGACACCACTGTCTGGATGGTATTCATCACCGTCTGTACTACTAACTTAATACCATTCCACGCAGCAGTAATAAAAGACTGTATTGCTCCCACCACTGTAGTAAATACCATCTGGATCACCGTCAATATGGTTGTAATGACCGTCTGAATGGCAATCCATGCCGTAGTTAAAAATGTCTGGATTACAGTACTAATCGTAATAACCACGTTTTGGATCCCTGTCCATACCGAACTAACAAACGTGGAAATGGCAGTCAGAACCGTGGTAAACATCGTCTGAATCCCCTCCCAGCAGGATGTAAAAAAGGAAGACAGCCCATTCCAGACCACCTTCCCTGTCTCTACAATTCCATTCCAGAGATTTATTAGAAACTCTTTTACTGCATTCCATGCTGTGATTGTTGCTGACTTAATTGCCTCCCATACCGCAATGACTGCTTCCCGGAACCAGTCACAATTATTCCATAACAGTACAATGATGGCAATCACTGCTGCAATCGCCAGGGGAATCCAACCAATCGCCGCCACCACTGCACCAAGAGCCGGTATTACAGTCCCGGATACAAACGCAATCACACCAGAAATGGCCGCCGCAATCTGTGGAACTACGGTCAGCAGCATACCGATAGCCCCAACAATCTTTCCTACGAAAATCAACACCGGACCAATGGCTGCGGCAACCAGGGCAATCGTAATAATAATCTTTTTTGTTCCTTCGTCCAAAGAATTCAGCCACGTAAAAAGTCCTTTTAAAAAATCAACAACCTTCTGTACATAGGGCAGCAGCAGTTCTCCAAATGTAATCCCCACTTCGGTCAGTGTTGCTTTTAGCTGCGATAACTTTGCTGCCGTAGTTTCATATCTTTTATTAGATTCATCGGTCAGTGCCGTATTCTCTGCCCACGCCTGATTGGCAATGCCGGTCATTTCACTCATCATTTCGGAGGCATTTGATAACCGTTTCATGGTGTCACTTGTCCTGATTCCGGTAACTCCCAACTCATCCAGCAAGATATTAAGGTTCTCACCATTTGCACTGGCATCCCCCATTCCTGATACCACCAACTGCAAAGCTCCATAAGCATCCCTTTCCCAGGAACCTTTAAATTCTTCGGCACTCATACCTGCTGTCTTCGCCCAAATTCCAAGGGATTCTGAATTTGTGGACACAGCTTTATCGATGTTTGTTATCACCGTACTAATTGCGGTACCGCCAGCCTCCGCCTCCAAACCAACCGATGACAGTGAGGTTGCCAAAGCAAGCATCTGCTGCTCTGTCATCCCAACCTGGGTGGCACTGGATGCAATCCTGGTTGCCATGTTCATAATATCATTTTCTGTTGTTGCTGCATTATTTCCAAGTGCAACTAAAGTGGCACCAAAATTCCCCACTTGATCCATACTCGTACCAGTGATATTAAACAGCTTTGCAATGGCAGTTGCCGCTTCCTCTGCACTGATATTCGTAGAATCACCAAGCCGCACCATCGTTTCAGTAAACTGCAGGATATCATCCGTCTTAACACCAAGCTGGCCTGCCGCTTCTGCAACAGCAGCAATATCATTTGCCGAGGATGCCGTAGATTGTGACAGCTTAAGAATCCCCTGCCGGATGCTCTCCAACTGTGTTTCCGTTCCATCAACAGTCTTTGTTACCCCGGCAAAAGCAGATTCAAAATCCACTGCTGACTTCACAGCCGCAGTGCCAAGACCACCCACTAAAGCCGTTATCGGCATCAACTTCCTGCCCACACCCTCTATCGAAGCTCCAGCACTTTTCAGCTTTTCTCCTGTAGCACCAATCTTTTGTAAAGCCACGGCCGACTGGTCAGCCTGCCGCTCCAGCTCTGCCAGGGCATTCTCTGTTTCAACGATTTCCCGCTGCAGAGCATCGTACTGGCTCTGGCTAATTTCTCCTCTCGCCAAGGCATCATTGGCCTGCTGGCTTGCCAGCTTTAAAGAGTCCAGCTTTTCTTTCGTTTCACTGATAGCCTGGGTCAGAAGTCTCTGCTTCTGTACCATCAGTTCAGTGTTGCCGGGATCCAGCTTTAAGAGCTTATCTACATCCTTTAACTGTGACTGGGTATCCCTGATTTCCTTATTCACTTTTGACAGAGCGGTGGAAAGTTTTGTAGTATCCCCACCTATTTCAATTGTAATACCCTGAATACGGGATGCCATACTCCCCACCGCCTTTCTGGCACTAAAAAAAGAACCATTGTTGGCTCCCTGAATGGATTAAAAAAGCACCTGCCATTTCTGACAAGTGCCTATGTAAAAATTGTTCTCTTATTAATGAAATTCTTTTATCATTTCAAAAACTATATTAATAAATAAAATTAGAATTTTGTTTTATGTTTTGACAAATATCATATTTAATACCTTTTCTGTAATCCATATTTCTGTATCAATTATCTGTATGTCATATCCTGACAAAATAGCATTATCCGTTGCCTCCAGAATATCTGAATATTTATCAGCCTCTTTACGAGGGAACTTTATTTCCGTCATTGTATTTGAAACATAATGAAAGCCTGCTTGCATCATCATCTCTTTATATTCATGCAGATAATAAAAACGGATATGTCCATCCGGCTTCATTTGCATAAACTTATCTACAAAACGGCAACTGTCATCTTTATTAGGGGTAGGGTCAGAAATTATAATTTTTCCTCCCAATTTTAGTATCCGATACATTTCCCTAAAACTATGCATAAGATCTGGAAAATGATGTAAGGCATATCTTGTAATAATAAGATCTACACTATTATTTTCAAATGGGAATACTGTACCATCATAAGCTGCGAACTCCAAATTATCCAATCCAATATCATAAACCTTCTTCCTATTTCTTTTCAAGGTATCGTCTACAATGTCAAGACCAATTACTTTTGCAGCACCATATCTCTCTGCCAAAGGAAATGCAAGATAACCATTCCCTGTACCCAGATCCAGAACTACATCATTATCTTTAGGAGATACCATATTAATTAATAAATCCATATGAACATCATCAGCAGTTTGTTTGTTATAAAAGTCCAAATCTAAAAAACTACTTTCAAATCCTTGTTTTGCCAAACTAATATTTTTAGTTATTCCCATATTGTATCTCCTGTTTATATTGAAATTTACTTAAATATTTCTAACTTAAGCCTATTTTACCGGTTCAAAAGAAAAGTGAGCATGGACAATCTTCCATATGTCATTCGATTTTTCCAAATACAAAGTGCTTCTTACTGCGGGAATAGGGAAACTTTTATATTTAGAGATAAAACACAAACATGCAGTGCTTTCTTTATGAAAAATATTCAGTTTTTCTATTATAAGTGGTTCTACACCTCCTGATTCTGTGACTTTACCCTTTGCAAAGAATTCCGAAATCAGTTCTAAATGCTCTTCTAAATTATAAGTATCATTACCTTCGTGATTATCAAAATATATTAATACATTGCCTTCGGTATCATAAAAATCCCTTAAACCTTCTATATCCTTGTTGTAAAAACATTCGTTATAACGATCCAAGAAGTTTACCAAAAAAGCTTTATTCATTTTCACAATATGATCCTCCTGAATTTCAATTAGAAGCTGGAATTTCCAGCCGTTCTTTTCCATCAATTATAGCAAGACCCGGCTGGCATATCAACGAAAATCAAAATCTGTTCATATCCTCCTGCGTAGCCATCTCCGCATACTTGCACTCATCATTCCTGCTCTCTGCATACATGTCGTTGATTAGCCCTATCGAAAGCAATTCCATATCCCCCATAGAAATCCCCAACTGTACACATCGGAGCAGGAACAACGGTGTTGTCATTTCACGCTCTGTCGAACGAAGTTTTTTTTAGCCTCCACATCCGTTTTCACATTCAGCCCCCACAGCTCAATCAACTGCGGCAGCACCTGGTAAATGGAAAAGGTATTAAAACCATCCAGCCACTCCTCCACATCATCGGGAAGCTGTGGCTCTGCATGTTTCGCCATAGTATAGGCGATATTCTCAAACATCTCCAGTGAAAATAAATCCAGATTAGACCGTTCTTCATTTCCTTCTCCAATGCTCTGCTCCAGCACCTGGAGGTCTTTATAAATATCCCGCTGAAACTTCAAACGGTAAATTCGGGGAATGGCTGCGGATGCCTTAAACAAGACATCCTCTCCATCAATCTCAATCCTCTTACAAATACTCATTTCCTTTCAACCTCCTTTAGCCCTGGCCCTCTTCATTTTCCTCTTCAGCTTTTGGTACCGGCAGATAAACCTCCGAATACCAGCCATCATATGTTACCTTCGCCGTCTGGTTCCCAGTCTTCGCCTTTACGTACCCATCAGCCATCGGTCTTGCTTTGATAGTCAGTGATTCCGTCTGTACCTCCCGGTTCTCTTCATTGGTCTTGCCCTCAATCTTCGGACGGCTGGCAGAACAATTATAAAGCACATGGCGGATTTTCCTGATATCCCCGTCAAACTCAAACAGCAGGGCAAAGGCTCCTGTCTCTGAATTCGCATTCTCCACCAAAACCTCATTGGTATCTGCTTCCTCTTTCAGCACATCCGTTCGGAAGCTCTCTGGAATCAACGCCAGCTCCAAATCCCCATCATAGCCCATGTTGTTAGCAATGATATAATACTCAATCCCATCTGCATAAAAGGATTCTGGCTCTCCATTCGGATCCAGTGCCAAAGAAACCGCCCCAGGCATCGGTACCGGGTTGTCAAAGGACAGCTTCCCGTCCTCTGATAATTTCTGCAACGCATAATGGCAGTTACAGATATTAAACTTCACTTTATTATTCATACAATTTATACCTCCATCTCATACAGCACTTCATATAGCTTTTCCGATTCAATCCAGACCTCACTCTTGGCATAAAAGATGCCATGTCTTAACAACACTGTTTCCACCTTCTCCTCCATCTCCGGCTCCTTCAAATCGGTATAAAGCTCAATGTCAAGCTGGTTCACCTTAAAATAAGCAATCCCGTCTGCCGCAAAATTAACAGCCTTCGGATATAAAAACGCAAGAAACGGAGGTTCCGGTGCTTCCCCTTCCACGAAATGGTCGTAAGCAAAGGGGAAGCCCATCTCCTCCATCATTCCCAACACATCCTCATGACTCATTTAGAAAGCCCCCTCTTTATACTGTCTTCCAACATCCGGATGCCCTTCTCTTCTGCCGGACCGATATGCGGGATGGCTTTTACCCTGCCGCCTCCCCGCTTGGCGTGTCCCTTCTCCAGTAAGTGAGTAAGCTGATACCGGTTCCGGCTGTGAACCACCATCTCCAATGTGGTGCTGGTTTCCTTCTGCCGTTTCACCGCCCAGCTTTTCTTGTACCTTCCCGATTTAACCGGAGCATTTGCCTGCGTCTCTTTCTTTACTGTATTTCCAGCCTTCCTGACACAATCTTTCATCGTATCAGTAGCAAGCCCGGCATACTCCAAAAGCCCATCCATGATAACATCTGCCATCTGATCCACCGTTACTCTCTGACCCGCCATCCAGCTCACCTCTTTTCCAGAGAAACCCGCAGCTTCAATATCTTATTCTGGTACTTCACATTATCCAGAAACGTAATATTGTAAACCTGCCCCCGGAACAGAATCCGGTAATGCTCCGTATCCATACAAGCTGTCTCTGAACAGTACCGGACCAGGAAGTAAATCTCCTTTTGGGCATTGACCTGCGCTGCCTCCCAGTATTCCTTCCCGGAAAGATTGTTCACATAGGCAGCACAAGTATAATAATCCGCCCAAGAAAGAACATGATTTCCAGCTTTATCGGTTTCCAGCTTGCTTTTCTGGATTGTAATCCGCTCTTTCCATTCCCCAAGCACACTCCTTAGAACCTGATTCCTGCTGCCCCAATCCCCTGCTACCATCAGAATACCTCCCGCCGGATACCAAACAGCAGGGAACGCAGTGTCTGCACCAGACCATCATAGTCTGCCTGCTCCCGGTGTTCAAACAAATACGCTGTAACATACAGGATAGCAATCCGCGCCATCGCAAAATGCTGCTCCAACTCCTGTTCTTCCAGCCGTGCCACATCCCGGCACATCTTTTCCCCGGTTTCCAGCAGCCCGGAAATAAATATATCCTCATCCCCGCTGTCCACCCGGAGATACTGCTTCGCTTCCTCCAATGTCACAACTGCCATTCCTGTCTCCTCGTATTCCTCTTTCAGGCCCGAACCCGGTTTAGGTACCGGATTTCATCGTCATCGTCTTCACCGCTTCCGCAAGAATCAGCTTACCGTCCACCCGCTGGCTTGCCAGAAATCCCACCTGACCATTTGCTGCATACAGTTCATTCAGACGCTTAAAGCTCCTGCCCTGTCTGTCCGCAATCCAGTAATAAGAGAAATCACCAAATGCCATAACCTTCTTGCCTGCTGCGATTTCCGGCACATAAGAAGAAGTGTGGTACGGACGGTTCAGAATCATATCCGGCTGTCCGGCCTGTACCGATGGCTGCCAGATATAATTGCCGTTATTATCTTTCAACTTCCGCAATGCCTTCACAGTAGTATCATTCAGCACCCATACGGCCTTTTTGCGGTATGGAGATTTCACTGAATAGAATAAATCCATCACATCATCAAAGGAAATAGCCGCCGTAGAAGTTGTCGTCCCATCGGCAGCCCCACTTGGGGCATTGAAAATACCAGTCGGTTTGCCTGTTCCGTTTCCAACAAAAAAGGCTTCCTCTTCCTTGGAGCCGATTCTTCTGCTAAACTCCTTGGAGATATAAGCCTCCAGATTAAATGCACTGTCATTCAATAATTCATCCGACACTTTAATCATAGTGCCGACTTTATAAGCGCCTATGGATACCTGCCCGAAAGTATCATCAGATTCCGTAAATACACCCTCTTCATCAATCCAAGCCGCTTCGCCTTTGCTTGCAACCACCGGAATCTTCCGGTCACCGCTGGACGTCTGGATCACCGTGGCGATATTACGGAAGAAGTTCTCTTCCTCCAAAGCCTCAACCAAAGTCTGTTCAAACTCATCCGGCACCAGGTAGCCACCTTCTGAATCCGTTCCCACCTGCAGGGCATTTCCCACATCGTAGAAATTCTTCTGACGCATGGCATTCCAGAATACCCTGCGGTATTCATCCGTTGCTCTTCCAGTTTTCTCTTCCCCTTGCGGATGGTTGTTCGGCTTATTAGCAATCGGCTTTGAGGTGGGACTGGAAAGCTCTGCATCAATTGCCGCTGCCCGTTCCAAACGTTCAATTTCCTTACCTAAATCCACAACATCCTTTTCCATCTTTTCATAAGTTGCCGTATCCTCACCTGACAAAAGGCCGTCATTTCCTCTTTTACTGTCCAGAAACGCCTTGGCTGCCTCCCATGCTTTCGCACGTTTTTCCCTTAATTCCAATACTCTACTCATCAAATCGCCCTCCTGCTTAGTGTGCTATTAGTTCTAACCGTTTCTCTAGCTGCTCCACTGGTGTCCTTTTTTCATTTGGTTCCGGCACCAGCTTGTTTAACAGGGAATTGGTAACGGCGGCTCTGGAAAATATCATTCCCGTTGCCAAACCGTCTCTCTCCTCCCTTGCCATGTGTTTGTCAGACATTATTTCATCTGCAAAGCCAAGCTCTACTGCCTTTCTGGCATTGAACCAGCTTTCAGCATTCATCAGGTGGGAAAGTTTGCTGCGGTTCAACCCAGTTTTAATCTCATAGGCATTCATAATACTTTCCTTTACCTCATCTAACATAGTTCCTGCTCTTTTCATTTCTTCTGAATCGCCAATGGCGATGGTCATCGGATTGTGAATCATCATCATTGCCACCGGGGACATCTGCACTGTTGTTCCTGCCATGGCAACGACCGAAGCCGCTGAGGCTGCAAGTGCATCCACCTTTACTGTGACACTTCCTTTATAATCCATCAGCATATTGTATATCTGTGCCGCCGCAAACACATCTCCCCCAGGAGAGTTAATCCAAACTGTAATATCTCCGCTTCCGGATTCTAATTCATTACGGAATAATTCCGGCGTCACCTCATCCCCATACCAGGTCTCATCTGAAATTTCACCGTTCAGATATAATGTTCTGGCTTCTTCATTTTCATTTCCGGTCCAGTTCCAAAACTTACGTTTCACCTATATTCCTCACTTTCTGCAATCAAAAAGGAACCTTCCTGCCAGCTATTCTTACTGTCAGGGCGGTTCCTGCCCGGTACGCTCTCTGGCAAATAAACCAGCATCTTTTAATTTTGTCATATTGCCATTAATAAGATAAAGATTTCCACCTTCCTCTTCGGAAATTGGATTCAGATCCTCAAGCTCCCTGATATCGTTTGCCGACATCCAGCCATTCTGCCTGGCGGTGGCATAGCCTGTCATCCGGCTCTGATAATCCCCACGTAGCAGGCCATCCACATTTAGTTTGATAAAGTAATCCTTTTTCTCCTGTGGCAGTAACAACGCTTTTTGTAAAGACTGCTCCCACCGGATTACCCAGGGATCCAACGTATATTTGACAAACTCCAGAGACTGCTGCTCGATATTTGAAAAGCTGGATTTATCCAAATCTCCAATCATATGCGGCGGGATCCGGTACATCCGGGCAATTTCATTGAGCTGGAATTTTCTCGTCTCCAAAAACTGTGCCTCTTCTGGGGGAATGCCAATCTGTTGATACTTCATCCCCTCTTCCAGCACCGCCACCTTATGGGCATTGTTGGTTCCCCGGTATACTTCATTCCATGAATCCCGCACCTTCTTAGGATCTTTTAATATTCCCGGATGTTCTAAGACACCACCAGGATTCGCCCCATTAGCAAAAAAACTGGCTCCATATTCTTCACAGGCTAAGGTCATACCAACTGCATTTTTAGCCAATGCTATAGGGGAATATCCCACCAGCCCATCAAACCCAAGCCCCGGAACATGCAGCACATCCTCCTGTTTCAATGTGATTCTGCCCATTTCTTTAAAATTAGGGTTTTCCTCTGAATTGCGGGAGTAATAATATATCAATTGCCCTTTTTCTGTCCGGTCTACCTCCATCTTGTTTGGCAGCAAAGGATACAGTGCTATCACTCTGCCAGCTCCGTCCCGGATAATCTGTGCAAAAGCGTTGCCCCAAATCAACAGATGGCTCATTAGCGTTTCCCTGAATACAAAAGAAGTCATCTCTGTATTCGGTTCATCATGAAGAACATGGTATAGAGGATGGTTGACAACCCGTTCTTTTCCACTATCTGTATAATGATAAATATGCAATGGCAAAGATGCCACAGCCTCTGCCAGTATCCGCACACACGAATAAACTGCTGTTGTCTGCAGGGCAGTACGCTCATTGACTGGCTTTCCGCTTGTTGTCCGCCCAAACAAAAAGGAATAGGCCGAACTGCCGTAGCTGTTCATTGGTTTATCCCTTGCACTTCTTAATCCTAACAACCCCCTGATTCCCATCTGCTTACTCCTTAAAAAATAGTAAAAGCACCTCCGGAGAGATGCTGTTAATTATATGTCATTTATAGCAATAAACCAAAAACTAATTTTAGCTTAACTATTCTAATTTACTATTATTCTTTTCAGCTATATGCCACTTCAAGTATAGATTGATATCCTCAATAGAATCAATTATACGCCATTTTTGTTCCATACATTCCCGCAGTAATTTAAATAGTATGGGCTTGACTATATGTTTCTCAAGTCTCCCCTTTGTTCTGGCTATATATGCAAGCCCTAACGCAGCATTAGCCCTAACTCTATCATCATTATGATTTGCAAGTTGCACGCAAATATCTTGAGCCACTTTCCAATCCGTATAATATTCTCCTACTGAAAGAGGAAGTATGATTAACTCATCAATCGTACCGGATTCAATTATCTTATTAATTTCTGCAATATCAAATTCAGGTAAGGATCTATATTCCATACATTCCCCCTAATACATCAATATTTACTCTGCTATATGACGCCAAATCTCTATAAGCTCGCAATAAGCATGGCTTTCATCTGGATATTTCTCATTTAAGTTTAACTGTGTTAATACTGCTTCCTTGTAAGATGAAATCAAGCCATATTTATTCAGTCTTTCATACATAATCGCTTTTTCAAAACTGGCCCCACAATTAGTTATTGCACTGATACAACATGGAAGTTCCACTAAATCATACCCACAGAATTCAAAGTAACCTTCGTTCTCTAAGTTAAAATTCAACTCGATTGCAGGCCGAATAATCACTGCAAGTATTTGTGTCTCTTTGTCAGGCTCCAGCATTTCATCTTTTACAATTTCTTTCATTTCCATTAGTCCGCAGTCAAAAGTAACTAATTCATCTGCCAAAATCTTTTCTTTATTAAACTTTCGTATGGCCTGATCATTAAAGCACCTATCCGACTCAAAATACCGAATCATTCCATATGATGAACCATCTTCTCTTATCGTTATTATAGACATATGAATACCACTACTTTCACTATCACTTATTCATTAAAAATACATTTCTGTTATCCAAGTATACCAAACATTCCAATATATTAAAACACCAAAATCCCTCTGTCATCATACACACTCGCACCGCTATCTTTCTCATTCCTAATCGCCCGATCCAATGCCATCACTGCCGCCACCGCCCCGTCAATCTTCTCCGAAGACTTTTCCTTATCCGGCTTAATATTCCCCGCAGGATCCTGCCGGATAAATATATTATCCATCATCCACCGAAGCACCGGATGCCCGCCGTGGGAAACCCGCTTTTCCAACACCAGTTCCATCAAACGCTTGGACGGTGGTGACATATCCTTGAATCCCTGACCGAATGGAGCCACCGTAAATCCCAGCCCTTCCAGATTTTGTACCATCTGCACCGCTCCCCAACGGTCAAATGCAATCTCCTTAATATGAAACTGCTTCCCAAGGTCATCAATGTACTTTTCAATAAACCCATAATGAATCACATTTCCTTCCGTTGTCTCCAGAAACTCTTGCTGCACCCACACATCATAGGGCACATGGTCACGCCGCACCCGAATCCTCATATTTTCTTCCGGTATCCAGAAGAATGGCAGAACGACATAATTCTCCTCCTTATTCCTGGGCGGAAAAACCAGGACAAATGCTGTAATATCAATAGAACTTGATAAATCCAAACCACCATAACATTCCCTTCCTTTCAGCGCTTCCATATCTACCGGACCGTTACACAGATCCCATTTATCCATCGGCATCCACCGGGTGGACTGCTTCACCCACTGGTTTAGCCGGAGCTGCCGGAACAGGTTCTCTTCTGCCGGATTATCTTTTGCACTTAACCAGGCATTCCTCACCTTTTCAACATCAATCGTATGTCCAAGAGATGGATTCGCCTGATGCCAAATCTGCTCCGAAGACCAGTCCGCATCTTCAGGTACCCCATAGATAACCGGATAGAAAGTCGGGTCAACCTTTCTCCCAAGGATAATATCCTCAGCTTTCTGATGCTGTTCAAAACACACTGAATGCCTGTCGGTTCCGGCAGTTGTAATCAGAAAGAATAAAGGCTGTGTTCTTGCATCACCGGAACCTTTTGTCATAACATCGAATAAATCCCGATTGGGCTGTGCATGAAGCTCATCGAAAATAACTGCATGCACATTTAAACCATGCTTGGTATATGCTTCGGCTGAAAGAACCTGATAAAAACTGTTTGTTGGTTTATAGACCAGCCGCTTTACGGACATAACAGGTTTAATTCTTTTTTTCAGAGCCGGACATTGGTCAACCATATCCACTGCTACATCAAATACAATTGATGCCTGCTGCCGATCTGAAGCACAACCATATACTTCCGCTCCCCACTCGCCATCGCCACAGGTCATATATAAAGCAATTCCGGCTGCCAGTTCAGATTTACCATTCTTTTTCGGAATCTCAACATAAGCCGTATTATACTGACGGTATCCATTTTCCTTTACCGTTCCAAAAATGTCCCGGATAATTGTGTCCTGCCACGGGAGAAGGTCAAAAGGAACACCCCGCCACCTTCCTTTTGTGTGTTTCAGGCAATTAATAAAATTGACAGCATGTTTCGCCTTACCAGTATCAAACATCACTTATTCCCGCCTCTGAACAGAAGCAGCTCCATTGCATCATTTTCTTTATCCTCCCTGGTATCAGCCACAATCCGGCTCCGGGCAACAGGGGTCAGTCCAAACTGCTCACAAAATTTATTCATAATCTTTAAATAAGTCTGGGCAATGGATACCTGTGGTACCTGCTGCCAATAACCAGAAGGTGTTTTGACAATACTGCCATGCTGGGTAATGAATTCCTCCGCTTCCTTCCAGCGGGCATATGCCTGGCAGTATCCGGCAAAAGCAGCCATATCAACCTCTGTCAAAATCCCCAGATGTTCCATCTGCTTCGCCATCCGTTTCCATTCTTTCTTCGCTTCTTCCTCCAGCCAGACCGGACAACGGGGAGCCTTCTTCCTGGGCTGAGGTTCCTGTGTATTTAGGCTCCGTTTTCCCGGATTCCCCTCCAACAGCTTTACCGCTGTCGGTTTCGGTTTTCTGCCGCTTTGTGCCACTGGCCCCACCTCCTTCCGGCATACCTGGTTTTATGGCAAAGAAAAAGACTTCCGAAGAAGCCCTTTTCCATCTTTGCTAAGTATTAAGGTAATATTCTTTCGCCCGGTCCAGACACCATTGTATGGCCCTTCCTCCGTCCGAAAAGCTGTGCTGCGACTTCTCCTGGAAGGAAATCCGGCATTGCTCCACATTCGTCCCTGTTTCTTCGGGGAATTCATCAAGCTCAAAGATTTTCGCCTGAAATCCTCCTGTCTCTAAAATATCTGTGGCAAATACCAGCGGGCCGTATTGCAAAACTGCTCCGACTGTCAACGCTCCCTGTACCTGTTCCATTGTAGTGATTTCCTGTGTGTTTTTCATCTGAAAAATCCTCCTTTTGTTTTGGTAGTGACATGTTACCTCTGAATGCACTTATTATCCAGTTAAATAGGGCTCATAAACTACACAATCATTCCTCCGGCAAACTGTGCACTATTCAGCTATCTTTCTTCCGGCACAAATCAACACCATACACCAGGTTCAGACTTCCGCCAGAGTCCCACTTTACCAAAAGGCTCCCAGTATCATCCACACCCGTGACTGTTCCCACCGTTCCCGGCGGCGGAGCCTGCAGATCCAGCATCCGAACCAGTTCAACCCGACAGCCAGACGGATACTCCTGCTGAAGCCTTTGCACCAGTATCTTACGCTCCTCCTCCGTCACCCTTTTCCCCGAACTAACAAACAACGCCCGTTCCAATACAGTATGGTCAAATCCAAATTTCCGGTATGCAGTCCCGACAACCGTATAATACCTCTGGCTGGGCAGCCCTATCTGATTCTCCTCACGCATGATATAAACCATCGCCCATTCGTTCCTGTCTTCAATCAAAACCTCCAACTCCCGCTTATAATAAAAGGCCGGATAGCCTTCATATCGGTCAAGGCTCTGCTCATCCTGTTCTCCAATTTCCCAGACCAGTACCAAAACCCGGCTCCCGGCTTTAGGCTCTATCGTTGCATACGCACCTGTCTTACAGCCCTTAAACAAAAGCTGATAGTCCTTCACTGCTGATGTCCCGATTAACTTGGCGGCTGGACAGCGGTGTTTCATCTGCCCCTCATCCATATTACTGCCATAAGCGATATACAATTTTCTCATATGTTTCACCCTTTCTTAAACGTAGTGATGTTTCCCTCCTACCACCTCAAGGGCGGTTAATCCGCCCGGTGTGGAAAGGTATGTACTTTTATGCCCCATGACGCCATGCCGAATTCCCCTCCAGATGTTTCAGGAAATGCAGGCGGCAGGTTTTAAACTCCGCTCCGATAAGCCCCAGCCGGAGCATCCAGCAACGGAATGCATATTTTTCATTTTCCGTTTCCGTCCGTCTGGAAGATGCTTTCTTTTGCACCAATGCCTGATGGGTAACTGCCAGGCAAAACTGGATGTATGCCTTCACCTCCCCGGCATGGAGCGTGCTGTTGAAGATGCGGAATTCCACCGTCCCCTTGGTGAACGTAGCATGTAAATTCAAACCATGATAGCGGGTGCTGTTATAATGTCTGTTCCGGTCACTCAAAGGGTCTTCCGCATACCATAAGTCCTTCAGCTCCTCCAAGGTTCCCGGCCGTTTCCGGTTAATCGTCCGGATCAGCTCTTCATTCACCTTTTTGCAGTATCCCAGCCTATTGGGGTTGATCTGTAGCGCTTTGTATAGAATGTTTTCCTTACTCGCCATAATATTTACAATATTCCGCAGGGTCTGGGGTGTAAACCTCCCGGCATCCACATGAATGTGTATTCCGCATTTTTCATTGACCAGCGCCTTTTTGTGCCGGAGCTTCCGGATGATTTCCTGCAAATCGGGAATATCCTCATAGGTGAGAATGGGGCTGACAATCTCTGCTTTATAACAGTCATCTGCTGCCTGGATGCCGCCCCTGCTCTTTTTCTGGGCTTTTATGCTGGAATCGTAAGTAGCTTTCCACTCCCGGTCTTTCCAGTCCTTTGCCCCATAAGTCTGATAACAAGTTCCAATGAAGTAGCTTTCTGTTCCATAATAATCTGCAATTACCTGTGCCGCTTCTTCCCTGGTAATTCCCGTAAGCTCTATTTCAATCCCGAATCTCTGTGTTTTCATACGTCTTGACCTCCTGATGTGCTTTTTGTGGTATCATATTGAGCAAGCTCAATATGCATGATCTATTAATCACTCTAAAAGCACATTTTATCCAGTCATTTCGCATTCATAATCTGCACAATAATTCCGGGAATTCCTCCTCATCAGCCGTTTGTTTTATCAGGAATAGCTGCTGTCATTGTACTCTCTGACGCTACGGATGTTTCGGCCACTGTCTGCTGCTCCTGCTTCCGCTGTCTGTTTCGGATTTTTGCCCGCTCAATATCCTCTTGCGTGCGGAATGCCGAGTGTCCTTTGAGATTCTCCATCAGGACGTTTCGGCTATCTTTCATTTCTTTTCCGCCAAAGCCGATACGGAGCAGCCAGATTCTCATATAATACTTTTCATTTTCTTCAACCCGATCTTCCGGATCAATCCGTTTCTGCTCCGTGGCCTGCCTGACAACCGCCGTTGCCAGATTCCGGTAAGCGTTCTCTCGTACCGGGCTATCCGTACATGGGAACCGGAATTCAAGCTTCCCCTCGTCCACACGGAATCCTCTGTTTTCATCCTCATAGGCCCGCAAGGCGAGGATCACGCCTTCCAGATTTTCAAATTCATTCCCCTGGAGTTCTTCAATCAAAGTATTACTGACAGAAAGAAATGTTTCCCCTGCTGATTTGTTAATCAAATACTGTCTGCTGTGAATGAGGAATATCAAGTTCTTCAAATTCAGCGCTGTCATATCCGCCAGGGGAAACTGAACCAACATTCGGTTACTGTCGGTTTCCGGTTCATTCACCAAACCTCTGGCCAGAAGACCGGCTTCTACAATTGCTCCGGTCTTTTCATCTGCTGTCACAACCTCTCCATTCTTTTCAATAAAGCAGTTTCCCACCTGATATCTACAGGAGGGTACACCCAAATATTTGGATGGGTATCCGGTTATCTCGATGACCGCTTTGACGATGTCTTTTCTGTTTTCTGCATTCGTTCTAATTTTCAATGTGGTACCTCCTCATTTTTTGGTACTACATTAATCACTCTAAAGGGCTGTGAAGTCAAGGAAATGCTTGCATTTTCAGCTAATCCTTTTTCTTCTCCATAAATCAAGGAAGGTCAACTGCTTCACTAGCATCACCTTCCTTTTTCAAATCACAATATTCTATTTTTGTACCATTCCTGATAACTGAAACATCCTTATCCGAACCATTTTGCTCCACATAACGGTTCACAATCACATCCGCATATTTCTCATCTAATTCTGCCATATAGCAAATTCGGTTTGTCTGCTCACACGCCATAAGTGTAGAACCGGAACCGCCGAATGGATCAAGCACAATACAATTGCTCATACAGGAATTCTGCACCGGATATGCAATCAGTCCCACAGGCTTGCTGGTTGGATGATTCTCCGATTTTCTCGGACGGTCAAACTCCCAGATTGTCGTCTGCTTCCGGTCGGAATACCAATTATGCTTTCCGCCCTTCTTCCAGCCGAACAGTATCGGTTCATGCTGCCACTGGTATGGACTTCTTCCTAATACAAGGCTCTGTTTCTTCCAGATACAGGTACCGGAAAGATAAAATCCTGCTGCCTTAAAGGCCCGGCGGAAATTCAACCCTTCCGTATCTGCATGAAACACATAGATAGATGCATCCGGCTCCATATGGTGTTCCATATTTACAAATGTTGCAAACAAGAACTGATAGAATTGCTCGTCCTCCATATGGTCATTCTGGATTTTTCCGGCCGTCCCTTCATAATTGACATTATAGGGCGGATCCGTCACCACCAGATTTGCCCTTTGACCCGCCATCAGAATGTCATAAGTTTCCGGCAAGGTGGAATCTCCCACCACAAGGCGATGCCTGCCCAACAGCCACACATCTTCCTGCTTTGCAACTGCTGGCTTCTCTAATTCGCCTTCGATATCAAAATCATCCTCAGTAATTTTCTTATCATGGACGGAATTAAAAAGCTGCTCAATTTCCGGTGGCTCAAACCCAGTAAAGGCTACATCAAAATCGGCTTCCTGCAATTCCTGAATCAAATCAGCCAACAGTTCCTTATTCCATTCACCTGTGATTTTATTCAGGGCGATATTAAGTGCCTTTTCCTTCGCCTTATCTACATCAACTACGATACAATCAATTTTTTCATATCCCAAATCGGTTAAAACGGTCACACGCTGATGACCGCCGATAATCGTCAAATCCGAATTGACGATAACAGGCTCCACATACCCAAACTCAGTAATGGAATTCTTGATTTTCTCATACTCCTTATCTCCCGGTTTCAGTTTCTTTCTGGGGTTATAAGAAGCCGGAACCAAATCGGCTATTCTAATTTTCCTGAAATCCATCTTCATTCCTCCAAAATCTGTCTTTAATATAACAATCATGATTGCAATACTTTCTGCGGCTATCTCCATAGGCTTCAAACACTTTTCCGCACCGGATACAGGTCTTCGTATAGACCGCCATCCGTTTCCCGGCCTCAGGGTGTGTTTTCCACCACTGTCTGCGGCATTTGTCAGAGCAAAAACGTCTGGGCCTGCCACTTCCCGATTGACAGATTTCCTTGCCACAGCAGAGACAGACTTTCCCTTCCGCCAGCCTTTCCCTCAAGTTTTGCACCGTCGCCTGGGCAAATCCATCCATTCCATTCGCCTTACAATAATTTCTGACCGTATCACGGGAAAGACCGAGCATGGATGCAATTGCCCGGTAACCAGCTCCATTCATCCGCAGCTCTTTTATCTGAACCGCCTGCCCATCTGTCATACCTTTTTACTCCTTAAAAAGAAAAGGCCGGAAAACCATCATTTTCAGATCGTTTTCCAGCCTCAAAACACAGCAATTCCCATACTTTTTGGCAAAAGCTTCTGCCTGTATCCTATGGAAATCACTGTGTTTATGTAAAATAACAGCTCCGTTTTCCTATCCCCCCTGTTTATTTCTGCGAAAATTCACGAAAGAGGGGGCGGCGGTTTCCAGGGGAGCAGGTTCTGGAGATGCGGCCTCCCCCTCCCACCACACATAATTACAGGCTCACCACAACCTGCACAATTACCCAAAGAAATCTTTGTTAAAATTATGCCTTCGGATTGACTGGATAATTTCAGCACTCTGATCTAACATGGCACTACCAAACAAAAAGGAGGCAATTACATATGCAGAAAAAGAAAATGAAAGTCCTATACTCATCCAAATCCCGCTCAAGTGCTTACATTAGCGGAAGCACCTATACCACCACGCCTAAAATTTCCATGGAAGGTAAATGGCTGGAAACACTGGGTTTTCATATCGGTGATGCCATTGAAGTATCTTACGAGGAAAACATTATCCGCATCTCTCCGGTTCCACAAGCTGCCATGGTATGTGAACCGATCAAAAACTACCAAAATGGTGCCCGAAGTATAAATAGATAACAGCCGCTGTGACCACAACAACAACTCCACACACACTGCTCATCCATACATCCGGTAAATCATTCAAAACCCAATTCCATCAGTATTTATATTCCTGAAAGCGGTCCGCCGTCATTGTCTTATGGTCATGACAGCTTTTACACAAAGACTGCCAGTTAGACTCATCCCAGAATAACTGCCTGTCACCCCGGTGTGGGATGATATGATCTACCACCACAGCTTTGGTCAGTCTTCCCTGTGCTTTACACTTCACACATAACGGATGCAGTTTCAGGTAATGTCTTCTGGCTTTCCGCCATCTGCTGTCATATCCCCGGTCGGAAGATGATTCCCTGTCTTGAATATGCAGCTTTGCATGTACAAGACAATATTTCCCTTCCGTCAATTCCGGGCACCCCGGATGGCGGCAGGGCTTCCCCGGTTTCTTCGGCATCCAATCACTCCTTCCGGTTTTCCGCTTCGTTATTTCCAAAAGAAAAAGCTTCATGGATTTTCTCCACAAAGCCCGTTACAGTTCTTTACAGCCTAAGAATAACACAGACATTTAGGCAAATCAAGAAACCACAACCGTAATCTTTCTTAACCGCTGCTTAACCCCGGACAATTGGTCAGCTCAGAAGAAACTGTTCCATGTGCTTATCCCGAAGCTGGTATATGCCCTCAAGCTCGGTTAATGCTTTCTTCCGGTATTTGGTCAGCATCGCTTCGGTTACCTGATATTTGCCCGCCAGCTCTTTCCACGGCATCTCCAATACCACCATATCATAGACTACCTGTGGAAGCCTGCCGCTCAACTGGCTGACCGCCCCTTCAAAGAAATCAATCTCTTCCCTTACTTCCTGGTACTGGCGGAATAAGAAATCATACCAGTCATCATTTAGTGTCTCCGCCACTTTCCGGTAATAGATGGCTGTTTTTCCGGTTGTATCAGTGATTCCGCTTTTCTGGATCCGTTCTCCCTCCGGTTTAGCAAAACACATGGACTCTATGACCTCATCATCTGAAATCCCCTCAAACCGCACCAGCTCATGTGCCAGCATCATACGGTTCTTTTTCCACTGGCTATATTCTTTAAACAGGTTTTCCTTCTCCATACCGGACACCTCCAATTCTTGCTTTGACTGCTTTTACCAGCGCCGTCTGGCTGCAATCCTTCGATTCCAATGATCTCATTACCTTTTCATCCAGTGTGTTTTCGGCAATCAGATGATGGATAACCACCACTTCCTTCTGTCCCTGCCGCCACAGCCGGGCATTTGTCTGCTGGTACAGCTCCAACGACCAGGTCAGTCCAAACCACACCAGCATGGAACCGCCGTCCTGCAAGTTCAAACCGTGTCCCGCCGATGCTGGATGAATCAATGCCAATGGGATTTTACCCGCATTCCAGTCCCGGAAGCTCTCCTCCATATCCAGTTCCACCGCCGGAAACCGTTTCTGTATCCGCAGTTTATCATGCTTATACCAATATGCCACCAACACTGGTTTGCCATTGGCCGCTTCCAGTAAATCTTCTAGCGCATCCAGTTTCCGGTCATGGATATACTTTACTTTCCGGTTCTCATCGTAAACTGCACCGTTTGCCATCTGCAGCAGCTTATTGGATAGCCCTGCGGCATTTCCCGCATCCACATCCCCATCAGCAAACGGCAGCAGCAGATCCACTTCCAGTCTCCGGTATAACTCCTGCTCTTTTTCATCCAATGGTACTAAAACCCGGTTATTGACACACTCCGGCATCTTCAAAAAGTCAGCCGCCTGCATACTGATTGTAATATCAGATATCAATTCATAAATCTTCTGTTCTGCTCCCTCCCTCGGCTTATAAGAGTACACCATCTCCCGGCTCCGCTTATCCGGCCGGAAAAACTGTTCCCGGTAAGCCCCGATAAACCTCCCTAATCTCTCTCCCATGTCCAAAATCCCGATCTCAGCCCATAAATCAATCAGACCATTTGGTGCCGGGGTTCCGGTCAGTCCAATTACCCGTCCTGCTTTGGGTCGTACTCTCCGCAACGCCTTGAAACGTTTGGCCCGGTGGGATTTAAATGAAGACAGCTCATCAATCACCACCATATCGAAATCCCACTGGCATTTTTCTACCAGCCACTCTATATTTTCCCGGTTTATCACATATACATTGGCTGGTTTACGAAGTGCCGCCCGCCGTTCCCTTTCATTTCCCAGAATCCGGCTGATAACAATTCCATCAAGATGGTCCCACTTGCTACACTCCCCGGTCCAGGTATCCCTGGCTACCCGCAGTGGTGCTATCACCAATACCCGGCGGATTTGAAAGTAATCCAGCAGCAATTCCCATACTGCCGTCAGCGTAATCACCGTTTTTCCAAGACCACAGTCCAGGAATAATGCCGAAACCGGGTTATTTATAATAAACGCCTTGGCATTTTCCTGGTATTTATGTGGACAATACCGCATCCAGCACACCTCCAATCCGTCCAATATCATCTATACAGTAAACCTGAAAGCCCAAACCTTCCAACTGCTTTTTCCGTTTTGCCTGCAATGGCCGAAGCCTTTTTCCCGGAGCCTTCAGTTCAACAAACGCACACTTCCCGCCCGGCAGAAGCAATAAACGGTCCGGCACCCCGGCCAATCCGGGTGAAATGAACTTTGCCGCTATCCCATTACGTTTTTTTGCTTCTGTCCGCAACTTCTTTTCTATCACACTCTCCTGCATAATAACTACTCCTTTCCGCCGGGAACAGCCAGAACCACAACTTACATATCTCCTATATGCGTGTATGTTAGATACAACCTGCTTCTTATTATTATTTTTCAATGATTTAATTGGAAATCCTGTTCTCTTGTTCCTGAAATTCCTCTGTCCCTTAACCTGTCAGACTCTCAAAGTCAGAACCATACTGGAAACAAGCCAGTACAGATTCTCTTTGTTCCGGCTAACACCGGCTGCCAGTCATCCTATGCCTGCGGTATCATCCGCTTATTCTATTTCTTGTTCCTTGGCATATGCCCGCTGTTTCCCATAGACAGGGAAATTGTACATGCCATTTTTTGTTGCCGTATATTTTCCCCATCCTTCAATCTTTCGCATAATACCACTGATCTCATAGGAGTCTATCTTTTTCAATGCCGGGGATTCCCGCCCAAAGCACTCACACCAGATTTCCATATTGCAGACCAGTCTCCGCTTTACCGTCCCGGTCCGTCCGAAACTACCAAATTCACCGCCATTTAAGAAATTACGGCGGTCATAAAGGCTCATTTCATTCCAGCCTTCCGGCAGCAGGGTGTCCAGATAATTTCGTACCAGCCCCTCCCGGTCATCGGTCTCCATCGCCTCTGCCTGTGCAGATACTGCCATGACTGCAATTTCACCTTCCAGAAACAGATTCTCCCCATCTTGATAAGCCGCCTTTGCTTCTGCCCATATCTGCAGGACTTCTTCATTTGTAATCTGCCATGGCTTTCTGTCACTGCCCGCTTTAACTCTGACTGGCCAAAAGCGGCGGTTCCCTGTGATATCCCGCAGGAAGCCGCTTTCTGTATTGGTACTTCCAACAATGACGCACTGCCTCGGATGGCTTTCCACATTTAAACCGTAGCTGGCACGATATTTATCATCCACACGGGATAAAAAGGATTTCACTGTCTCCACATCGGTCTTTTTCATTCCGGCCAATTCGCCAAGCTCCAGAATCCAATACCCCTGCAGCTTCTCTGGTCCGGATTTATCCCGCATATCTGTAAGCGTCAGGCTGTCAGAGAACCAGGCCCCGGCCAGCCGGGCAAAAAAAGTGGATTTCCCAATTCCCTGCGGACCGTTTAAAATAAGCACACTGTCAAACTTTGCCCCCGGCTGGTAAATCCGGGCTACCGCCGCCGTCAGGGTTTTCCGGATAACTGCTCTGGTATAAGCAGAATCTTCCGCCCCCAGATAAACGGTAAGCAGTGTATCAATCCGCCTGCTTTCATCCCATGGCGGTAAGTTTTCCAGATACTCCTTCACCGGATGGTATGCCCGTTCAGAAGCAACAGCTATCAGGGCATCCTTGGTTTTTGCCGGAGCATAAACACCATATCCCTTATCCAGATATACCTTCAATGACGCAAAGTCCGAATCATTCCATCCTGGCTTAATCTGTTTCCAGGGCAGTCCCCGGCCTGCATCAATCCCATCCCGGTGGAGGTTAAAGGCAATGGAGTGCAGATTTTCATCATTTCTGATAGTCAATACCAGGTTATCCAGCGTGTCCTTCACTCTCCCCTGACGGTCCAGCTCCAGCGCTGTCTGCCAGTCCTCCGGCACCGCAAACTCATTTTTAGCTGCTTCGCCCCGCTCCCTGGCCAGTTCCGCCTTTACCCGGTCCTGCGACACAACAAACTCACTCATCGCTCTAAAAGAAGGCAATTTCGCCGTTTCGGTAGTTTCACCTACATGATGGTCCAGGTCACCGAATTTATGGATGCGTACCATATCAAATGCATTCATGAGCATCCCACAGGCCGGATCTGTCGCATGATGGGAATAAGCGAACTTCTCTTCATAAACCACCACCCCAGCCTGAGAATCGGCTGGAATATAATCATAGCGGCCTGGCATCTGGCTTGGCTGGTATACCTCTGGCAAAAAATCAGCAACCGCCTGCTCAATATCATAAGCCCGGCAAAATGCACCAATAGCGCCTTCTTTCGTGAGCGGATCCGCCTGTTTTTTTATCTCCCGCCGGACCACCGCCTGCTGCCTGCTGCTGACCGGCCACAGTGCCGAATCCCGCCAGTTCTGATACCTTTTTAGCACCTGGTCAGGATCCAATAGTTCTCCTGTTATATCCCTGAAAAAGAACTCTCCATTTGCTGATGTACTGGGCCAGTACATCAGTCTGGAAGGTTCATATGTGGTATCATCAAATAATTCCATGCCAATATCTTCAGCCACCTTCCTGCCAAGTGCCTGATACTCATCGGCAGTCACATTTCTGGATAACGGAATCACCAGCCGCAGTCTCGGCTGCTCCGGGGTATGCTTATGGGTGGAATAAATCAGGCAATTGAAGTCAAAGAACATTTCTATCTGTTCAGCTATACTGTCTATTGCATAATCCATATCCAGCGTCAGCCCGGACCGGAACTCCACACAATCCTTTTTCCTTCTGCCACCCTTCAATTTCCCCAGCACAAACCCGCCTACATCCTTAATCTCATCCTGTTTGGCTTTGGATAGTTTCCGGTACTGCTCCACTGTTTCTGAAGTCCGGACGGTATTGGAAAGCCTCTCGCTTAATTCTTCTAAATCTATTTCTGTATTATTCCAGTGCTTTTCTTTTCTTGAATTACCTGTTGCTATAAACAGCCTCATACCTTCCCTCCTTCCTAATCTTTTTTGTAAAATTCACATTCGTAACCGTCTGCCTGCAGCGGCAGTCCCTCCACCCACTCCGGCGGCTCTGCCATAATGGTACATACTTCTGGGGCAGAGGCAGTTCCAAACGGAACCTCCAGCACCGCTTCATCATGGACATGCATCACGATATCAAATCCGGCCTGCCTTAAGCGGAGCATTGCTTCTGCCAGCAAATCCCTGGCTGTTCCCTGGACAATATTTTCTACCAGCTTCGGCCCGTAGGTCTCCAGGCAGCTCCATTTCCCGCTCTCGCCAATCCCTTCATAAACAAGTCCTATCCTGCCAAATTTATTTAATCCCAGTCTGGGTTTTACATAGGAGAGTTTTCTGCCGGACGGCAACGTTACGAACAAAATTCCGCTCTGGTACTCAAACAGTATCCGGCCGATCCGTTTCGGCTTCTTTTCTTGTACCGTCTGGACAGCCGCCGCATCCACATCCCACCAAAACTGTGTAATATGGGAATTTGCCAACCGCCAGGTAGAAACAAGTTCCGGCAATTCCTCTTCCTGAATGCCCATTTCCAATGCTCCCATAGAAATAAGCGCTCCGGCCGCACCACCGTATCCCAGGGCAAGCTCTGATATTTTCCCTTTCTGGCGCAGGGCTGAACCTTTTGTCACTTCATCAACAGGGACATGAAACATAGTGGAAGCAGAGGCTTCATAGATTTTCCCGTGGGTACGGAATACCTCCAGACGCCATTCTTCCCCGGCAAGCCAGGCCAGTACACGGGCTTCAATCGCAGAGAAATCAGCCACAATAAAGCGGCACCCGGCTTTCGGTACAAAGGCCGTTCTAATCAGTTCAGATAATACATTGGGAATAGAATCATAAAACAGTTCCATATCTTCATACCGCCCTTTTTTCACCAGGCATCTTGCCAGTTCCAGGTCTTTCATATGATTCTGGGGCAGGTTTTGTACCTGTACCAGTCTCCCGGCCCACCGTCCGGTGCGGTTTGCCCCATAAAACTGCAAAAGTCCGTGAACCCTGCCATCCCGGCAGAGCGACCGTTGTATTGCTTCATATTTCTTTACTGATGTTTTAGCCAGTAAAAGCCGGAGCCGTAATGCCTCCTTCACATCCCCTTCCGTTTCCACAATCAAATCAGCTACTGCCTTTTTAGACAGACTGGTTACCTCCACACCGTTCTTCCCCAGCCACGATTTTATCTGTGCAACTGAATTAGGATTTTCCAGTCCGGTCAGTTCATAGGCTCTTTGTGTCACAATATCATTATGAAGCCAATCACAGGCAATCGCCTGATCTACCAGTTCCCGGTCAACCTCGATTCCCCGGTCATTAATTTCCTGATCCAGCCAGTACAGCACCTGTTCTTTTTCTGGAATGGGAAAACGCTGCAATTTCATCCGCACTGCCTTCTCTACCTCAACATCCCGGATACAATAGTTCTTAAACAATTTCCACTTCTCCGGAGCATGACAGGGGAGGTTCCGTTGCCTCTCCTGATTGCTTTTAGAAGGTTTACAGGGCAGGCAAAAATAGCGGATCAGCTCTTTTCCTTCTTTAATTTTCTGTTTATCCAGTCCGAGAACCGCACCCACATCCTCTAAAGACCTGGGCAGGGCAAGCAATGCGGCCTGAACGGCGCTGCAATGCCAGGACACAGGCGGCAGATAGGTTCCCAAATGTCTACTCAGACAAATCCGTTCAAAATTGGCATTAAATGCTGTCTTAATGATATCTGTATCGAATATGGCTTCCACCACCTCAGCCGGAATTGCGCCCCCCTGTACCAAGTCTGCTATCTGTATTTCCTCATCATCAAAAGCCCAGGCAAACAGCAGCACCTCAAAAGCGGGGCTGTCTGCATATGCGTAAACCCCGCACTTTAATAAATCCACATCAGAGAACGTTTCTATATCGAATGCTAATATCCGGCCCATAGGTTTATCCCTTCTTTCCCCGCTGAAACATCCCGGCAGCAGTTTCCCGCCGCCGCTCTGTGTTTAACCCAGAAAATCATCTCCGTCTCCAATTGGCTCAAAATCATCCTTTGCTTCACTTTTTCCGCCCAGTGGTTCTCCTTCACGGAGCTTCTGGATATTCCCAAGTCCGGCAGCAATGCCCCGGTTGCCATTGGAGTTATAACCGTAGAAATTTACGCTGATTCTTCCATAACAGCCGGAATACACCTCGGTCTGGTCCAGGATTGGCTGGACATTCTTATCTACCACCTGCGGTGCCTGCCTGCTGTTAGCGTTAAAGAAGTAGCTGTCCGCATAAGCCTCATCCTCTGGCCGGTCAATATCACCGTCCCGTAATGGCAGTTTTAAGTTGGCAGGCACTTTACCGCCCCATTTTGATACCGCCTCCTGCTTTGCCTGTTCCACTGCTTTCTTAATCTTCTCAATGGTTTCTGTGTCTGATTTCGGTACAATAGCTGATACTGAATATTTCGGATCACTACCGTTAACCGCATTCGGCTCCCAGCAGTGCAGATAAGAGAATCTGCATGATACAATTACTTTTGTTAAATTTATACTCTCATTATTCATCGTCATAATCTCTCCTTCATTCTTTACTGAAATCTGTTTCAGCAGTTGCATTCTCCACTGGCAGCCGCCTGTCAGATTCGGGCACCAGTGTAATCTTTCCTATTGGCTTGTAGACCAGATTTCCTAATATTTCACTGAACTTTTTCTTTCCCATCAGCTTTTCCATTTCGGTAATACCAATGAGGCTCTGCTTGTAAATATCTTTGTATCCTGCTGCCCCGGCAGCCTTTGCCACCTCTTCTTCACTGGAATATTTCCGGTTGCTCCGGCCTTCCACCAGCTTAAATCCGGTCCATTGCTTCCCATGGGTAATTGCCTGGTTGGCAGCATAAGCATAGATATCGGCCGACCATTTTGCCAGTTCATCTGCCGTGGAAAGAACCTTGGCTATCTCTTCTTCTGTCAACAATGCAGGTGGTCTAAATTCCATCTGAGCCAGCTTCAGAAATTCCTCCGCTCTGGCCCGGCACTGGTTCCTGGCTTTACAAAACCGGCACCATCTGCCTGGGATAAACTCGCCATCACCCTTTGCTGCCAATACAGCCCTGGGAACCAATTCCGACTGAACCCAATCCATTAGTTCAGGCAGCGGAAGTTCCCAGGTACTGACCGATTCCAACCTGGGCTGGAATATTGTCATCCGTATCTTTTCTATTTCATAAAGAGCGTCAAACAGCTCCAGAGCTCCCAAGGCGTATAGCATCATCTGCGGGTTTCTCTCCGCCTCAACTGCCACGCCTTTTCCGTATTTAAAATCTATCACCGACAAAACCCCATCCGACACTATGATGCAATCACCAGTACCAAAACCGCCTTCCACATAACGGGAATAATCCAGATGCTGCTCAATCAGCACTACCGGATCAGTGCATTTTCTTCTGGCATCCTCCACCAGTTCCATAACAAACGGCACATAATCATCGGTGCATTCCTCCATCTCATCACAGTCATAATCTGATACCGGACGCCGGGAACGCCGCTTTAATGCCCGCTTCAGCTTATGTTCTGCCAGGGTATGGGCCGCGGTGCCCTCTGCTGCATAGATACTTCCGGTATCAGTAAACTGTGTTTCCAGCCTTGCCGAAGGGGTACAGTTGAGCCACCGCAGGGAGGAAGATGCCGACAATAAGGCGTGCTTTCCCATCACAGCACCTTTGCTTTCTTCATCAGCTCCAGATAATCTTCCTCTGCCACTGCTGACAGTTTCGCTACTCCAAATTGCTGCAACAGGTCCCGGATTTCTTTGGTTTTGCCATTCTGGGATTTTTCTGCAAGTACAGCCCGGATATCTTCAATTTTCAATTCCGTTTTATCTTCCTTTGTTTTTCCGTCTGCCTTTTCTGTCTTATTCGTCTGCTCTGGTTTAACTTTTGTCAATTCTGCATCAACTTCAATATCCATTTCAGTCAATACCCGAATGCCTTCTGCTACCAGGGAAAATCCATCAGCAATTTTTGACAATCCATCACTCATCAGAACACGCCTCCAATTCTTCCAGCTTTCTAACCAATTTCTCCGGGAACATGGTGCATAATAAAAGCTCTTCGCCAATTTCCCTCGCTTCAAAATACTTCGCTTTACTGTCGTACTCCTGGCAGGCTTCCCTTAACCGCTGCTGCTTTTGTTCTTCACCGTCATTGCCAAACACCCATATTTCATCCGACTGCTCTGCCAGCCTGGTCATCAGCCAATGCTCTACAGTGCCGCCCTGATTTTCTGCAAACAGGTTGTGGAAGTTAAGATATGGGCTAATCGGAAGCACTCCCCTGTGGGCTGCAAAACGGCAGTATTCAGAAGCCCTGGCCCGGTCACTTTCTTCATTTCCGGTTAGTTTAGTTATAATCATTACCTGCTTCATTTACTCCATCTCCTTCCTGTTCATTTTTAAAGCAGACATGTCTGCCATGCTCTACCGCAAACCGGATTTCCTGTTCCATACCTGCTGTTGCCTCGCCATATACCCATATCTCATCACAATCCAGCAACAATGCCAGTCCCATAGCGATTCCTGCTGCCCGCTCCGTTTCGTTCATTTCATCCAGAAACTGCGGAAACAGGAGATGGGGAGCAACCGGAATGCAACTGGCTTCATATACCCTGCGGCAATATCTGCGGGCTTTCTCTGTATTTCCTTTTATATCTCTCTGGAAGGGACTGCAGATAAATACTTTCTTCATACTGCCCGCACCTCCTGCTCTGTGGAATCGGCAGTGTTTTCTTTACGAATTACTGCCACTGTCCCTTCCTTCTCCTCCCGCTTTAACATGGCTTTTGAGGGATTCTCTTTGGCTTTTAAAACAATCCGGATTTTCTCCATCATTTAGAAACTCCTTTCCTTTTCAAATTTTTGTTTCTACTTTATAGCCACGGGAAAAATGGTTTTTAAACTAAATCATGAATTTTTTTATTTTATCAGGAATTTTTTTCAGTCTTTTTGAGATTGCCATAACCGAAATCCCCAGTTCATTGCTGATTTCAGTCATCGTCATATTCTCAAAATAGTATTTATAGACAATCAGAGCGTCCCTTTCTTCTAATCTTCCAATTGCCAGGTGCAGCCGCTCCCGTTCATCCGAATCCACAATATGCTGTTCAATATCAGCTTTCTTATCGATAAACTGCCGCGGATTACGCCCTGGCCGCTGCTCCTGCATCGACTCCAGGGAATTATGCCTTCTTGTTTCAGTCCGGTTCCTCCGGGACTGCATTATCTCCATTTCAACCACAACTTCCCCAATGCTGTCCTCCACTTCGATTTCCAGCTTCTCACCTGTTACAAATTCATACTTAATTTTCATTGCTGTTCCTTTCTTTACCGGTGAGTAAAGCGGTGACAGCAACCTAAAAATGGACAAAAAAATAGCCGGAGAAAGCTGATTACTCGCTTTACTCCGGCTATTTGGTATCTCGCTTATGCGGATCCGTTGCTCAGTAGTTTTTGTTATTACATTGAAATCTCTTTATATTTTTCAGAAGGGTCGACACCCCTATGGCAGATTTGGATAATATTTCTGCAATGAGGGCATTTCAGCTCAATCCAGATCTCTCCTTTTGGGGATGCATAGATATCAAATGCCCGTTTTCTACAAACTGGACAATTTATTTTTTCTTTCATTTGCATATAATTCCTTTCCTATCAATTGACTGGTTGACACTGTAGGTAAAAAATAAAGTGTATTTTAGTCGTGTCATCTAAGTGATTGACACTATATTTTCAAAATTAGCACTCTGTTGTTCACAGAGTGCCTGGTATCTGTGAAAATAGCTGTATTGTTTTTTCTTCCTGTTTTCTTTCAATTCAGGCCACATATTCATTCAACCCTAACTGAGCTAAACGGATATTTGCAGAACTAGGGGATACCTGAAATATCTCTGAAAGTGATTCCGATAAAGAGGTCGTGTCTTGCAAACTGTCTTCTATCAAATCTGATACTGCTGTGATAAATGGTGTTTTCGGCATTAGTATTGCCGCACTGAAATATTTTGCATGATGTTCAAGCCAGTCATGACCCGTGATCAGCCTTCTCCTCCCTGCCTGTTCTTCATCGCCGTCAAAATCAGTCTTTTGGCAGCCTGTTAGATCTGACTCAGATGTATAGGCATAGTAGCTTCTCCTATCAACATTTGTATAATAATCGGAATGAAACAGCCAGTGTCCACATTCATGCCCTATCGTAGATCGCAGCCTGTATTCCTTCCAATCATTTAGTAGCGTATTATCAATAAGCAGGGTTCCTCTGCTTACATACAGATAATCTGCACATTTCTCTTTCGGCATATATACCGGAACTCTTTCTACTTCTTGAAATACCATCCGCCCTAAAATGAAACCGCAATGGGAAAGGTATACATAATCCAGCGTCAACTTGAGATAAAACTCTGCAAACTCATCCATATCGATTGGCTGGGGAATTTTTAATACCGAAGGATTATAATCTTTTAGGGATTCCTCCGCATAAACGTCAATCTCTCTGTTGCTCATGATAGGGATACCATTTCTTTTCTTTTTCAGCTTGGGCTGGTACATACCCGATCACCCCTTTCTTGCTTTTAACTCATCCAGTAATACCCGCCATTCTTTTTCGCCCGCCCCTGTTTCCATTGACAAGCGCAGGGCGTCTATCACATATGAATTGCTGAGCATATAATCTGCACAATCCTGTGGGGTTACCACATCATTGGATGTCCTTGACTGGGCGGCCACATCATAAAGGGTATGGGATTCCTCCTCATTTAGCAACAGGTAGCGAGTCAGCAACTTCAGCCTTTCCGCAGTAAATGTGCTGCTTCTTCCTTTTTCAACTTCACTGTAATACTGTGGTGATACTTTTATGGCCTTGGCCGTTTCACGCAGGGATTTTCCTCTGCTTTTTCGCAATGTTTCCACGTAATTTCCAAATCTAAGCCTCTGATCTGTATTCATGGTTCATCTCCTCTGAAATATTTTATATGGAGAGGATTACCAGAAAACAGAACACTTATTCGTCAACTAACTGATTTACATGTTATTTTTGGATTTTTGTTTGAGATTGGATAGAAATATCCCCAGCCGCATGACAGATGATCAGCGGTGGGGATATGATAATTTACTTGATAATTAAGATCTTTTGAGACTGGTGGTCAGGACAATATGCCGTTTTTCTGGGCATACTGGTACATCTGCTCTTCTTCCAGGCAAACCTCATCATACCGGCTTTTTATTTTTCCTATTTTGATATCCTCCATTAAATTATCAAGGAATTTCTTGAAATCAGGGTTACTGTCTACCAGGCGGTTAATGGTATCCCAGTCGAGTGATTCTTTTTCTTTTGCTGAAAATAGAATCTCACTTTGCATGAAATGTTCGGCATCCAACCGGATAACTCCAATTCCGAAGGCGTTGTTCAAGCGGCGCATTTCGTCTATCAGTTCCGGATCGTCTGCAATATGTAATGCTACGAGATAGCCTTCATGCGCCCAGCTTGAATTGGATACGGCCTGGAAGTAATACTCCCGGAGGTTGGATAGATTGATATCAATCTTCATCTCAAAAGAATACAGCTTATATGGGTTCACTTTCAGGATATCAAATAGTTTGAGTGTATTTTCGGTATAAGATTCAAAGGGGAAATGTACGCCGACAATATCCGGGTGCAACCATTTATTCTTGCCGCTCTTTTCACGCTTGGATGTCTCATGGTAAATGGTTTTTGTGGAACATTTGAAATGCTCATCAGCATTTACGAAGCTGGACAGCAGAATATGTAAGGCTCTTTCTCCGAATTTATGTTTCTGGGATAACTTCTCCTGCTTCTGTTTATCTTCATATTCTTTAAGTCCTGCTGTTTTTCCTTTTAAAAAGAATTTCGCCGGACGTTTGCTTACCTGTTCAAATACAGTGTCTGGATTATTTTTTATATCAACATATATTCTGGCGGACAGGGTGCGGATTGGTGTTTTTCCTGAAGATGATAGCTTCTCCAGAAGTCCCAGATTCTTTGCGGTATCCCACATTTGTTCAATAGATAATGGGATGTTTTCTTTTTCCAGTACATCTTTTGCTAAAGTTAAAAAGCTATATGCCATACTTTAAGTGCCCCTTTCGTATCGGTTATTTTTTATTGTAACATGAATTTGGAAATATTGGGAGATTTCCCAGTAATGAATGTATCAGAGATTTACATATCTTTTAACAGAATCTATTTTGGACTACAACAGCTTCGCTAATGTGATTAAACACTTTAGCGAAACCCTACATGTTTTGGCAAAACTCCTGTATCATACGTTTTGGCGTTACCCCATCCCCCTGTAGATTTTGATATCTGTTTATAGATTTCCAAACAACACAGAACTATTTTTATACAATAACTGCCTCAAATCCGCATAAAATCAAGGTTTCTTTGAGAGGAAACAGACGATTTCAACGTTCCCATAGACGGAAGTTTTATATAACATAGCAATATTACTTGTCATTTCTATATGAAGGGGTAGCTATATTTACCCCCATGTACTATATGCATGTTATTCACTATTCTTATTTGAAAATATGCCTTCCTCTGTGCCTCGCAAGAATTTCATGATTTTGTTCCACAGTCTTTTAAGAAAATTATATCTTTTTGATATTCTTTCTGTAGTGATCATTCAATAAAAGAGAGCTAAAGTAAAGCTTTTATCATAACTGAGTTCAATCATTCTTATTTAGTTTGGCCACAAGTTTGCATTTTGTATAATGATCTTCAAAATCATAATTATCATATACTTTCTTCAATGTTTGACCATCCTTGTCATATACTAGCATCTTTGAATCTAATAGCTGCATTTTATCCGCTACTTCATCAGATGGCGTTTTAAATAAAATATCTTTATAAATAATGTAGGTTGCATAATGCCGTCCAATCTCGAAATAACTAACAGGATTAAAAAATGAGTATTTCTCAAAATCGTTTTTTGATATCTCAGAATTAGTTGTATCCAAAGTGTAATCAAGCCTAAAGACCTTTGAAAACCCTTCTATCTGATCAATAATTTTTGCATGATTATATGTACCAACTTCAATAAAAACATTATCCATATAATAGATATTTAGTAAAAACAAAGCAGATAAACTATAAATCAAGTTACCAAGATTTGCTTTACTGAAATTTTTTACGCGATCATGTTTAATCTTATTATAGGCATTATACCAGCCCCAGGATTTTCTTTCTTTACCACCGATTTTAATTGAAATGTCTTTCTTAAATGGTGATAGTTTAATGTCAAATATGTTAGTTGTGCAGTTATCCAGAGTAAAATCCACCAATTTATTACTAAGTCCGTATTTTTCTTCTAATCTTGTATAATAGTCATTAAAATATACAATTTTCCTAATATGCCTCTTATTATCGTAAAATTTAATATTCTCTTTCTTGCAAAGCTCTTTAGATATATTTTCTATTTCAGATACTGTCCTTAAGAGCATATCAGCAATCTTCGTAGAATATACATTTAACTGCCTTCGATTAAATGTAATATAATAACTCAACTCTACAAGTTCCCTTTCCAATTGTTGATATATTGGAAAAAATAGATTTTGTGACACTATTCCCCCCCTTCCTGTTAATATAATGGCTAATTCATTAATCTATTAACTTTTACTGTCCTATATCAAATATCTTTTGCCAAAACGTTCATTTTTCTTACCCCACCACGGTAACCGGAAACATATTTCACCCCAATCACTCACGAAAACACACTTACATATTCGCCTCAAATCCCCGAAACCCTTTGATTTACTGGGCTTTCTTCTCCAGCAACACAACTGTCTCAACGTGCCTTGTTTGAATGAACATATTAACATACATAAACATAAATAATAAGCAAATAAGAGAAAATCAAACTATAACATAAATAAAAAGGGACATCCTCGTAGTTGAAGATATACCTTTCATTATTTGTCCTTGATTTCTATCAAGCGCCCATCTTTACAAGTTATAATTTAAGCCGCAAGCATTCATGCCTGCGGCTTACTATTTTAATGGAGATAGTGGGATTCGAACCCATGACCTCTTGAATGCCATTCAAGCGCTCTCCCAGCTGAGCTATACCCCCATGACCGCTATTATAGCAAAGCATTAAAAAAATTGCAACAACATATTGCATTTATTTTTTAAAATGTTATAATAATTCAAGAACATTTGAATATAGTAGTCTTCAGGGCAGGGTGTAATTCCCGACCGGCGGTAAAGTCCGCGAGCGCAAACTGCGCAGAATTGGTTTGATTCCAATACCGACAGTATAGTCTGGATGAAAGAAGATGTGTTAAATAGTGATAATACACCTGTCTATTTTTAACACCTGAAAGGCATACTTTCAGGTGTTACTTATTTTCAGGAGGACTTAATTATGAATATGACAAAGAAAACAAACAAACTCACCCTTATGGCCATGCTTTGCGCTCTGGCCTTTGTAGCTGTTGTGGCGATCCGGATCCCTCTGATCCCCATACTGCCATTCCTGGAATATGAGCCTAAGGATGTTATCATCCTTACCGGAGGCTTCCTATTCGGCCCAATGTCTGCGGCACTGATCTCTGTTATCGTGTCCTTTGTGGAGATGTTTACCATCAGCAGCACCGGAATTATCGGACTGATCATGAACATCCTTTCAACGGTAGCATTTGTCTGCCCGGCAGCTTATTTCTATAAGAAGCGTCATTCCCTGTGGGGAGCATTCTTTGGCATGGTGGCAGGCACCCTTCTCATGACCCTTGTCATGGTTTTGTGGAATTACCTGATCACTCCCATTTACATGGGCTATCCCCGGGAAGCCGTGGTCAAACTCCTTCTCCCGGCATTTGTTCCCTTTAACCTTTTAAAGGGTGGAATCAATACAGCCCTGACCCTTCTCATCTATAAGCCTTTGGTAACCGCCTTAAGAAGATCCAATCTTATGATTCCCGCTTCAATGGCTTCTGTAGACGCTTCCCAAAAGCAGAGATTCAATCTTGGCACCACCCTTACTGCAGCGGTCATTTTAATAACCTGTATTTTAGCTGTCCTGGTTATGAAGGGAATCATATAATCAACGAAACAGCAAGGGAGTGTCGCACAATGACATGAAATCATTTTGACTTCATGTCAGGAGCGGCGCTCCCATTTTTTCAACTTAAAATCCAGCTGAATCATCATTTTAGACACTCCGACCGGATTTTTGGCGTACTTTAACCGATCTGTTTCATGATCCTCTTTTTTATGCTGTTTTTAATTCATACAGATGGCTCTGAAGCTTCTCCCTTTGGATTTTTGAGTGCAGTTTGTTGATGTTAGACCCCATGCTCAGTAAAAGAAACTCGATTTTTACATTGTTTTTTCCGCTTGTCAAAAATCTCCTGAATCCATAATCCTGTTTTAATACTCCAAAGGCTCCTTCTACCTGGATCGAACGGTTCATCCGGTACCGGATCCCCTCTTTGCTTAAGATATTTTTTAGTGATACATTCCTTTTTTCTATCAGTACCTTTGAAACATACATCTGCTTTCCTCTTCGCGAATTGGTACATTTTCCTTCGAAATGTGGGCAGCTGCTATAGTCTTCACAACAATAAATGTCCTGCTTTGACTCATAACCAGTTGCGCTGATTTTCTTTTTCTTCCCAACATTCCATAAAATTCTGCCATAATGGCAGACAAAGCAATACCCTTCTTCTATATAGGCCATGTTTTCCCTGTGCCCGATTTCTTTTTTGAAGCTGCGTTTTTTCCACTTCTCATAGGTCTGGGGCTTGATGTATGGAATCTTCTGTTCTTTTTCTAGCCATAGATAATTCTCTTCATTTTCATATCCGGCATCTGCTGTGATACTTTGATAGCTGTGCTTTAAGTTTGATTCGGTTTCCTGAAGGAACGGAATCAGGGTATTGGTATCGTCTCGGTCGGAAAATACCCCCACTCCCATGATGTATTCGCTGTCAACTCCAATCTGGAGGCTATATCCGGGTTTCAACTGCGCATTCCGCATTTGGTCACCTTTCATGTGCATAAAAGTCGCATCCGGATCTGTCTTGGAATAACTGTTGTGCCCATGGATTTTTTTTTGTGGATACCGTACCTGTTTTGCCGTTCCAGGCAGGACTCTAAATACTCTTTGTCTTTCTGAATCTGACTCTTGCGGTGGCCACGCCCATGTACCAGAACAACGCCCAGTTCCTGAATCTTCTCTGTCAGCTGTTCCACGATTTTTCCCAGATCTTTGGCAGCTGTTTCGCTGTGAAAGCAGAAGGATTCCAGATACTCATGATTGATTTCTGGTATTCGCTGTTTTATCTGTCCCTGCATCCTTGCCTCATGCTTTCCGACTGCTTTTTTCCAGACAAAGGTGTACTTATTCGCTTTGGATTCAATCTTAGTCCCAGCCACGAATAGGTTCTTTCCGCTGGCTTCTCCTGATTTTAAGAGAAGGTGAGCCGGTTGTCCAAACAGTTCTTCACAGATTTCTTTTAAGAATGTGGTGCGGAATCTGGCTATCGTGCTATGGTCTGGAGCTTTGGTTCCAGCTAGAAGCCAGAGAAAGTTGATATCCCTTGTGCATGCTTTTTCTATTTTTCTGCTGGAATAGATCCCCTGTGAGTAGGCGTATACCAGAATCTTGAACATCAGCTTGGGTTCAACTGCAGGATTTCTCCCTTCCTGGGAGTATGCCTTATAAAGACTGCTATACAGAGACCGGGTGACTGAGATGCTGGAACGATCAGCCAACAGCTGTGCAGAAGAATTCCTGGAAACCTTGGAACAGTTTGATGCCATGCAACACCGACTCCATGAGGATCTTGAACGGATTGAACGGGAAAACCGGGAGAACAACTACAAGAGGTATATACAAGGACTTTAAGCAACTATAGATGAAGAAACTCAAATCGTGTATATCGTCGATGTAGTATATGACGGACAAAACTATCCTGAAATGCTGTAGTTTTTCAACAAAGGCCGATTGGAAGATTTTTCGGTCGGCCTTTCCCCTTGTACCTAAAAAGCATATCCGGATTGGCAGGTTGAGGATTGGCAAGAATACTATTTAGAACGGCTTCGTCACAAGACATTTCTATATCCTTTGACATAAAATAATAACTTACCCAAGGATTAAACCAATGGATTGCAAGGATAAAGAAAGCAAACAGTTTTATCAGATAGTCGCACCGCTGAATATACATTCTTATTGTCTCATATGTCAAAGTTTATCGGCATTTTCGTAGATGGATTTTTTCTCCTCATCATTTAGCGTTTTTTCAATGATAGAAGCAATCGCCAGAACGACAAATATATTTGCAACCAGCCTTACAAGCGTAAACAGCCATCCCATCGAGGATACTTCAAAAAGCAAGAGTGGGATACGGATGCTTGCGCAGGAACATATAAATATCAATACATTACTTATCTTACTACCTTTCTTCAACATCATACCGGCGACAGGCAGTAACGCATACAAGGGCACAGCAGTTACTATTCCCAATCCAAAGGCCACAAGGATACCTTTAATACCTGACTTCTCTCCCATTATGCGGATCATGCCTTCACGTTCTACCCACACGTCTAAAAGACCAATACAGACAAAGACTGGAGTCAGCATAAAAAGAAAGTTCAAAAAGTTCTTGCAAGTGAAAAGCAACGAATTTATTCCTATTGCGGGATAGAAAAGCAGGGCTAGAATATTCGTTGTTAAAACAACAAGCAAAAACCAATATTGCTTAATAATTTTCTTCATCTCATCACCAACCCGATAATAAAAGCTACGGCGAATGCAAAGACGAAAAAAAGCAGATTGCGAAGTATTGCAATCTTTTTCCCGAGATATTTACTTTCGAGTGGTATTGTAATAATTCCAACCGTAGTCAATGTGCAGATAAAAACAGCTATCTGCATTATACCCGCACCGTTTTGCAACAATTGTGAAGCAACGGGAAAGGCGATCAGAACAGGAATAAGGGCTATTGCTCCAGTAACGGCTGACAAAAGCATCCCCAATATGCCTGATTCTGCACCTATAATTTTTTGTATAGTTTCAGGCTTGATAGCCGCGAGCAAAGTCCCAACAAGAAACAGTATAGCTAGAAACTGAGGGAGCATGGAAAGAAACATTTTCCATGCTCTTTTCAATGCAGTTAAAGTTTTGCGCCTGTTTTTTATAAATGATACTACTAGCAAAAATACAGTTATACCATAAAGTATGTATGTGAATAAAGAATCCATTTAGCTAAACCATTTCTCCTTTCAATCCGCTTACACCAGTTCCTATAACTGTCTTGATTTAACGGCATTTTTTAGTAAAGGAATTATAATAGTTGCAATTACTCCGCCAATCAAGGCCGTAAGCAATTGCGGAATTGAAAACATGCCAGATATTGTTGTTGCTTGTTTTTCCGGCAAATTCATCAAATGAGGAATTGCAATTGCGACTATACCGATGTACAGCATCAAGAATTTACTAACTGCCGCAACAGTAAGAGTAAGAATGTAGACAGTAACTGACTTTCCAAAGCGGCGGTTGCCAAGAAAGTGCCAAATCAGAACAAGGACTATATTACCTGCCACAATAAAGGGAATAAGCAACCAAAGAGGCCCTATCCCCAGAAACTTTGCAAATATAGGGGAAATAACCGCCACAGTCAAGCCAGACGATAGCCCCGCTATCATCACCGAAATTATCAAAATCATATTAACAGCAGAGCCTGTGACAATTGTGCTTCCGAATACAGCTGTAGTAGCCTGCATAATGAACTCTTTTAATTCCTCAATGTCTTCACGGCTTTTAGAACTGACTTTTGCGATTGGCATATCCAGTATATTCCGAAATTGTTCCACTGTTTCATTGGATAGGTTGCTTAGATCGCTCTTATTTATAACTCCGATGGACGGAATTTTTCTCTTGTGCAGGTCCTTTGCCAAATCAACTTCAAATTCCGAAAGACCGTCAACGGCACTTATTACAATTATAGCAAAATTGGTTTTATCCATGACCTCATAGGTTTTTTGTTTTCGCAATGCACCAAGGTTGCCAACATCATCAAGGCCTGCTGTGTCAATCATAACAATCGGGCCAATAGGAAGTAATTCCATTGTTTTGAAAACAGGGTCGGTAGTAGTTCCTGCCACATCAGAAACAATGGCAATAGGTTGATTGGTAATCGCATTTATAAGAGTTGACTTTCCAACGTTGCGCTTTCCGAATATGGCAATATGGAGTCTAAATCCCATTGGTGTTGTATTCATAAATACATCTCCTTTACAAATCAGGGCATGTTTGAGTGATTAATCAACCAAACATGCCCTTTATTTGGAGGCCATAAAAGATGCCTATTTTTCGTTGCGGAGTTTCTGCGGGACTTTGGGCTGATATAGCCTCCAATCACAAACAGTGCTAGATGACTTCTTAGCAATTGACAAAACCGCTGATGAGATAACCTTAGCCATTTTCTGTTTCATAGTATTCACCTCGTAAATTATTTTACCAGAATATTCCTCTAATAAGTGATAACTATATATTATCAACTAAATTTGATTTATTGCAATTGGTTTGTCGTGAATAGCAAGTTGGTGTCGTAAATAGCAAGCGAGTGTCATGAATAGATAATGTTTGGCGAATACATTAAAGTGATCACCTATTCAGGTACAGAGATAACGGTATATAGTGAAAATGGCTTTACAACAAGAAAAAACTGCCTTATAGGATTAAACTCCTATCAAGACGGTTTTTTTACATAATTTCCAAACACGTTTAAAAACCAGCTTTATTCGCTTGAGCACGCACAGCAGCAGGCATCATATCTTTATCATGACGCAAGAAGAGGAACTATGGGTATATATCAACGCCTCGAACTTGACCCGAAGTCAATAGGGGCTGTGACGGTAATGCTCGTCAGCAAGAGGACAAAATGTCCCGAAGCCGATGAACAGCAAAACACCCGCTCGCTTAATGATAAGCAAACGGGCATTTTGTTGTTCAGAGTATAATATAGGCCAGATCAACCATTTTTACCACAAGTCACCTTCGCAGAGCCAGAATATGTTTTTGAGGTGCTTGTTTGTTTAATAGTAAGCGATGCGCCCACATACGCATCCGACAATAAACCTGAGCCGCCCTTGTTTGTACTCCAAGAGGTCTCAGTATAGCCAGACTTAACAGATTTGGAGTGACTATAGTCTGTAACTTTTGCTGAACTGCCATCATAGGAGAATGTTCCGGATACTGTGATTGTGGCAGCAACAGCGGAGCCATTTTTTATCTCCACTGTCGATTTCTGAGTTTTTGTTCCAGATGCCCTTTGTAGGCCCGTCCCATATTCATCAGTTATTATTTCCGTAGAAGTAAACCCATCGCCCAAATCATATACCGTAACCTCGACGTGCTTGTACGGAGTGACCCATGTTTCGCTATGGGAAATGATATTCCCATTTGCATTGTCGAGTGCCTCGCTTGCAAAAGCTGCAGTTGCCATGACGAAAGTAAAAACCATTACTAACAGAATCGCCAATATGGATTTGCTCAATTGCTTCGTGCCCTTGAAATTTAACATAATTTTAATCCCCTTTCAATATTTTGTATTGTTCCTAACGTAACGAAATCTCTCTTGGCAAATTTACCATGCTCAAACTTGGTTGAATGATAAAACTAATTTGGAATGAGGAAACCCTAATCTTCCCAAACAATACTACCGCTCGCTATTCCGCTAAGAATTTCATTCCATTGTTCTGCCGAAAACAGCCCTTCATCTGTATGCTTTACACTGTTAATTTTTGTAACTGTCGTTGTCGTTACTGTAGAGGTAAATCCATCACCTAAATCGTAAACTGTAGTTGCAATAGATTCAAACGGCGTGAGCCACTCCTCATCATGAGAAATAATATTTGCGTTTCGACCAACGATAATATCACTCTCATAAACCGCCGTCCCTATGCCAAAGAGAAAAATCGTCACCAGCAAAACACCCAACAAAATTTTAATTGATGACTTCATGTTTTTGAGACGTAGCATAAACCTTCCCTCCATGTTATACTGGTGGCCTGTTAAAACAAGTTGGCCTCGCTATATAGGGATATATCCATAAGAGGACAAAATGTCCCATAGTCAATGGACAACAAAACTCCTACTAACTTTATATGTAGGTCAACAGGTGTTTTGTGCTTTTGGTATGATATCAGTCGAATTAAAATCCAGCCTCAACCATTCTTGCCGCAGGTCACTTGTGCGTTGCCAACGTAAGTTTTTCCGCTACTGTTGTTTTTGACGATAAGCGATGCGTTCACAATCGCATCACCATACAAAGCACTCGAGTCGCGCTTGTTTGTACTCCAAGAATCCTCAGTATAGCCAGACTTAACAGATTTGGAGTGACTATAGTTTGTAACTTTTGCTGAACTGCCATTATAGGAGAATGTTCCGGATACTGTGATTGTGGCAGCAACAGCGGAACCATTTTTTATCTCCACTGTCGATTTCTGAGTTTTTGTTCCAGATGCCCTTTGTAGGCCGGCCCCATATTCATCAGTTATTGTTTCCGTAGAAGTAAACCCATCGCCCAAATCATATACCGTAACCTCGACGTGCTTGTACGGAGTGACCCATGTTTCGCTATGGGAAATGATATTCCCATTTGCATTGTCGGGTGCCTCGCTTGCAAAAGCCGCAGTTGCCATGACGAAAGTAAAAACCATTACTAACAGAGTCGCCAATATAGATTTGCTCAATTGCTTCGTGCCCTTGAAATTTAACATAATTTAAATCCCCTTTCAATATTTTGTACTGTTCCTAACATGGACAAAGATGAGATAACTTTAGCCATTTTCTGTTTCATAGCATTCACCTCATAAATTATTTTACCAGAATATGCCTCTGATAAGTGATAACTATATTTATCAACTAAATTTGATTTATTGCAATAGGTTTGTCGTGAATAGCAAGCTGGTATCGTAAATAGCATGATGGGGATAAAAAAAATAGACATAGGAGTATACCCGATATATTCTGTAAACTTCTATGTCTCCATATATGAACAATTTCTTGTTTATCCTTTTGTAATAAATGTTACCAAGATTAGCAGCATATGTGTAACCATGCCATATGCCAGTGATGCAGTTATCCAATTATACTTATCGGGCAACAAAACAGATGTTGATAAAATTATTACAAAAAAAATTATTACTATAATTCGGCTAAATATTTTCATGCGCTTTTGTTTCTTCGTGCTTAAAGGATTATTTTTATGTTCTATCGGAGCTTTTAACCATACAAAAAAAACTGACAATCCTGCAAGCGCAATACACACTTCCGTAGATGCAATATGCGAAATCCCCCATAAAGAAAGTAACCATATTGATGTTGACATAATAAAACAACGAAAATGCGTTTGCGCGTGGAATCCCCCAGCAGTATTTCTAAGAGCAACAAAAGAGATATGGTACAGTATGGTTTGCACCACCTGTTGAAGCCAAACGGAAATAATTAGTATAGAAGCAATGTCAATAATGTTGTTGTACAACGAATGAAAGCCATACTCATAAATATCTCTATCTTCCTCATCTATAACACGATTACGGATTAAGTAATCTGTACTTATTTTTGTCATTTTTTCTATCAAACCCGGCACCCCTTATATAAATATTTTTCGAAAAACACCCAAGTTCTTTATTTAGATAGCTTAATCATTACAAGCGTCGTGAACTCATAATTTTCGTGCCGATAGGTCACAAATCCGCCACTTTCTTCGGCTATATTCTGAATTTGCTTTGTTCCAATACCATGAATCCCAGTGTCTTCCTTAGTCGATTTTAAAGATCCAGCAGCTCTGAACCGGCCCTTCTTATAAGTTGCGTTACGACAGGCAATTACCCAATATGAATTTACTACACGAGTACACAAATCGATAAAGTGTGGTTCAACAGCCTTTTTGTTGGCTTCAAAGGCGTTATCCAAAACATTGCTTACCAAAATACAAAGCTCAACGTCTGAAATCGGAAGATTATCAGGCATCTCAATGTGGGCTGTAAAATTCATATTGAGATTCTGGGCTATTTTTGCCTTTGAATTAATGAGTGCGTTTAACACAGGATGTTTGGCATATTCCTGTGTTCCGATATCAAATCCAGTTAGGTTTCCTATATATTGCTCCAATGCATTATAGTCCTTTGCATTAAGATATCCTGATATGGCGGAAAAATGGCCGTTGAGATCATGACGGACTGCAGATAGCTTTAAGTATATATCTTGGATCTGGCTGATATGATCTTGTGTCATTTCAGCTGTACGAAGCTGCAATTTGGATTGCGCTAATTCTTTTCCGTTTACCGTGAGCCAATTGTATAACGAAATAACACTTGCCATCACCAGGAGCAAAATAATATTCCCTGATGCCAATAAAGGTGACGTACTTATTAATGCTTTGTTAAACTGGAAAATGAGTTCAAGCAAAACCCAACAACCCGTAGAAACGATGAGTAACGGAAAGCAGTCACGCCAATTCATCGTATGGCTCTTATCAACCCTTCGTGTTATAAAATAATAAACTATAAATAAAGTGATTCTGGCTGTAAATATCATTGCTATACGAACCAAACCAAAGGAATCCACTTGTTCAGAAAATGTATTGGGTAATAAGAGGTAAAGGCTTATGATAGCCGTTTCAACAATTCCATCTAATACAACCGGAATAATTGTCCAAATCCCATATGACCTGAATTTGCCTTTAAACACAAAACTGGCATAAATTATTCCAGCGGCTACTGAGAAGTACCGACGATAAGGGAAACCCAAAATATAGTAAGCCATTCTGATTCCTATAAAAATGGCTCCTGCTATTATCTGTTTTTTTCTTCCTACTTTTGCATCCAGTGTACGATATAAAAAATAAATATGTAGGGCAATAGTGGAAATTTCAGCAAACCGCTCTACAATAAATAGCGAAATATTCATATCATCTTCTCCAATACATCATCTGAAAATACTTCCAATAATTTATTTATATATTTTCGGCTTACCGGCAGATCAACCAATCCATTATTTTCATGGAGACTGACAGAATAGGGATATGTTGTTTTTATGTTGTCTATCTTATCCAGAGCAATAACATACGACCTATGAATTTGCACAAAATATTCATCACCTAATAATGCCAATACTTCACCGAGTGTTCCTCTGAGGGTCAAACTGCCTTTCATCGTATGATAAATAACGGTGTGATCAATTATTTCTGCATACACTATATCTTTTTGATATATATTGTTTAACCGGTTTTCAGCCACTATCTTGATAATTCTTTGATTCTTCTGACGTTTAATAATCCTATCCAGAAATAGTGACAACCTACCCTCATCAATGGGTTTCGATAAGAAGCCCATTGCCTCCACTAAATATCCATCAGCGGCCCGTAGGGAATCAACAGTAACAAAAATTATTGGTATGGTATTGCCCATCTTACGCAGGTGCTTAGCCAAAGTCATACCATCTACCACTTGCTCTCCGAGCGAAATATCCAAAAACAGAACATCTGTATCCAAATTTTCCGTAAGATGGTTGATCAATTCCTGAGGCAATGTAAAGCTATCACAATGAAAAGAAACTTTTCGTGTAGCAGCCCATTTCGCAATTGATGCTTTTAATGTCTCAGTCCAATATTGCTCATCTTCACAAATGACAATTTTCATACTTACACCCCCCACCTGTAGGTGTAATCACACCACTGTCCATGTTAATTATACGACCTACAGAATAAATTACAAATAAATATAACGTGCTATTCACGACACCAGCTTGCTATCTACGACAGATTACTTCTAAGCTTCTATAAAATAGGTTATGGGATTTGCTTTACTCACATGTATATATAAACCAATCGTTATAGAAAAACCTGATTAAATGTCGTGCCGACCCAAATCATATCCTTTTGGGTCGAACCATAGACCAATATCGCAATTACTGCCGCTCCAAAATAGCAATAATAAGCCTTCAAGAATCTCATAGCCTATACTTTATTTTAACCACGAATGGATTTAAATTGCTGTTTGTTTTTTAGGTACTCTTCCACAGACGGAGTATGTACCAACATATGTACGTCCAATTCCAGTGCATCAGCTACAGCCACACCGATACGAAATGACGTTCTGCTCAAACATCGTTCCCCGGACTCAAGGCGTTGATATAAGCGAATATTTATGGAAGCTATATCCGCTACCTGCTGCTGGGTTAAATTTAAACTTTCCCGTTGTGTTTTAAGGATAGAAAACATCGGTTTTTCCGATTCACCGCTTTGCTTTTTTTCTCCCATTTTCAAATCGTCCTTCCCTTTACGTCCAATTGGTCGTAAGTTAATACTACATCATCTTTCAAAAAATTACAATAGAATTTTGGCTTGCTATCTGCGACAAGCCACTTGTTTTAATTGCGTTATTGTAGAGGGACAGACCGTTGATGAGTACATCAAAGAACACATACTGAATCAAGTCAGAATCATAAATAGACCTGATAAAACATAGCCACAGAAACGGTCCAAGAGACGTCGATCCTTAAACCCGAAAGGTACTTGACCAGTCTCCCCCGCTGTTAAAAATACGAAATCATGTCTACTTACTAAATAGCTGACCTAATTGATAAGGGCAGCTACGAGGATAGCCACATTCTCATATTCTCCACCCCAGTTGCGGCGAAGGTAGATGCCGTCCACATAGACATACGGATGGCAGGTTCTTCGGAATCTGCTTTTCTGTTTTTAGACATAAAAACGGAGCTGTTACTCCGGCAGATTACTTATCTGCTTTTGCAACAGCCCCTTATAGTTATTTTTTTGTTATTTCTTTTCTGTTATTTCTTTTAACACCATTGCCTGATAAAAAATCCGGTGTGCTTTTAACCAAATGGATTTTCTGTCTTATAAAGCATTCCCTTTGGCTGGTTAAATCCGATTTCTTCTACCCCAAGGTACTTAAACACCTCAAATATGGCCTTTCCATAATGTCCGAAAGCAACGGCTCCGTGGTGAGGGAAATTCTTCTCAATGAGCACATGGCGGTAAAACCTTCCCATTTCCGGAATGGCAAACACACCAATGGAGCCAAAGGAACGGGTGGCTACGGGAAGCACTTCTCCCTGGGCCACGTATGCCCGGAGCAAATTGTCCGCAGTGCTCTGGAGGCGGAAAAACGTAATATCACCGGGTGCGATATCTCCCTCAAGGGTTCCCTGGGTCACTTCCTCAGGAAGGGCTCTTGCCATGATCATCTGATACTTCATAGAGCAGGCGGAAAGCTTTCTGGAGCATGTATTTCCGCAGTGGAAGCCCATAAAGGTATCCTGGTGGGTATAGTCATGTTTGCCCTTAATATCCCCGTCATACATATCGGCTGGAACCGTATTGTTAATGTCAAGCAGGGTCACGGCATCCATACTGATGCAGGTTCCGATGAACTCGCTGAGAGCTCCGTAAATGTCCACTTCACAGGAAACCGGGATTCCCATTCCTGTAAGACGGCTGTTCACGTAGCAAGGAACAAAGCCGAACTGGGTCTGGAATGCCGGCCAGCATTTTCCTGCAATGGCAACATATTTCCGGTATCCCTTGTGAGCCTCCACCCAATCCAGAAGGGTGAGTTCATACTGGGCAAGCTTTGGAAGGATCTCCGGCTTTTGGTTCCCTTCTCCCAGTTCCTTTTCCATATCCTTTACTACATCCGGGATCCTTGGATCATCTGCATGTTTATTATAGGCTTCAAATAAATCCAGCTCAGAGTTTTCTTCGATCTCCACACCCAGGTTATAAAGCTGTTTAATAGGGGCATTGCACGCCAGGAAGTTTAAGGGGCGGGGGCCAAAGCTTATGATTTTTAACTGGGGAAGTCCTACCAGGGTCCTGGCAATGGGAAGGAATTCTTCAATCATGTCGGCACATTCCTCAGCCGTTCCCACCGGATATTCCGGTATGTACGCTTTGACATTTCTAAGCTTTAAATTATAGCTTGCATTTAACATTCCGCAGTAAGCATCTCCACGGCCCTGGGTCAAGCTGTCCCCGCTTTCCTCTGCCGCAGCGATGAACATGACCGGTCCGTCAAAATGCTTTGCAAGAAGGGTTTCTGAAATCTCCGGCCCAAAGTTGCCAAGATATACTACCAGGGCATTGCAGCCGGCTTTCTTTACATCCTCCAATGCCTGGACCATATGGATCTCGCTTTCCACGATACAGACAGGACTTTCGTAGATATTTCCGGCATCATACTTTGCACTGTATGCCTCCACCAGGGCTTTTCTTCTGTTTACGGATAAAGATTCCGGAAAACAGTCCCTGCTTACCGCTACGATTCCTACCTTTAATTCCGGGATATTATTCATTTTATAACTCCTCCTGTTATTCTTCAGGCATCCCTTTTTAAATGATATGCCTGCTGATTTATTGTTAAATACTTGTCAGATAGATAAGTTTTCTCCTGATATACCGATGTAGGCATGGTCCGGCAGTCCGCCCTCTTTATGTCCAATGAGCCATTTGTTTTTGGCAAACAGCAGTCTGTCCTCTTCATTCACCTCTTTCCCGGCAGGCTCTAAATCCGTATTGGTATCCTTTGGCAGGATCACCACACAGCGGAAGCCCTCCTCCACATGGCAGGGCGCATAATGAAGGGTCGTGGCATAAACCTCGATCACGGTCCCTGCCGGAACCAGGAATGCCTCCATGTTTCCTGAATCGTATGTATAATCCGGAGTAATATCCTGCTGCCGTCCCAAAATCAGGACCAGATTTGTCACGGCCACATTGATTTCTGAATTTCTATGATATTCCACTGCGTTCATTTTCTTATTATGTCCGTTGCAGTAGCCTACCTGAATGGGAAGCTGGCCGTACAGCTTCTTTTCTATTTCCTTAGAAACCGCCAGTTCCTCCAATTCCTTTACGGAAGGAACATAAATCACCTCATCGGGAAGGGGTGTCTCCTTCATTTTTTCCAGCAGTTCTTCTACATCATATCCTGTAACCACTTTCCCGTAAACGTGAAAGGCAGGATCTGTCACCGGTTTAATTAATAATCCCATAGCTTTCCCTCTCTTTTCTTATTCTCCGAATACAGCCAGATGATCCCCATTTCATTGGCTATTCTGATTTCTTCCACATTTGCCGTATCAATAAAAAAATGCATACTTCTCTCCTCCTGTCTGACTCATTTCCATGATTTATAAAGCTGCAAGCTTTTTATAGCTGTCCTTTAGATCCTCATAAAGCTGCTTGTATAAGTGATGGTATTTTTTATAGAGGCAGGCCTGGCTCTCCTCAGGCCCCGTAGCCTTATCCTCAGAGATCAGAGCATCACAGGCTGCTTCCACGCTTTCAAAAATCCCGCATCCCACTCCCGCCAGAATGGCGGCTCCCAGGGCCGGTCCTTCTGTCTGGGCAACGGTTTTTACATGACAGTCATACATATCCGCAAGCATCTGGCGCCATACCCGGCTCTTACCGCCTCCGCCGCATGCCATCATCTCCCCCACATGAATCCCCATTTCCTTAAGAATATCATTGCAGTCGCTGAGAGAATAGGATACGCCTTCCATTACGGCCCGCAGCATGTGCTTTCTTGTATGTATGGCGGAAAGCCCAAAAAAAACTCCCCGGCAGTCCGGATCCAGATGAGGGGTCCTTTCCCCCATTAAATAGGGAAGGTAAATAAGCTTATCGCTTCCTGCCTCTATCTGGCTTACATCCCGGTTAATGAGATCGTAAACATCAACCTCCTGTAATTTTGCTTCCTCTACATAATCCTGGCAGAAATTGTCCTTAAACCATTTTAGGGACAGTCCTGCTCCCTGGGTCACCCCCATAACATGCCATGCTCCCGGAACCGCACAGCAGCAGGTATGGACTCTTCCTTTGGGGTCAATGGTAACCTGGCTGCTGTGAGCAAATACCACTCCCGATGTTCCTATGGTTGTAAAGGCTGTTCCATCCCTTACTACTCCGGTCCCCACAGCGGCGGCCGCATTGTCTCCGGCCCCTCCCACGACCTTTGTTTCCATGGAAAGCCCGGTTCTCTCTGCGATCTCAGGAAGAAGCGTTCCCGTCACCTCGCAGGACTCATACACTTTTCCTAAAAGCTTCTGGTCAATATCCAGCTTATTTAAGACTTCTTCGGACCAGCACCTTCCCGGCACATCCAAAAGCTGCATTCCGCTGGCATCGGAAACCTCGGTTGCGTAAACTCCCGTCAATACGTATCGGATATAATCCTTAGGAAGGAGGATGTGCCTGCATCTTCCGTAATTCTCAGGCTCATTTTTCCTCACCCATAAAATCTTGGCCGCCGTCCAGCCGGTAAGGGGCGGATTGGCGGTGATCTGGATCCACCGTTCCTTTGGCATAACCTTAAGCATGTCTTCCACTTCTGCTGCGGTCCTCTGGTCGCACCAGATGATAGAAGGACGGATCACCTCATTCTTTTCATCAAGCATCACAAGTCCATGCATCTGGCCTGAGATCCCGATCCCTTTCACATCCTCCTTTAAAACCCCGGACTCTGCCACCACCTGGGAAAGAGTATCAAGAACCGCCTCCCTCCAGTCTTCCGGCCTCTGCTCCGCCCAACCGTTCCGGGGCTGGTAAAGGGAATATTCCCTGGATGCGGAAGCAACCGCACAGCCCCTTTCATCAAACAGGACAGTCTTAGTCGCCGATGTCCCCACGTCAATTCCAATCAGATAATTCATTCTGATACCTCCTCCAAAGATCTCTTATTCTGATTATAATATACATGCCTGAAAAAAGCGTGCGTTTATTTGTCCAAGTAATAGCACTTTCTTGCACTTTAAGTTCCGCAAGCAATGAGCAGTGCGAAACAGGCCAGGAGAAGATTTTCGTTGCACTTGCACATAAGAAAATCTTCCCCTGGCCCGCTTCATAGGGTGAATGCCCGTGAGCGAGTAAAACCGCAGGTTTTGCGAGCTGCACTGCGGACTTATGACAAAGAGACACAGAAATCAGACACCCCACTCCCCACTCCCTGCCATCTGATTTCATAGACATTTAAAGATGAACAAGGTATAATAAAAGGAAAATAAGAGGCTGTCTGCCAGACAGCCCCATTTATTGAGGAGGTTTTCATGGATTTAAGAGAAAAAATGAGAAGCGGAAAGCTTTACGACTGTGTTGATGACAGCCTGGTCGCAGAGCAGACCGCCTGTCTGGAGATTCTTTATGACTTCAACCAGACCCGCCCGTCAGAAGGCCAAAAACGGCAGGATACCTTAAAAAAGCTCTTTGCAGAAATCGGAAAAAACTGCTACATAGAGCCCCCTCTCCACGCCAACTGGGGAAAGCACGTTCACATGGGAAATGACGTTTATGCAAACTTTAACTTAACCCTTGTGGATGACGCCGATATCTGCATCGGAAACAACGTCATGTTCGGCCCTAACGTTGTGGTGGACACGGCCGCCCATCCCATCCGCCCCGATATCCGCAAAAAACAGATCCAGTTTAACGTACCCGTTACCATCGAAGACAACGTGTGGGTCGGAGCCGGAGCCATCATCCTTCCAGGGGTCCGCATCGGGGAAAACAGCGTAATCGGAGCCGGAAGCGTGGTAACAAAGGATATCCCCGCCAATGTGGTAGCCTATGGAAGCCCCTGCAGGGTCATAAGAGAGATCGGTGAACGGGATATGAAGTACTATTTTAAGGACTGGGAAATCGATTTAGACCAATAGTCTCACGTCTCTGCTTTTCTGCTTTCAAAGTAAACAAACCGGTCAATGGCATCTAAAATATCTATAAAATCTTCCCGGGGAGCCAGATCAATGTATTGCTTTAACAGCTCCCCTTCCTGCTTTTTATATGGCCCGTAAAAAATATCGTACAGGTTATGGCCCCTCATATAAATCTTGAATTCCTCCATATGGGCCTTTAATTCTTCCGCTGACTCCAAATCCTTGCCTATCACCTCCACCAACTGCTTTCCGCTCTTTAGGCGGTTAAGATATTCCTGCCATTTATCAAACAGGGTTTGGTAGAATGATTCTTCATTTTCCACCACGCCAAGGTCTGCCATGACTTTGGGATTGAGGAAGTAATTCTCAAAGGAATAGTATTTTAAAATAAGCACATTTCTTCTGGTAACCTTTGGAAGCTTATCAATGTCCTCTGTGCCGCGATCGTCATAGTACCGGCAGAGCTGGCCTGCCAGTTCCTCCGGATTTTTTCCATCCCCATCCCGGATCATCAGGAACTGGTCCCTTAAGTAGACCTGATTCATGTACTTTAAATTGGCATAGGTCTTTATATTGGTACAGCTATTGGTGGTGATGATGGAGATCCGGGATAAGTTTCCTTCTTTATCATAGATCTCCGAATAATATTTTTCCAGCAAAAGGGGCAGACGGCTCTTATCCTGTTTGCCCTCTACAATGAACACAAAGCTGACTCCTAAAAAATCGTTGGCGCCATAGCCTAAATCATCCAAAATGGCATCAATATCGGTTCTGTCCCTGACAACGGAATAACCGCCCCGGTCCAGAACCACCTGACGGATCTGGCGGCTGGTGAAGTTAAAGAGCATGCCAGGGGAATGGGTGGTAAATACCACCTGATTCTTCTTGGATAACCGGTAAAGGATCTCACTGGATATTTTCTGAAGCTGGGGGTGGAGGAAAATCTCAGGATCCTCTACGATAACAACGCTGGGGATCCGTTTTTCATCATCCGTGTATGTCTCCAAAAGTGACAGCATGTAAAGGCTTTTCATGCCATTGCTTAAGTTGTTTATGGGATTAAGCTTCCCCCGTTCCACATGATAGGTCTCTGCCGTAACTTTGAACATCTCACAGGGATTGCAGTTTAAGGAAAACCGGATCTCCTCGTATCCTCCATTTTTTCTGTAGTTTTCATTGACCTTTTTGGCAAAATCATTTAAGTTCAACTGATACATCTTATATTCCAGAAGCTTTGCGGTCTCATAGATCTGCAGCTCTTCCGGCTTCTTCTGGTTGATCAGCCCGATGCATTTAAAGCACTGGTTGCATTCCCTGGCACCGTCAAACATGCAGACATGGGTCCTTAGCTTTACCAACTGTTCATCCTCCTGGAAAAGCAGCAGATCATTCTGAAACTGGTCTAAATCCCGTTCCGAATCAATGTAATAAAGCCTGGGGAAAATATCCCTGATATACCGGTTGTTCTTCCGGTATCCATCTTTAAACCGGACCACCCCGTTCCAGTTTATCTGATAGGTGAAGGTCAGGCTCCCATTACGGTAAGAAGGCAGCTTTGTTTCAAAATCATGGAGCCATGCATCAAACCGCTTGTACTGGCTCACCACCCCGCCCCTGTGAAAGGAGGCTAAGTCCTCCGGCGTGATGGCCAGGGTCATGGCTATCTCTATATTCTGCTTTTTCTCATTAAAATCCTCTTCCGTAACCTCATAGGCTCCCGCTGCTGCCCGGATGGCATCTAAGATCCCTGTTTTTCCCGTATTGTTTTTCCCTACCAGTATCAGGGCATTTTCCACACCTTGGATTTCCATCTCCCGTATGGATTTAAAATTCTTAATATGTACCGATGTTATCTGCATAAGCCTCTCCTTTATAAAACCCAGTATAAAAGGCGGACAGGAAAATTTCAAGTTCTGCCTGAAAAAAAATCACACTGTCCCTTCCTTTGTGTCATAGTATAGATTATATTATTTTCACAGGAGTGGTTCCTATGTTTGATCCTTATCTGGTGCTTACACCTCTGCACTATATTTATCTCATCGGCGTCATTGTGATCCTGGCCGTTATGGTTCTCCGAAAGGATACGCCCCTGGTATGTATCCTTTTTCTCTTCATCCTTGGCCTTGTGGGCCTTGGATCCCTGACCGGAGGCATCATGACCGTATTCAACGCCATCCTGTATGCTTCCAGGGAGTTTATGGAAATCATTGCCACCATCGCCCTTGTCACTGCCCTGTCCAAATGCTTAAAAGACTTAGGAAGCGATTATCTGATGATGATCCCCATGTCAAAGGTCATGAAATCCCCCTCTCTTACCTGGTGGATCCTGGGGGGCACCATGCTGGTATTTTCCCTCTTTCTCTGGCCCTCCCCATCCGTGGCTTTGGTTGGGGCCATTATGCTGCCCTTTGCTGTCAGGACCGGTCTGGATCCTCTGGCAGCCGCCATGGCCATGAACTTATTCGGCCATGGGATCGCTTTAAGCTACGACTTTGTCATCCAGGGCGCTCCGGCCATTTCCGCAACAGCGGCCTCCATCTCGGCCTCTGACATTCTGACTAAAGGACGGCCTTTGTTTCTGGTAATGGGTATTGTTACCGTTGTTTCCGCATATCTGTTAAACAGGAACGAGATCGCTGCCTGCTGCCAGGAAGTCCATATCCAGAATACGGAAGAACGCCATGATACCGGAGCAGCCGCCATCACAATGGCTATTTTGACCCCTCTGTTTTTCCTGGCCGACATCCTTCTTATGCTGGCTTTTGACTTAAAGGGAGGAGACGCCACCAGCATGGTTTCCGGCACAGCCGTCTTGGTCATGTGCATTGGGGCATTTTTAGGCTTTGGAAAGCATTCTCTGGAAAAAGTGACTTCCTACGTTACCGAAGGCTTTCTCTTTGCCATACGGATCTTTGCTCCCGTTATCATCATCGGGGCATTTTTCTTTTTAGGAGGAGAGGGGATCTCATCCATTATGGGAGAACAGTTCCAGAGAGGAATTATGAATGACTGGGCCATCTGGCTGGCTCATAACGTGCCTCTTAACAAATATATGGCCGCATTTTTCCAACTGGTGATCGGAGGCTTAACGGGCCTTGACGGCTCGGGCTTTTCCGGTCTTCCTCTCACCGGAGCTCTGGCACACACCTTTGGCACGGCAGTGGGGGCCTCGGTCCCTGTTCTGGCTACCCTTGGACAGATTGCCGCGGTTTTCGTCGGCGGAGGAACCATCGTTCCCTGGGGACTCATACCCGTTGCAGCCATTTGCAGCGTAAATCCTCTGGAACTTGCCAGAAAAAATCTTCCTCCGGTCATGATCGGTTTTCTCGCTACTTTTATTGCCGCCTGTTTTCTGTTATAGATGATCCAGCTTTAAGGAGGGATTTCCATGTGCGGAATTGCTGGTTTTTACAATCCGGATCGCGATTACCTGAAAGATAAGTCCTATTACGAGAATATCCTGGAAGAAATGTCAAAAACTCAGAGACACCGGGGACCTGACGACTCAGGAATCTGGCTCTTTAAGCAGGGGGGCATGTCTCATGCCCGTTTATCCATTATTGACTTAACCACCGGCCGCCAGCCCATAAAAAAAACGGAGGCAGGCAAAACCTTTGGAATTGTATACAACGGAGAAATTTACAATACAAAAGAGCTTCGCCAGGACTTGGAGAAGCGGGGCCATTCCTTTTCCACCACCTCTGACACAGAAGTGATTTTAACCGGATATATGGAATACGGACCTGATTTTGCGAAGCAGCTAAACGGCATTTTTGCCTTTGCCATCATGGATCCATTCCGGGAACGCTTATGCCTCTGCCGGGACCGTTCCGGCGTAAAGCCTCTCTTTTACACCATCCGTGACGGAGAGATCATCTTTTCTTCGGAACTGAAAGGAATTTTTGCGTATCAAGGCATCCAGCCTGTGTTAGACCGGAAAGGCTTAAACGAGATTTTCTCCCTGGGACCGGCCCACACCTGCGGATGTGGGGTTTTTAAGGATATTAAGGAAATACTCCCGGGGCACATGCTTCTCTGTTCCAGGGACGGCTTCCGCCTGAAATGCTACTGGAAGCTGGAAAGCAGACCCCACGAGGACAGCTATGAAGAAACCGTTGAAAAGACTTCCTTTCTGGTCCAGGATTCCATCCGCCGCCAGATGGTTTCCGACGTTCCCATCTGCACCTTTTTGTCAGGGGGATTGGATTCCAGCCTGGTTTCGGCGGTTTGTGCATCAGAGCTTAAGAAGCAGGGCAAAAGGCTTACCACCTTTTCCTTTGATTTTGTTAACAACGACAAATTTTTTAAGGCCAGCACCTTTCAGCCCTCCCTTGACCGCCCCTTTGTGGATCAGATGGTGAAATTTCTGGATTCCGACCATCATTACCTGGTGTGCGACAACGTGACCCAGGCTGACCGGCTTTATGACTCCGTTCTCGCCCACGACTTACCGGCCATGGGGGACATTGACTCTTCCCTGCTCCACTTCTGTTCCATGGTCAAAGGGTATAATAAGGTGGCTCTGACCGGAGAGTGCGCCGATGAAATATTCGGAGGATATCCCTGGTTTCATAAGGAAGAATGCTTTAAGGCACAGACCTTCCCCTGGACCATGGATTTGGGGACCCGCAAGGCAGTCTTAAAGGATGACTTCCTGGACTATCTGAAAATGGATGAATATGTGATGGAAACCTATGAAAGATCTGTGGCGGAAACGCCTGTCTTTCCTCAGGATAATCCCACAGAGGCAAGAAGAAGAGAGATTTCCTATCTGAACCTCCGCTGGTTTATGCAGACCCTGTTAAACCGCATGGACCGTGCCAGCATGTATTCCGGCCTTGAAGCCAGGGTCCCCTTTGCAGACCACCGGATCATTGAATACGTATGGAATGTTCCCTGGGATATGAAAACAAGGGACGGGGTGGTTAAAAATCTTCTCCGTCAGTCCGGAAGGGGACTTCTGCCTGATGAGATCCTGTTTCGCAGGAAATCCCCCTATCCCAAAACCTATGATACCAATTACGAGGCGCTTTTAATCCAACGGGTAAGGGAAATGATGGACGGCAATTTTGCTCCTGCCATGGAATTTCTGGATAGGAAGAAGCTGGAAAGACTTTTAACCAGCCCTTCGGATTACGGAAAGCCCTGGTACGGCCAGCTTATGGCAGGCCCCCAGATGCTTGCTTATATCCTTCAGATCAACTATTGGCTGGAAAAATACCATATCTCCGTAGAATAAAGTCAAAGAGGTGCAAAAGTCCCACAAATGACCTTTGCACCTCTTTCCTGACCTTTTATTCAATCTCTTCCAGGATTCTTCCCATATCCGATGTGTCGCCGATGAGTATGGCGCCCACCAGCCTGCCGGCTTCATAATAATAAGTCTTATAAATCTTCTTATTCTCATCCTTTTCCCTGCGTATCTCATAGGTTTTTCCAGGATCTTTTCCTGGGTCTCCCACTGCAAACAGGGAGGTATCCATACCATTGAAGGTGAGGGCGGCTGTGACGGTTTTATAGGAAATCCTCTCTCCGGCAGCATTGGCTCCTGCTGCCTTTCCCATCTCCACGGCCTGAGGCCAGATGGCGTAATTGATTCCTTCATATTCCGCACAATCTCCGCATGCATAAATGCTGGGTACGGTTGTCTCCATGTGTTCATTTACCATGACTGCCCGTCCGGATTTTGCCCCGGCATCTTCTGCCAGGGATACATTGGCCCTTACTCCAGCGGATATGACCACCAGATCTGCCGGCAGGACCGTGCCATCCTCCAGGCGGACGCCTGTTACCTTGTCTCTGCCTTCTATCTCCTGGGTTGCTGCCTGAAATTTCACATCAACCCCCTTTTCCAGAATAATGGTTTTTAAAAACTCACCGGCTTCTTCATCAAGCTGACGCTTCATAAGCTGGTTCCCCTGCTCCAATACCATCACAGAAAGGCCTGCTCTTTTAAGCTCCCAGGCTGCCTCAAGCCCCAGCACTCCGCCGCCGATGACCACGGCCTGTTTTGATGTGGAAAGAAGGGAATTGATCTTCTCAATATCGGAAAGGCGCCGTATGCCAACTACCTCCTGTTTTTCATTTCCCGGTATGGGAGGTATGAAGCATTCCGATCCCAGAGCATAGATGCATTTGTCATACTTCAGCCGGATCCCGTCGTCAAAGGTGACCTCCTTTTCCCTGGTATCGATCTTTTCCGCCCGTTTTCCCGTAAGATTCAGGATGCGCCTTTCTTCATACCATGCGGGATCATGAAGAAGCAGCTCTTCCCTGTCCTCCTTGCCCATTACGGATTTGGTCAGCATGGGCCTTGAATAAGGCAGACAATCTTCTTTTGTCACCATGACAATGGAACAGGTGGAATTTCTCTCCCGGATGGTCTCCGCTGCACTGACTCCTGCCGCACCGTTGCCCAGTATAAGGTATAGTTCTTCTGTATCTTTATGGTAGTTTCTTTCTTCCTCCTCATAAGGAACAAAATTTTCCGAACCCACTCCGCATACCGGACAGACTTCATTTCCTTCCTCAAATACAGCGCCGCACACCAGGCATTTGACCATTCTTTTCTTGCCTTTTTCCATGTAAAAATACCCCCTTCTCACGTCTTTTCTGTAAGTACAAGCTTCATTTCTGATACTATCATAACATAGTTTTTTACGATTTCAAGCTCCTTTCCGTTAATAATTCGTAAGCTTAGAAAGAAAACCTTAAAGCAGAAGACCGGTGTTTTTATGGTAAAATATCCACGAAAGCAATGAGCAGTGCGAAACAGAGTGTGACAGAATTTTCGTCGTGCCCGCACGTAAGAAAATTCTGCCACACTCTGTTTCACATGGCGAATGCCCGTGAGGGAGTAAAACCTACGGTTTTACTCCCTGCACTGCGGACTGAAAGAGGAATCATAATGAAAAAATACACCATTGGAGAAGTTTCCAACCGCTTAGGCTTAAGCCGGGATACCCTTCGCTTTTATGAAAAAAAGGGAATCATACAACCGGAAAAGCAAAAAAACGGCTACCGAACCTATACATATGAGGATATTAAAAAGCTTTCAAGCATCATGTTTTACCGAAGACTTAACTTCAGCATCGAGGATATTGGCCGGATCCTGTATAAAAGCTCCTTTCCTTCCTACTGTTCCATGATTCAGGAAAAAATTGCAGAGGAAAAACATCAGGTAGAAAAGCACAGGCAGTCCCTCATCCATCTGACCCATTTACAGAAGCACTATAAAAACGTGGAAAAATATTTAAACCGCTATGACTTACGTCCCATGCCCCCCTATTACCAGATGCCGGACAACCGTTTCATTAATCAGACAGGCATCTCGGATTTATGTTATACCTTCCAGGAATACCGGATCCAGGACCATTGTGCGGACCAGGTAAACGAATTCTTCATGATCGAAGAAGACACTGCCTCCATCATGAAAATGAATCAGGCATTAAACGGCTACCCCTTACTAAAGCAGGAACGCTGCGTATATACCGTGGTGGCCTCAGACAGCCTTGTTTTAAAGTCACAAGCCGTTTTAGACACAGCAGACTGGGCAAGGCAAAAAGGATACTCTCCTATGGGCATTGCCTACAGCGGCCACTTATTAAGCTGTGCCTTCAAGGATATTGCAAAGGAACACCAGGAAATAAAAGCAGATACACCCATCAATTACATAGAAGTGTATCTGCCGCTTCATGCATAAAGAAAGCTTCACTGCCTTCCTTTATGCGCCGTCCTTATGATCATCTTCGCTTTTCTCCTTTAAAGCTGGCTTAAACGCCGTGCTGTAAAGGTACGGAACCAAAACCGTAGAAACATTTCTGTGCTTTCTGAGCCTCTGCATAATGAAGTAGGTGGTCTGGTTATGGAGAACATTGGCAAACCAGCTCTCTTCCATAAAACGGGACATAACCACCGTGATCATTTCTCCCGGAGGCAGATCAGCCTCTTTTTTGCTGATGTACTCTTCCACCGGCTCAATAAGCTCCCGGTAAGGCGACATGATGACCTCAAGAGGTACATCAATGCCAGTTTCCTTCCATTTTTTCTGAAGCTGCTGGCATTGCTTCTCATCCGTTGCTACGTGAAGGGCAACCACATTGGAAGTGATTAAATTTGCGTAATTCAGTGCTTTCAGCACGGAACGGTTAATTCCTCCGGTCAGAACAATGCAAAGATTGGTGTCATGACTGGTGCTTTTGTGATAATGGGACATGAAATCGTTGACCACCAACTGCTGGCCCACAAACTGATAATGGGTATCAATGCGGTGCATGATATATACAATAATCGGTATGACAATGGCCAGGGCCCAGGAGCCCTGGGCGAATCTGGTTACAAATACGATTACCGTTCCGGTACCCGTCATAAGGGCACCCAGGCCGTTTATAAACATTTTATGCAAATAACCTTTTCCCTTCACCCGGATCCATCTGGCCACCATTCCGCTCTGGGACAAGGTAAAGGACAGAAAGACTCCAATGGCATAAAGAGGAATCAGATAATGGGTTTCCGCGTTAAAAACAATCAGCAGCAATGCCGCCACAAAAGAGATGAATAAGATCCCATTGGAAAAGCTGAGCCTTGTCCCCCTGTGCATGAACTGACGGGGCACAAATCCATCGGCAGCCAGAATGGCCAAAAGCGTCGGCAGGCCATTATATGCCGTATTTGCTGCCAATAACAAAATAAGGGAGGTGGCAAACTGCAGAATGTAAAACATGGGGCCCTGCCCGAATATTGCCATGCCAAGCTGGGAGATCACCGTTTTCCCCTCTAAGGGAATGATCCTTAAGGAAGTGACCAGCAGCACTGCACCGCCGAAGATGGCCACTATGATTCCTACCAGAATAAAAAGCACGTGCTTTGCGTTTTTCTGTGACGGTTCACGAAAGCTTGGGACCGCATTGCTCACTACCTCTACTCCTGTCAGAGCCGAGCAGCCGGAAGAAAACGCTCTGAGAAGAAGGAACAAGGAAACAGTCCCGGCCCCTCCTGAAACAGACTGCAGCTTTTCCGAATAATGGACCGGCGCCAAATTCCCGGTTATCAGCTTTGCAAAGCCGGTTATAATGAGAACCAGCATGATGATGATAAATGCATAAGTAGGGACTCCGAACAGCTTGGAGGACTCTCTCATGCCCCTGAGATTAAGGAGCGTAACGATGCACAGGAAAAGCAGGGCAAACAGAAGGCGGTAATCTGCAAATTCCGGAAAAGCGGAAATAAGCGCCGCCGTTGCCGCCGACAGGCTGACTGCCACCGTCATCACGTAACCGATGATCAGGGAAGATGCGGCTACCATTGATGCGCCCCTTCCGATGTTTTCGGCAGATACGATATATGCACCTCCACCGTTGGGGTAGTTTGCAATGATCTGGGAGTAGGAAACGGCCAGAACTAAAAACAGCAGTATAATGGGTGAGGTGACATACCCAAGGTAATTGACCGCCGACAGTCCCAGGACGGGAACCAGAACCAGCAGCATCTCTTCAATCGCATAGGCCACTGAGGAAACCGCATCGCTTGCCATAATGGGTACACCCCAAAACGGTCCCAGCTTTTCTCCTTCCAGATCATTGCTCTTTAAGGTATTTCCCAACAATATATTTTTTATCTTTCTCTTTGAACCCATTTCTAATATCCTCTCTTGATAAACTGTCTTTCCATAATTATAGTATAGCCAATTGTTTCAACATCAATAAAAATATTCCTGATGCATCATAGGCTCAAATTTATGGATTGTCAAGTGGATATCCCCTTTTCCGGCCGTTAAAAACCGTTACAATTTTGGGTGCCATAAAAGAAAAAGTGCCCCCTCTGCAGATTTCTGCCTGCAGAGAAGACGCTTTTTTGTTCTGTCATGTTCCGTTTTTTGAAGTATTTCTTCGAGGAATAAGTAAGACTCAGGAATGCAGGCTTTCCTCATTTACAAGCCTGAACCTGTTTACTGGAAATATTTCACGCCGGATTCAAAAATCTTCATATCCTGCTCTCCATAAATGTTCATGGCAACCGCCTCACCCCGGCGTTCGGAATGAGCCATCTTGCCAAGGATCCGCCCGTCCGGGCTTGTAATTCCCTCAATCGCCATGTAAGAGCCGTTAGGGTTCCAGCATTCATCCATGGTAGGGCATCCCTTGTCATCCACATATTGGGTCGCCACCTGGCCGTTGTCAAACAGTTTCCTGATCCATTCCTCATTTGCCACAAACCGCCCTTCCCCGTGAGAGGCCGGATTGCAGTATACACCGCCTAATTCCGCTCCTGAAAGCCAGGGAGACTTATTTGTGACCACTTTTGTATAAACCATCTTGGAAATATGGCGGCCAATGGTGTTCATGGCCAGTGTGGGAGAATCCTCCCTCTGTGACCTGATCATTCCTTCCGGCACAAGTCCCAGCTTGATCAGGGCCTGAAAGCCATTGCAGATTCCCAGCATTAGGCCATCTCTTTCCTGTAACAGCTTTCCGATCTCTTCCTTGATCACCTGGCTCCTGAATAAGTTGGCAAAGAACTTGGCAGAGCCGTCAGGTTCGTCCCCTGCAGAAAATCCTCCGGGAAACATGACGATCTGGGCTCTGGATATTTCCCTTCCGTAAGCTTCCACAGATTCCCGGATGTCCTGGGCCGTCAAATTCCGGAAAACTTTAGTCACCACATTGGCTCCTGCCCGTTCAAAGGCCTTTGCACTGTCATACTCACAGTTTGTACCAGGGAACACGGGAATGAACACATTGGGTTTTGCCACCTTGTTCCTGCAGACGTATATATCCTTTGTGTCATAAAGCATCTCTGCCACAGGAGCCTTTTCTGTTCCTGATTCTGTAGGAAACACGTCTTCCAAAGGCTTTGTCCATGCTTTAAGCGCCTCATCAATCCCTATGGAGGTGCTGCCATATTCAAATACCCCCGTATCAGTCACTTCACCGATGACGGTATAGGAAACCGCCAGTTCCCCAAGCCTTCCTTCGGGAACCTCACATAAGATATTTCCCCATCCGGCCTGGAAGAAATCTCTTGGGTCCACGTTGTGTTCAATCTTTACGCCCTTCCGGTTTCCAAAGGCCATTTTGCTCACCGCCTCGCAGATTCCATGGCCCTCTACGGCATAGGCGGATATGATCCGTCCTGCGCAGATATCCTCAAACAGCGCTTCATATCCCTTCATGACCTGGCTGTATACAGGAAGATCATAGGAGTCCTTTGCAACCCGGAATACCGCGATCCTGCTGCCCGCCTTCTTAAACTCCGGCGAAATAATATGCCTTTGGTCCGCAACATTCACGGCAAAGGAAACAAGGGTAGGCGGTACATCAATGTGGCGGAAGGTACCTGACATGCTGTCCTTTCCTCCAATGGAAGGAAGGCCGAATCCAATCTGGGCGCTGTAAGCTCCAAGGAGGGCGGAAAAGGGCTGGCTCCAGCGGGCCGGGTCCTCTGTCATCCTGCGGAAATACTCCTGGAAGGTGAAACGGATCTTTCTGTAATCCCCGCCTGACGCCACAATCCTGGCAACAGAGGACAATACTGCATAAACTGCGCCGTGATACGGGCTCCAGCTTGATAAATAGGGATCAAAACCGCAGCTCATCATGGTGACCGTATCCGTTCTTCCATGAAGCACCGGAAGCTTTGCAACCATGGCCTGAGTTTCTGTCAATTGGTATCTGCCTCCATAGGGCATGAACACGCTTCCCGCCCCTATGGAACTGTCGAACATTTCCACAAGCCCTTTCTGGGAGCATACATTTAAGTCGGAAAGCAGCTTTAACCAGGCTTCCCTGACATCAGGGATCTCCTGCCCCACAAAAGCGCCCCCTTCCCTGCCGGGAACCTCCACAACTACGGAAGCCTCCTGATGGGCCCCGTTGGTGTCTAAGAACGGGCGGCTGATGTCCACAATGGTCTTTCCTCTCCAACTCATTACAAGCCTTGGTTCTGACCTTACCACTGCCACTGCCACTGCTTCTAAGTTTTCCTCTGCCGCATAGGCCAGGAACCGGTCTGCATCCTTTGGATCCACCACAACTGCCATACGTTCCTGGGACTCGGAGATGGCAATTTCCGTGCCGTCAAGTCCTGCGTACTTTTTGGGTACCTTATCCAGATCGATCCGCAGGCCGTCTGCCAGCTCTCCTATGGCAACCGCCACGCCGCCGGCACCAAAGTCATTGCATTTCTTAATGAGCCTGCTCACTTCTTCCCTGCGGAACAAACGCTGTATCTTGCGTTCTGTGGGCGCATTTCCCTTCTGGACCTCTGCCCCGCATGTCTCAATGGAGGCTTCCGTATGGACCTTAGAGGAGCCTGTGGCCCCGCCGCAGCCGTCCCGTCCGGTACGGCCTCCAAGGAGAATGATCATATCCCCCGGATCCGAGGTCTCCCGGATGACGTTCTTTCTTGGGGCAGCACCCAGGACAGCCCCTATTTCCATTCTCTTTGCCACGTAATCCGGATGGTAGATCTCTTTTACATATCCGGTGGCCAGACCGATCTGGTTTCCGTAGGAACTGTAGCCGCTTGCTGCGCCGGTCACGATCTTTCTCTGAGGCAGTTTTCCTTTTAATGTCTCATTCAAAGGCCTTGCAGGATCAGCCGCTCCGGTCACCCGCATGGCCTGGTATACGTAGGTACGGCCGGAAAGGGGATCCCGGATGGCTCCTCCAAGGCAGGTGGCCGCACCACCGAAGGGTTCGATTTCCGTGGGATGATTGTGAGTCTCATTTTTGAAATTCACCAGCCATTCCTCTTCCACCCCATCGATCAGGACCGGAACCACAATGCTGCAGGCATTGATCTCGTCGGACACCTCTAAGTCTTCCACCTTTCCCTCCATGCGAAGCTTCTTCATTGCCAGAAGAGCCAGATCCATCAGGCATACATACCTGCCGCTCTTTCCCTTTAAGACTGCTTCCCTGTCCGCAAGGTACTGCCTGTAGGTATCCTCTATGGGCTTGCGGTAGTCTCCTTCTGTAAATGTCACATCCTTTAATTCCGTCTGGAACGTGGTGTGGCGGCAGTGATCCGACCAATAGGTATCCAAAACCCGTATCTCCGTCATGGACGGATCCCTCTGTTCCTCATTTTTATAATAATTCTGGATATGAAGGAAATCCTTAAAGGTCATAGCCAGATTTAATGCTTCATATAATTCCTTTAATGACTCTTCTGGAAGCTCCTTAAAACCGTCAAAAATGATCACATCCGCCGGAGTTTCAAACACTGCAGCAAGAGTTTCCGGCTTTCTTTCTTCTGCCTCTCTGGAATCTACCGGGTTAATGCAGAAGGCTTTAATATCTGCCACCTGATCTGACGTAAGAGCGCCGGAAATCACATAAGTGGTGGCAGACCTGATCACAGGCTCCTCATCTTCCTTTAACAGCTTCACACACTGCTCTGCAGAATCGGCCCGCTGGTCAAACTGGCCCGGAAGGTATTCTACGGTAAAAACCACATCCCCTTCCTTTTTCGGGAAATCCTCTTCATACATCTCATCTACGGCCGGCTCTGAGAAAACAGAGGTAAGAGCCAGCCCATAGACTTCATCGGACAGGGCTTCCATATCGTAGCGGATCAGCACCCTCACGCCGGTCACCGTATTGATACCAAGATAGCCTGTGATTTCCTCTCTTAATTCATTTGCCTTTACGGCATAGGCCGGTTTTTTCTCAACATACACTCTTCTTACACTCATGATTTCCTCCTTGCAAAAGCTCCCCATAGTTCATCAGGGCAGGAACTCCCTGTTAATTTCATGCATTCATCATACCACAGATTATATAAATTAGAAAAATTAATATATCTTATGTTATTAATCAGTGTGGTTAATATTTCATTTCACCGCCAGAAGGAAACCGGCAACAGCCCCATATATCATCCGGTTCCTTTCATCTTCGACATTTTTCGACAAAATTCGTCATTATTTTATAAAAATACTTGAAAAATTGAAAAATATGCAATATAGTAATAAAAGATTTTTTTACAAAGGAGCGCTAGATTTTATGGATCTTAATCAACAACTAAGGGACTTATCCCGGAAATATTCATTTGAAAACCCTCGCTTAAAAACAGAGGAACAAAGTCCCCATCTGGAAATAAGCCTGCAGCTTAACGAAGAACACATTGAAAAGTTCATTGAAAAGGCCGGCCAGATCAACTCTATTGTGGAATCCTGCGCCAATATGGTCATCATCTTTGACGCTTCCCTTTCAAAGGAGGTCCTTATGCAGACTTCCCTGCGCTGTGCCGGAAGAGACAGGCTGTATATCCGCACCACCCCTTCCATGGTGAAAATCCTCATTGAGACATTGTTTGATTAAGTACCGGTTCAAGAGAAGCAAGGCAGCTTAAAAGGCTTCCTTGCTTCTCCTGTTCTCCCCCTCTTATGAAAGAAGGAACTCTCTTCATTCTTCTACCATATGGGATGTATCATTCATTTCCAACAGCATGAAATCTTCTGTCAGGGGACTGTAATTGACCGTTGTAATGCTGGCATTTTCCACAATAATGCTTTCTACTTCAGGATCATTACGCACCATATAGGAAACCAGGTAAGCAATGGTGGCCCCGTGGGAAACCATTGCCACATCCTCTCTTCCGCCGGTGATCTTTAAAATCTCCTTTATGGCCTCCACGCAGCGGCTTATGACCTGATCCTGGGTCTCCCCGCCCGGAGGAGCCACCTCATCAGGGTTTAAAGACCATAGCCTGTACTCCTTTGGATAGGCTTCCATGATCTCTTCCCATGTCATGCCTTCCCATTTTCCGAATTCCACCTCAATAAGCTGGGGCATGGGGCAGATCTTTACCTTCTGCCTGCTGCCGATCCTTTGGGCTGTTTCCATGGCACGGGTCAAAGTGCTGGAAAAGATCCTGGAAACCGGATGGGAATCCATACCCTTTGCCAACAGCTCCGCCTGCCTGCGTCCCGCTTCATTAAGGGGAATGTCATGGCTCCCCTGGATCCTGCCCTGGATGTTCCAGTCGGTCTGTCCATGGCGTATCAGATATATTTTCATCTCATCTCTCCCAGTCTCTTATTCTTCGTAATCGTAATCTTCAGCCTCTTCATCCTCAGTGATTTCAATGCCTTCCACTCCTGCCAGAGCTTCTAAGTCCATGGTTTCGGCATTCATGCTCATGGCGTCCATTGCCATTTTCATGATCCCTTTTATTTCCTCCACGGTCATCTTCATCTTATCCGCCAGTTCTTCCACCGTGGCCTCCCGTCCCAACTCCCCGGAAAGGACCTGTGAAACCTGCTGAAGCACGTTTACCCGGGCAGACAGCTCTTCCTCTGTCTGATGGGCTGACTGCTGCTCCTTCACGGCCGCTTCAAGGGCTTGCCTGATCCTTTTGCCGGTAAAGCTCTCAAACGCCTCTTCCCCCTTCATGGCGGAGTACTCCTCCACAGCCATCATAAGGGCCATATTGGCTTCCTGGACCAGATCCGTCATAAGCACGCCTCTGCCGTCATATTTCCCGGCATATTCCAGGGCTGTCCGCAGATTTCCTTCCACAAGCCTTTTCTTCGCATCCTTCCTGCCCTCTGCCGCTTCCTTTAAAAGCCTTTCCTCTTCTTCCCTGGTACAGGGAAGGATATTTCCCATCTCTTCCAGATACATCTGGTAAAAATCATCATGCATACTCTTATTCTGCTCCTTCTTTTTCATAGCCTGTTCCTTTGCCCGTTAATATACCGCACCCCAGGAAATTTGTCAAACGCCTTTACAAACCAATCAGATCCGTGATAGAATATCCATATGTTTATAAGGAGGACTAATAATGGATATAAATTATGAACTTTATAAAGTCTTTTACCACGTTGCCGCCACCCTAAGCTTTTCGGAAGCGTCCAAACAACTTTTCATCTCTCAGTCGGCAGTGAGCCAGTCCATTAAGGTGCTGGAGAAAAAATTGAATCAGACTCTTTTTGTCCGAAGCACGAAAAAGGTCCAGCTCACTCCGGAAGGAGACATCCTCCTAAAGCACATAGAGCCAGCCATCAACCTGATTCAAAAGGGGGAAAACCAGTTACTGGAAGCCAATACCCTAAACGGCGGCCAGTTGCGCATCGGCGCCAGCGACACCATCTGCCGCTATTATCTGGTCCCATATTTAAATAGATTTCATAAGACCTACCCCAATGTGCACATTAAAGTCACCAACCAGACCTCCATTGAATGCGCTCATCTTCTGGAAACCGGGCAGGTGGATTTTATCATTACCAATTATCCTAACTCAGGACTTTTAAGCTCCCAGAACACCCGGGTCATCAACGAATTTTCTGATGTATTCGTGGCTAACCAGGAATATTTTCCTTTAAAGGGGCAGACCGTAAGCCTCCAGACCCTTCAAACCTATCCCATTCTGATGCTGGAGCGAAAGAGCACCACCAGCGAATTCCTTCATCACATGTTCCAGAAGGAACAACTGGACCTGGTCCCTGAAATTGAGTTAAGCAGCAACGACCTCCTGATCGACCTGGCCCGCATCGGCCTGGGAATTGCATTTGTCCCGGATTACTGCATTCCCGAAAATGATAAGGACTTATTCCAGGTAAAGCTTTCAGAAAAGCTGCCTACCCGCCAGATGGTGGTGGCTTATAATGAAAACATCCCTGTTTCCCAGGCTTCCAAGCAGTTCATGGACATGCTTGCCTCCCTATGACAGATATTCCGCTGCCGTCCTTTTATGGATGGCAGCTTTTTTCTGCTGCCAGGGGACCGGTCCCAGGAAGGTCTGCATCCCTGGTCCAAAAGTTCCGGGCCACTTCTTCCACATTTTTTAACTGTACTTCATAATACCCCTCCCATTCCCTTGGAAACAGGGCCTGGTAGTCCGGTTTTAAAAAACGCTCATCCAGCAGGGCAATGACGCCTTCATCCCGGACCGTACGGATCACTCTTCCTGCCGCCTGCATGACCTTGTTCATCCCCGGATACTGGTAGGCGTAATCAAAGCCATTCTGCTCCCTGGCTTCAAAATACCCCTTTAAAATCTCCTGTTCTGTGCAGACCATGGGAAGGCCGGTGCCGACGATGATGGCTCCGATCAGACGGTCTTCTTTTAAATCGATGCCTTCCGAAAATACGCCGCCCATGACACAAAGAGCCACAAAGGAATCCTCCCGCTCCTCTGAAAATTCCTTAAGAAACTCCTCTCTCTCCTGCTCGCTCATGTGGGCGGCCTGGGACATGTAAGTAAACTCCTGTTTCAGCCCTGACCCTTCTTCCAGAATCCCCTCTATTTCTTTCAAATACTGGTAAGACGGCAGAAATACCATGTAGTTCCCTTTGCGGGCTGACACGATCTTTTGCATATAATCCACTACCTTCTGGTATTCCCGCCGGTTTCTTCTTGTATAACGGCTGCTGACATCAGAAGCTACCATGAGAAGCCTTTTCTCCTGATCAAAGGGAGATTGGGCATATACCGCATATTCCTCCTGGTCGCCGCTTAGCAGCTCCTTGTAATACCGGATCGGAAGCAGTGTGGCAGAAAAAAATACAGTGCTGTTTCCCTTGTCCAGACACTCCTTTAAGTTTTTTGCGGGATTTACGCAAAACAGCCTGAGTACAAATCGCCCATCAGGCAAAAGCTCTGTATAGATCCGGTAATTGTCATCCAAACGGTCGTAGATATTCAAAAAGTCACGAAGGTTAAAGTAGAAATCCAGAACCAGATCCTTGTCCTCAAATTCCTCATTGGCTTCCAAAAGCTTTTCCAATTCCCCGAAAAGAGTCATGATGCCTGTCATGAAAAACCGGATATCTTCCAGTATCTGAAAACTCTCGCATTCCCGTTTCATTTCTAAAAGCTCTTTGTTGCACCGCTCCAGCATCCGGACAAGCTTCTGGTTCATAGGCTTTATCACCTTTTTAATAAGAAGAAAGTCCTCCTTATAAACAGCCGCGCTGTACATTTCCCTGGCTCTTGGCACAAGGTTATGGGCCTCGTCTGTCAAAAACAGGTACTCCCCGGAAATGCCTTCGGAAAAATACCGTTTCAGGCGGATATTTGGATCAAATACGTAATTATAATCACAGATGATGGAATCCACCCAGTTGCTGATATCCAGGCAGAATTCAAAGGGGCATACCCGGTGCTCCTTAGCGTAGAGGAGCACCACTTCCCTGGTGATCCCGGTTTCCTTATGGATGATCTCATAGACCGCATCTCCCACCCGGTCAAAATGTCCCTTTGCATAGGGGCAGGCATCGGGATTGCACTCCGGAGTCTCAAGAAAGCACAGTTTTTCCTTTGCTGTTATGGTTACGGAGTTCAAATACAGCCCCTGCTCCCTTAAAATTTCAAAGGCTTCTTCCGCCACCGCCCTGGTTATGGTTTTTGCAGTCAGATAAAACAATTTGTCTCCAAGCCCTTCCCCAATGGCCTTTACGGCAGGATAAACAGTGGAAAGGGTCTTTCCGATCCCTGTGGGAGCCTGGATAAAAAGGTTCCTCTTTCTGGCAATGCTCCGGTAAACGGCCACCACCAGTTCCTTCTGCCCCTTCCGGTAGGGATAGGGAAAGGAAAGCTCCCTTATGGATTCATCTCTTCTTATTCCATGGTTGTATAAATATCTTGCCCATTTAATGTACTCATGAATCAGGCTCTGAAACCAGGTTTCCAGCTCCTCAAAGGATTTTTCCACCTGAAAACGGCGGATCTCCTCTGTTTCAAGGTTGCAGTAGGTCATCTGAATGACGGCCCGGTTTTGCTGATGGTCAAAGCAGTAAAAATACCCATAGCACATGGCCTGAGCCAAATGCACGGGAAAAGGCTCTGTCAAATAGGACAGATCCATATAAATGCCCTTGATTTCATCAACGGTCACTCCTTCCGGCTTCTCAATGATGCCGTCGGCCCGCCCCTCCACCAATATTTGAAACTGATCCGCTTCCACCTCATGCTTCAGTACCACTTCCGCCCTGTAGTCCGCCCCCATGCGGCGCTGGATCTTCCTGTGTATCCGGCTTCCTTCCTGCATGGCGGTCTTTTCAGCCCCTGAAGTCCGCCGGTTATCCAGGTCGCCGGAGCGAAGAACAAGCTCCACCAGATTCCTGACGGATATTTTCAGGACTTTTTTCTCTGCCTCTTCCACTTGGGCAACCTCTCTCTTCCTTCTCCCCTGACTCTCCTCTGGAGTTCATTCCATGGGGAAGCGTTTTGGGGTTCATAGAACATGATTTTCTATGAATAAAAAAAGGGAACTGCAGGCCGTGCGGCATACAATTCCCTTTCTACGTTGCATCTGTTTATGCTGCTGAACAATTTCCTGGAGCTTTCGCCGCCAGAAATGCTTCAAACTCTGCATTTTCCCCGTTGAACTCAACGGTCAAAACCTGTGTCAAATCCAAACTCAATACTCCTAATATAGACTTTGCGTCAATGGTTACTCTATTGTAATACACGTCTATGTCAAAATCACATTTTGCAGCAGCAGCAACGAACTCTTTTGCCTCAGCAACAGTCGGCAACATAATCTTAAACTGTTTCATAATCACAACTCCTTTTTATAATGAAGAAAAAGTTATAGATTATATATATCATGTTTGACATGATTTGTCAAATTATGTTTCATATCCGATTATATGGCCTTTTTTTGTGCATAACCTGTAATTATTTTTGAGGGAACGCTTTGTAGATAAGCATATTTTTGATGAGACAAGTTTTATTTTGGGAATTATTATCTATTATACTTTTCATTCTAATTCAATTTCACAGTTTTGCTTTGCAATTTTCATATAAAACGCCAAATCAAGCCGCCGGAACATGACTTCTGCCCAGAGACTTCCTTTTTCATACTATTCTACCACAAACAGGGGGGCAATAACAGCAGAATAATTTTTTTATTTTTCCCGGAAAACTGTTGCAATTTAAAAGCTTCTATGCTATACTCTCTAAGTGCTCAGGCGGGAACATGACGCCGGTCCAAAGGGGAATAGTTCAATGGTAGAGCAACGGTCTCCAAAACCGTAAATGGGGGTTCGAGCCCCTCTTCCCCTGCTAAAAGTTAAAAGCCGGAATTCCTTATAGATACAAGGTATTCTGGCTTTTTCGTTATCGAAATAATACCTACTGGATTTTTGTATATAAAAATCAACGGACAAAAAACGGACTGGATTTTAAAATATTACTTTAAGGAAAATACTAAGGAGGATTAAGATAATGAAGGAATTAGTAAGTGCCTTAATTGGTGCCCTAGTAGGTGGACTTGTAACATTTTTAACAGAATATCATTTTAGAAGTATTAATAAGAAGGAAGAGGAATCTCATTTTGCATCAGTTTTATACTACGATTTGAAAAGTATTAAGTATTTCGTTAAAAATGAGAGATCATCTGTTGATATACGATATTCCCCACAATGGCAAGACCTTATAAGCAATTGTTCATTTTTAAAAGATTCACAGGTCGAACACTTATACAAAGTTTATGACAGTGTTTACAATTTTGATCACTTTTTCAAAAATAGAAACCAGACACTTGGACGAACCAAAGACAATTGCCTTAAAGATTCTAATTTAGCAGAACACATAGAAAATGAAAACTTTGAATCTATCCTTCAAACATTAAAAAAGCATATTGTATAATTTTTATATTAGGCAGGTCCAGAATATCGGATACCCGCCTATTAAATTTACTCCGCCAGTCCCGGCCACTTCAAGGCCCCATTCTGATCCGGGGTAAGCGTTACTGGCTTAAAATTCTCCCGGGCCCTGTGCACCATCATGATCTGATACATACAATGCACATTCCAGCGGGTGCCCGGCCCTTGGTTCAAAGTAAAAGTCCTGGCCGCCAATCACCTGCCAACCGGTAACGGCGTATCCGTCAGGGTTGAAATAGTACTTATGGCCGTTGATGATCTGCCAGCAGGACTTATAGTAAGTGGTCTTGGAATCAGCATACCACCAGCCATTCTTGTCATGATTCCAGCCGGGGGTATATTCTGCAGGAAATGCTGACCATGTCTTCTTAAATTCTTCTGGGTTTGCGTATACCTTTTTGATCCCAGAAGTAGAACTGCCCCAGTCCGGGAGCTGAAAGTGTGGTTTATCAACCGGTGATTTCCAATTGCCTCCCCATTCTAGTCCAAGGCATACTCCGATGGCACCAACCCTGCCAAAAAAGTTCCCGGATTCATTGTATGCACCCTGCCCGTCATTCCTGAAAATATCGAAAGCGGTTCCCCACTGGTGATAAGAACTGTATGTACTCCCTGGAGCGTTGGTCACAATATTACCTGGAGTTGTTCTGCCCTGGGCATATAATGCGTCCTGCTCCGCAACGGTTCGGTATGTCTCGCCTATCTTGATTATTAAGCCCTGCTTAGAACACTCTTCCACAAGTTTCCCGGCCAGCGTCTGCAGCCGCGGATGACACAAAGTAATGTCTCTCATATTTCATTCCTCCAATTGAAAAAGGCCCAGGATCTCCCAGGCCCGAAAAGTTGTGATGTTACAACCAATATGGGAATTCCCACATCGGATTATTCAGTTTTTAAAGTCTGCTTGATAATCTGGTTTACGTATGTACTTAGGCCTGCAACCAGAACACCCTGTGTAATGGCCGTAAATGCCGCCATAGCAATTTCCTGGCCTGTCTGGCAGGCACTGGTAGCTAAGACATATACGCCGCACAGAACGATTCCTACAGCTCCATTTACCAGAGGAATGTACTTATCTTTGATTGTCTGGCTCTGCTTAATTCCATGCCCCAAAAAGTACAATACCACTGCCACTACAATAAGTTCTGGTTTCACATAATTCATAATCTGTTCCATGTTATTATCCTCTCTTTCCTATTTAACATACTGTGCTAATATAAAAATCAAGCCGGTTGCAAACGAACCGGCCAAGACACCAACAAATGAATTAATCGCTGTTCGTTTTGTGCTGCTCCATGCTTCTCCTGGTGCTGCTTCTAATTTAGCGATTTTATTTCCCTGTATCCCCTGTTCCTTAATCATTGCTTGCATATTCAGAGCCAGTTCTTTCACTGCCAAGACTAATTCCTGGATTGTCTTGCTTTGTTCTTCCTGATCCTCCATGCGGTGTTTCAGGGATTTAATTTCATGCTCATGGGCTTCCAACTTTACGGCAACCTCCGTTTCAGTCATGGCAGCACCTCCGTTTCATTTATTTAGATGCAAGAATCTCCTGTTTCTCGACTTCGGTAATCCAACCCTTGATTACTGCGTTTGCAAGCATAGCGATAGTTAGTGTACCTTTTCCGCCATCATATAATCTCATCAATGTTTCGTACATAATTATCCCTCCAGACTTGATAATACTAACGTGTCAACGGTTGCTTTTAACGATTCATTCTCAGCTTCCAGGGCTGCCACGCGCTCAGTCAGATCTGGCGTGCGGAATACTGCAATCATTACGTCTGCTGTGGTGTCTTCGTAGATTAGATAATCAGACTGCTTTGTCAGCCTCCCGGCATATACTAAATCAGAGCGGTTCCAGTCTGGTTCCACAGATAATCCGATCTGTGTAATGACACCGTTTGCTTTTAAGATAGTTTCAATGCTATCGAAAGAGGCGGCTCCTTTCTGAAATTTGATGGTCCCTCCGTTCTCTCCGAGGTTTACGCCTGCAGGAACTAGGTCAAACTCCCGATCCCCAAATTTGATTTTTTCAATTTTGAAATTATTCATAGATTCCTTTCTGCCTGATTTCAGGCAATAAAAATAGCCCCATAAGGGACTGATTTACAAGTTTCTTTTCTCCACTAAATAGCAATTTGACGGTGGTGAGCAATACCCTGAATAATAAGTTTTTGCTTAATTCGAAGTATTTTGCAGCTAAGCAAGTTGGCTTTTCGAATACTAATGGCAATGACTGGGTAAATGTTAGCTTGTTACAAATGGGCATAACTGGTAAAAAGTTATCAGATATCTGCGCTTCAATGGCATGTATATCGTGGAATACTGGAAATGGCTTTTGGGTTGTATATTGCGCTAAATACGATGACACCACGCTACAAGTCCGGTTTAATGTTCCAATACCGTCAGCATTTCGCGTCACACTTATGTTTGATTTAATTGATGCTTAAATGATCAGTTACCCTACCATAAATAAAAAGCGTACCTGATATCCCACATAAGATTCTGCAGCGTCTTTGACCAATGATAGCTGAGCACTGTTAGCAGCAATTAGTACTATCTTTGGTAGTGTACGTAGATCAGACCATATTCCAGCATCTAGCTGGATTTGGGCTGATAATAAATAAGGTGGCTTACCTCCATTTTGAGTAGGTAAATTCCATACTTGCGTTACAACTCCGGTCAAGTCACCATTTACGACATAGTATGATGATTTGTCAGCTTTCAAAGCTAAATTACTATTTGTCGTATCAAGAGACTGTTTCAGAGCGTACACCAATGCCGCCGTAGGAATCTTACTCGTGCTGTTGTCATGTTGATTCGTTAGCATATTTATGGTCAGCAGCGTGGATTTTATCGCTTTCCAGTCAGCCAAAGATTTCTTAACTTTCCCGAGAAATGTTTTTGTGTTTTCTCCAGCTACAGGATCAGGAAAATTATCAGAAATAGTATCTACGCTCCGAATTTTTGTTCCTGAAATATCTCCATTGGTTTTATCGACTTTAAAGCTGACTTGTGCCAATATTTTTGTGTAAAAGTGTTTTAGTCCTTCACGATTTAAGTATTTAAAATCCATGTTATTACCTCCTACTATAATAATTTGCCAAGCTCAGGAATATAAGCGCAGCGCAACCCCCTTTGTACGCTACCGCTTGCGCGCGAACTCTCGCCAAGAACGCAGAATATACCCCCAGTCGTGGCATTGTTCCAGCGTCCTCCGTATTGGAACATACTCTCGCTTCTCCCGTTGTTGAAATAGAAACGGTCTCCTTCATAATCCGCTGCAACTGCGTCAAGATCAGGCAACAGGGCCAGAGCGCGAAGCCGTACTCGGGCCGCTTCACTGATTTCGGAGGTGGTGGTTAAATTGTGAAACAAAAAAGATCGGTTCTGGTCGACGTTGCTTGTAACGTTAGTTGTGTATCTCCATGTATTAGTTACGTAGTCCAATTTAAGGGTATTCCCTGACAGATGTGCAGCAGTGTCTGTTGTCTTGCTTTCCGGCTCCACAAGAGTACCATCAACAGCGTTGATCGCTTTCCAATGTTCGCTTGTTGCCGCCTGAGAATTAGCCGGGTCTGCCGCATTGTTATTTTCAAGGACCTGTATCTCTCCCCAGACAGCGCGAACTCCTCCTTGCCATTCCCATATATTACCGTTAAGATCCCATATCCCGCTTGGTGTTTCATCATGGCTCCATGTAAGGGGTCCTGTGCCGGTGGCTACTTTCGCCGTTCTGCCATCATCTTCTTGCGAAACAGGCACGGCCATGTAGCCACTCTCATGGGTGTCTTTTCCATAGTCATTATTTCCGTAAGGCATACACCCATTTTTTTTACACCATAATGCGATAGCTGCCCATTCGGCCATAGTACTAAGATGGTACCCGTTCCCCTTGGCTTCGCATATGGCCCGTGCATTGTCAAAATTAATATTGACTGCTGGATCTTTACCGTATAGGCTGTATGCTGTGCTTACACCGTTTACTGTCTTAACGACATTCTGATATTTCGAATAGTAAAACCCCGGAATTTCTTTTCCGTGTACGATGAATGCAGGGTGAGTATTATTATCTCCTCCCACAAGCACATCACTGCTTTTGAATTTCGGGATGTAGACCAGCTCATCAAGGTCATCGATTTCTATATCAGAAATATTATTATCTATCATTCTATCAATTAATGCCTGCGCCCATACTGTAGCCCCTGGTGCACCTAAGATTCCTCGCGTATCAGTTGCCTCAGTACCCGTCAATGCTCCTGGATTTGCTTGTCCTGCGTAAGATTCTGCCCTGTCTGCCTCAGACTTTGCATGATCTGCATTACTTTTGGATTCATCCATGTACGTTTTAGCGTTTGCTTCGCTGGTTGACGCTGCCGCCGCTTTCTGTGTGGCCGTAGTTGTTGCTGCCACGGTTTCATCAGCCTTTTCTTTTGCTGTCTGCTCACTGACCGCTGCCGCTGTAGCCTTTTGAGTGGCTATCTGAGCGCTGGCAGCCGCATTCGTTTCCGAAGCTGATGCATTAATTGCTTTCTGCTTGGCTATTCCCGCCTGCTGAGTGGCGGTTTCTGCGTCCTCTGCGGCAGATTGAGCATTCTGGACGGTGGTTTCTTCTGCAGTTTTGGTCTGCTCATAGTAGTATTTGGAGCTATCCGTTTCGCTTCCAGGAAAAGATACATCCCCCAGCGTGTACCGTTTGGCCCATAACTGATACTGTAGGGCGGCGTCCCGGGCGGCCTGAGCATCAAGCATATACTGTCTAAACTCTGTCTGAATGGCAGCATCAAGTTTCTCCATGGTAACGGATCCGTCTACTATCCGGGCCGTTATAGTACGGTCCTGAATCTGCATTGATATGGTAGCAGTGCTATCTACGGAATAGACAAATCGGGTCAAGTCAATTATTTTCTGCGTACCATCTGCCAGGGTAAGGACTAATTTATCATCATCTGTGATATCAAAATTAACAACCACCTTTTCGATATCCAAATCATAAGTCTTTGTTGTGCCGTTTAGGAGGGTGATTGTTAGTACTCCGGTATTTGTATCTACAGACACATCTTTTACCATGGTATTAACAAGGGCCTGCTCTGCCTTTTTTGAATCTAACTGTACGATTCGGTTATCTGCTTCTTTGATACCATTCTCAGCGTGAATCAAATTAGTCCTGTTTAATGCGGTTTGTTGTGACGGTAAGTTTTTCCAGTCAGTTATGCTGTAATATGATTGATATGGCATTATCCTTCACCTTCTTCCTTTTCAGCTTCGTTGATCTCTCCGGGCGTTCCCATCTCCAGCAATTGCGCAATGGCTGCCACCTGCTTGGCATTCTGGATCCCGGTTATAGTGACACCATTCAGCATATACTGAATTTGCAACACCTGTTCTTCTGTATAGGTAATTACCTTTTTCATACAATCCTCCCTCCTTTCGGGCATAGAAAAAGAACACCCATTTATGGACGCTCTTTTAACTCATTTTATTTTAGTTGGTATCACTTGAGCGAATTTTCGCTCGAGCGTATATGCTGATTTAAGACTACTTATTTCTAAATACCATTTCCAATATATCAATATGATAGGCATTTACAGTTCCAAAACGAGGGTCATTAATTTTATCAATATCATATCCATACTCTTTAGAGAGTTTCACAGCTTTTCTTCCGAGAAGATTTGCTTGTGTAATATCTATACGCCTATTCGTTAAACTTGCATATCCAGCAATCGTATAGTATTCATTGGAGTGAGTAATCAACTTGGCTTCAATTTCATCTATTCGTTTTTCATGCTTTTTATTAGAATCTTCCAATTTCATCATTCGTCTTTCTTGCGCTACTAATGCCTGCGCCTGTTCCAAAATAATTTCAGCCTGGGTTTTAGCAGAGCTACCATCTCTCAACTCAAAATATTCATCTATTAACTTATCGTGAATTTCCCAAGCCAAGTCAGTATCCATGATTTTTATCAATCTGGCATACCCTCGTTCAGATAGAATGTAGATATGTTCTGCCTGTGTAATAGACTGCTTTGAATATCCTAAATTATGAAGAATCTCCAACGTGTGCGTCTGGTGCACACCTTTTTTTAAATCGATAAAATCAGTGAACCTCCTTATTTCAATTCTATGTATTTAGGAATGAAGCTACATTCATTATATCCTGACCATGTGTTACTTGAGTAATCTATTATTTGTCCATAAGCAATGGCCTGTTGCCCTGTATCATAATTGTCTGGAGATATTCCATAATCCTGTGAAAAGAACACATTAATTTGACCGCCAACATAACTATTGGGTTCACCTCGAGATACTCCGCACAAATAGAAATTCATATATGTGTTCCACTCGTCTTTTAGTTTCTGTACCCTTGAATCATATACGGAATCCATTGTAAAAAAACGTCCTTCTTCAAAGTAGATATCCAATTTCACAAATTTTCCTTCTAAATCTTCCTTGGAAAAGAAAATATCATCATACCACATTTCTTTACAAGCCAATTTATAATCTTCTTCTGACAAACTATTGTTATCAACAATGTTCTCTTTTAATTCTTCACTTGCAGATTCCGTGATTGCACTTTCCTGTACGATAGTATATTCTTGTCTTCCTGTACTCATACTTTCAACTACAGATTCTCTAATGGATTCTTCTAAATCTTTCCTCTTTTTAGATTCTTCCTCTTTTTTTTGACTTTCAGATTGCTCCTTTGCTTTGTTTGACTCTTCCCTTTCTATTGCCATTGAAAATTCTCTCGCCGCCATGGCTGCCCTGTCCTCATCTGTGGTAAGAGCATTTCCAATAAACGTAAATACAAAAAAAGAAACAAAGCAGCCTAACGATAATAGTAAAGGGAATTTTAACCGTTTTCCCTTGAAGAACGCAACACCAAGCCATAAAAGAGAAAAAATTATTCCTAAAATACTTAAGACAATCAAAAATCCACTCAAAGCTACCATACCCCTTCCTCCCATATGTGATTTTAATAAAACATACCACAAAAAGGAGAATTATTCAACAAAAGAGCGAAGAATCAATTAAGCAATCAATCTCCGCTCTTCATAACCATGTTATTAATTTTGCACCCATGCTCCGTCCGTTCCAACGTAATATCCATCTGGGGTTGTGGTGTCGTGAAGCATATAGCAATATTCATCAAAATAATACCACTTTCCATCAGCAGGGTCATGAAACCAGGTGTTTTGTAGTGTATATCCAGTTTCATCAAGATACACCCAGGCCCCGTCATATTCATGGTGCCAAGCATTTTTCATCGGGAGAGAATCCTCATTCATCACTACCCACCTAGGTCTTATCTCTCCTTCTCTCAACGGTCTTCGTTCCTCCGCGAAAGCAAGCATATTCAAAGAGAAGACTAACATTGCAATAATAAAAATCAAGCGTTTTATTTTCATGTTCTTACCTCCGATTTTCTTTCTATGATAGCACATCAATTCACGATATGCAACTTTTGGGCAAATCGGCCTACCCTAGATTATTTATTTTATCATTCAGGAAATCAAGTGCTTCAAACAGTGAATATCCTTTCCACCAGTTAGCGCCAAATAATTCGCAGTCCCCATTGATCTGCCTCGCATTAACAAACGGCGTTTCCAAATGATGGTCAGACAGTATAGTAGTCCCCGCTTGGGAACTTAAATTTATCGCTGCATACTTACCAAAAGGACCTCCTCTTGCCGTTTGAATAACTACGGTTCCATCGGTAGAGCGCAAAACATTGCTACCATCAGCACTTACATAATAATCCCCAAATCCCACGGCGTTATCACTGGCATAGAATACATCAGATTCAAACGTACTGCCCGAAATGTGAGCCGCTGTCACTCTTCCACTGAAATTAGCGTTTCCTGATTCGTCAATAGTTAAATTCTTTGCGTCTACCGTAAAATGCCCGGTAGTCAGTGCAATTTTATTTCCGGTGATCTTCAACTCTGAATTCAAATTATTCGTTACATCTCCGACGCTTACCTTAAGGCTGATCTGGGCGGCGGTTTGCTCAAATCGAGAATTAGTATTGTTAGTTAAATCCGTTACTGACAAAGCGATCTGATCGGCCTTTATACTCAATGATGCTTCCGCTTGTTTTGCCCTGGTAACTTCCGCAAGGATCTGATTGGCGGTAATTGCAAACTGTGCTTCGGTTTCTGCCTTCAAGTCAGTTACCCTTACAGATACTTCTTCCACAGATTTCTTTATAACAGCAGACTTTCCTTCAAGTTGAATAATCTGTGTCTGAATGCCAAAGTTCTGTTTTCTTTCCCTGGTACCGGCTGCCTCATAGGTGTCCATCGTGGCCTGAATGCCTTTGAGTGTTCGTTTCAGACAATAAGTCTCAATCACATCATCAGAGGTATAGCAGATAATCCCGTCCCCTGGTTCCACCCATGGGAGGGCTGCTGTTACAATCTTACACGGTCGGTAGGACTTACCGCTTATATTGTGGTGTAAAGTAGCCGCTATATTAAATAAATCAGCCGCACTTTTGCCATAAACAAGGAAATTCCCTTGTACGATATAAGAATTCTTTCCACCACCATATACGGTTCCTACGTCCCCTTCTTCTTGCCTGATCTGTACCTGGTCAATTCCGTATACAAGGAAATCTTCATACCTGGCTTCTTTATGGTGTGACAGTGTTTCTCCTTCCTGTTCAGAAGGGAATAAATCTTCTGCCGGGTAAAGTTCCTCTGACGGATAAAGCCCGGAGGCTCCCAGGAATACATACTTAAACTTTCCAGTTGCATCAATTTGGCCAAAACACCCGTTTATCTCACAGATGGCTTTCATCACATCACGGCCGGATATCTGGGTCGGGTCAATCGTCTTTGTTATCTGCATATCGTCAAGAGGCAAGGTGACTTCTTTTTGCGGCACCCCTGCGTGTTCACACAAGGCTGTACGGAACTGTTTCAGGCTCATAGGGAATGTAAGCCCCTGATACCATTCGGCCACGTCTACGGCGAAATTAAGCATTCTATCATAAGCAAGGATCCTTTTCTTATTTCTGTCTGCCTGACGCTCAAAACTTTGCACTTTATAGATACCCAGCATCATTTCATAGCCGCCCACTTCCATGGAAAGGGTAAACCATTTCCCGGTCAGGTCCATGAGTACATCAGATACCATTACTTCCAGTGTAGCAGAACCACAGTGGCCAAAGGTTAGAGTGTCTGTTGGACATAGTACCTGGGTTAAAGTCAAATTGTCATTTGGTACCTGAGTGCCATCTATCGTGTAGATCGGGGTATCGTCTACCGGGAACAAATTATCTGATGGCCAGACATCTTCACCAGGATATAGAAAATCGATATCCTTATCGTAAAATCTCATTTTAAATGTTCGCCATGTATCAAGTGAGCTATTCGGCTGCCTATATAAGGATTTTATTTCTTCTGGTATATTTAACACCTACACACCTCCTTAATATTCTATCAAAGTTATAGTAAACGGTTCATAGACCATGTTTAACCGGTTCCTGTCTATATGACTGATCGTGTACTTAATATCTGGCATATAGAATTCTCCGCTCGCATAGTCCATGATCTCGCTATTCCAATATATAATATTTACCTTCCGTTCTACTGCATTGGTGATCCCAGAATCCACAATAGCCTTTAAGACTATCTTTTCACCATAATACAATTTGCGGATTGGTATTTCTATCTTTGATTTAAAGTAGGGAGAAGTGGTCCTCCTAAGCCCTGCCGTGGCTGATTCTCTGTAAGCATCAAGTTCCAGCCTTTGGTTTGGTGTTTCATCATATTTTTCTAGGTAGCTATTCGGGAGAACTGTATTCCCGAACCTTACCAACCAGCCTTGAAATGCCATATTCTCCCTCCTTTATCCCAATAATGGATTTGTACCCATAGTTTCAATTACTTCTTTATTTTTGTTTACCACCGCTCGGTAAATCATGTCTACGCCAAACTGGAGAGTTAGATTTGTATCACCATCATTCCCACCACTGGCCTGACCGCTGATAGATTTTAATTCTTTAACCAACTCCGAAAGCCCCTCTAAAAACGAGTTGCCTTCCGCAGAATTCTTAAGCGTCTGGTATTCTCCCGCTCTGGGCGGCACAACAACGCCCTGTGCCATCTTCGGCAGATAGGAGGCAGCGTTTGAAATATTAATCCCTGTGGAAAGCTGCAGATCGGCTCCATCAAGTACATTTTTAACACCATCGAGCCAGCTCTTGACAGCACCTGTGGAAGACTTTGCCATGTCAGAGATTCCATTGTTAAAGCCTTGAATAAAATACTCAGCAATGGAGTATGATTCTCTTGACGGTGAATGGATATCAAGTCCTTCTTTTGCTTCTTGTATGGCACTCTGCGCCCACTTTGTCATTGCTGCTTTTGTTAGGTTTGAAAAGTCGGAAATACCGTTTGCGAATCCTTCATTGATACGCTTAGCCATCATGTAAAACACATTGTACAGTCCACCGGTTCCTGTGTAGTTGGAATCCCCCCAGAACCATGTTTTTAGATTATTTGACCATAATTCCATAGGTACACGTGAATCGGAAAATCCTGACTGTATTTTCTCCTTAAAAGCATTGACTATCTGATCTGCAAATTTCTTCCATGCCGCTTCGTTTACGCCTTTCCCTTCTCCGTCTCCAGTGAACCATTTCCGAATGCTGTCCGCCCAGGTCTCCATTATACTCTGTGATTTTGTATAATCCTGACTTATAGCACCGTTGTAACCAGATATGATACCGGTAGCCCATTTCTTTGATTCATCAGAATTGTTTCCTGAAAGGCCTAGCTTGCTGGTAAACCAGTTTGAAATACCGGAAGCCCATTTTTGAACTATACTCTGTGAGTTACTTTGACCGTTCTCCACTCCCTGATTGAACCCATCAACTGTATACCCACCAATTTCCTTGAGTACTGTAGAAGGGCTATGGATACCAAGAAGCCCCTTGATCCCATTTACAAAAGGATCTGTAATATTGGATTTTATGAATGCCCCTGGATTTGAGAAGAAGTTCTTTATTCCATTGCAGAACCCGTCCCAGAGATATTTACCCATTTCAGCCATAACGGTAGATGGACTGTGAATGCCGAATGCATCTTTAAATCCATTAATGAAAGGCTCAAATACATTCTTTTTCACCCAGGCACCGATTCCAACCAGTGCATCTCCAATCCCTTTTAGAATTCCCTGAGCTACATTCCCGCCGCACTCTTCAATCTTTTCTTGGAAGTATATCTGAGCGGCTTCTACTCCATCTGAAATTAAACCACCTAAAAAGGCAGCAATACCGCCAAGGACTGCACCGATTGCCAAAAATAGCCTGTTTGCTACCGTGGCCCAGTCTATATTCTCCAGAGATGTTGCAACGCCTTCTCCAAAAGCCCACCAGTCCGTTTCTATAACAAAAGTGATAAGTGCATCTAATAAACCTATTACGATATCACTGACCGCTGTCCCGGCTCCTGCCCAGTCAAAGTTTTGGAAAAACGTACTGAGGCTTAATGCAATAGAACTGCCGAATCCAGTCCAGTCAAAAGTTTCGGCAAAGTGTGAAGCCATAGTAAATAAACTACCCAAGCCCGCTGCAAACAAAAGTCCTATCCTTGCCCAGTCAATGGTATCGATTGTTCCGTTTAATCCCAGGGCGAACGCTTCACCAATAAGACCCCAGTCAAGCTGAGTTATAAGCAAATATAGAGTATTAACCAGGGTGTTGGTTCCTGTACCCATCATAACTCCGATAGAATACCAGTCTATTGTCTTAACAAGGCTGTTAAATAAATCCGTAAAATCGGTGACAAAAGCCGTAATCTTTGCCCCAGCATTATCCCAGCTGATAAAGTCGGTGAACCTTTGAACTTCATCGTTTATCTTTTCTCCAATGATCTGACCTATTGCCGAAAAATCTCCAGCCCTGAAAGCCTTCACAATACGACCTGCAAAATCACTGATCTCACTGTCAATCTTAGACTCGGTAAACATCTGAGACGGATCCACACCTCCGGCCCCGTTGGCTCCAGAATCGTTTGCCTGCTGTTGGATCTGATTTAGTTCGTCAAAAGGAGCAAGGGCTTTCTTGACATCATTTCCAGCCTTTTTTGCTGCTCCTCCTGTCTTTTTCAGGCCATCAGCATAATCCTTATTGACTTTTACCGCTTTTGTAAACATTCCCTTTCCAGACAGAGCCGCCAAAAATTGGCCGATCAGGTTTATTACATAGATCAATTTCTGAGCCAGTACATCTAAGGCAGGTACTACTATTGACGTGATTGGTGAAAAGGCTGCAGCAACACTGTTTTTTAATTGAGCCGTAGTGGAGACAAATGAACTCATAATCGAATTGAAGTTGCTGGAGTACTGGGCGTAATTCTGTATCCCTTCTTTAAAGGCTGATGTAATCCCACTGATGATCTTACGTATTGCGGAAAAAAGAATCATCTTACTCAAAATGTTTCCCAGTCCCCTGGCGCCGGAATTGGCCTGCCTTCCTGTCTTTGTAAAGCTATTTCCTACCTTAGACAATGTCTTTGCCGCCATGCCGAGCATAGATGAGAGCCATTTTGCTCCCGTGCCTTCCTTTCTAAGTTTGCTCGATGTCTGTTCTGCCTTGTTTCCAAGCTTCTTATTTTCCGTTGACGCCCGGGCCTTCTCTCTGGCAAGTTCGGTCATGTGCGAAGCTGTCGTGCCGGCGGCAGCACCTTCACCCGCGATTGCCTCCCCTGTCTGATTGGACAATTGGGCCAGATTTTTTATATAAGCCTCATATTGTTTTTGGGCTGCCATCACCTTCTGAAGCTTAAGATACACCTCGTCGTACTCCGGCATACCTAATGTAATACCCTTAGCGCTCAAAACCGCAAGTTCTTGTTTTAGTTCCTGAATCTGCCCAGCAAAGGAAGATGAGTCGAGTTTGACCGGAATAACTGCATCTGGGGTAGGGCTGGTAATCTCCCGTTTGTAGTCAGCTAATGCCTGCTTTATTTTCGCAAGTTTAAAGTACACTTCATCATAATCTTCATCTCCAAAATATAATCCTTGGGATTCCATCTGTTTTAATTGCCCAGAGAGAGACACGATTTCTGACTTAAATTCATTGGTGGATTCCGACGCTTTCCCCATATCTTTTACGTAATTATCCACAAATTCCCGAACTTCATTTCCGTATGTCTGATACTCTCCCGGTGCGTGCGAAGTCCGTGATTCTGCTATAGATTCTGCATTTTTCCCACCATCACTCACAGAGACTTCTGCCATTTGTTCCTTAAGCGCCGTAGTTTCATCGTTTGCCTTCTTGGCAGCTTTCGCTATCTCTTCTACCTGTGATGCGGTATTTTCTGCGCTGCTACCAACTTCCTCCGCCGCTTTACCCGCTCCGTGGAAAGACCTTGTGATGTTATCCGATAATCTTTCAATGGTGGACGTAAGCTTTTCCAGCGCATTTTTAAGCGTTGAACTTCCTTCATCGAAACCGCTCGTATCCACCTTAGTATCAAATTTAAGACTTCCATCAAAAGCCATGTTGTCACCTCTTCCCCGGGCATAAAATAAGACGCCATACGGCGCCTACCCAAAAACATTGTTTAAATAATTAATTTCTGCCTGTTCTTCCTGCGTATACCGGGTCTTAATATCGCAAAGAGCTTTGTTGTTATGATAAAATTCTTCTTCCCATTTTTCTAGCTTCTTTCCCTTTGCAACCTTCTGCCGGATTCCCAGAACCATGGAAAAGGTCCCTTCTTCAATTTCCATAAAGTAACCCATAAAGGTCCACCAATGGATATATGCCACTGACCGGACTTCCCTATGAGCTAATTTGTTTATTGCTGGAAAAATTATAGGCTCATCCTGTTCCCAGTCAATAACTTTTAAAGGAGGCTTTTTATCTTCTGTCACCTGCCCACAGTCAATAAACCATTTGGCCTTTTCTGCCGCCTCTGTAATACAATCTTCCGGGATTTCCTTTAAATGATCCCGGAAGAGCCGCTTCATCAATATGTACAACCTTTCTCTATCGTTATACTCCGGATCAGCGCAGGCGGTTAATCCAATCAGGATATTTCTATAATCGGTCTCAACGGGATGATCCACTCCGCCTATATTCAAGCTGGCTGGTAATGCCCCGATCATTTTTAAATATCTCCCAGATACTTATTCATCTTCTTTTCTGACTTCCTGTTATATGCCTCAATGGCAGGTCCCATAAGCCCCATTAGAGCATCTATGACTTCCTCAAACAAGTACTTTTCTTTCCCTCTGGTACCTACAATACAAAGCGGTGATTGCCCGTTAAAGATGGTATCAAACATATCTGCATTGAACACATCATTTATGGCCCTCCTCATGGCCTTGGTAAATTCCGCTACATAGGCAGCTTCTTTTTCAAGCTTATTTTTCGGACTTCCATCTGGCTTAAGCTCTATATCTTCCTCTGGCTTGTAGTCTTTAAAATCACTCTGCATTTTTAACAGACGGTTTATGATCTCTGGATCAGCAGGGTTAAAATAAATCACCCTGCCCGGATCGTCATTTACCATAAAGCTTTCAAGACCTTCGTTAAATTTAAGACTCTTCATCTATATCACTCCTGTTCTCCGGATCCGGAATCTGCAGTAAATGTTTTAGTTTTAGGGTCAAAGGTTCCTTTTGTCCTTGCGCCTGTATAGTGAAGGTTGAAAGGAATCTGGTACCCTGTTGTATCACCACCATAACTACTCACCTCAATGATGGCTTCTTCTTTATAGGCTGTATAATTTCCGGCTGTTGGGCTTTCCCATGTATGAACTTCCACAACATCAGTCACTAATTCATCAAGGGTTTGGCGCTCGTCAATGATATCCTGAAGCCTTTCAAACAATGCACTCCCGACTTCCGCGTAATAAGGTTCAACACTTGCCTGAGGCTGATAGCTGTCAAGAATTACCGATGTTTCTCCAAGAATATTATTCTTGGTTTCAACGTTTGCATTCATTTCCACCTTATACTCTTCCAGATCCTTTCCGAGTCTCTGATACTCTGCGGGATCTCCTGGCTTAGCGGCATTAATGTAGTGTGCCATAAACTGACGCTTAATTTTACCTGTAACTGCCATATTTAAAATTCCTCCATTTCTATTTCATAGTAGGCATAAATCTGTATCTGGTACAGTACGCCATCATTTACAGTTGCCCCCATCGGTTGCATGGCCATGGCGTTGGCCGTAGTTGCCTTTAAAAATCTTCCGGTTAATATTTCATCTCCGATATCAACCTGAATCCTGTCCTCTTCCGGGAGCCGTTCAAGCCAGTAAGCCAGCTCCAGGAGGAAGTTACTGTTTGCCACTCGACAATAATCAGTAAAAGACGGACACACTGCATATAACATAAACGTGTGCCTGCGCTGCTGATTTCCTAGCACATCTTCCCTTATCAGGGTATCTCCGGCACTTGAAAGGCCATAGCTAGTTGCATCTGGATCAGTAAAATCAATATGTAATTCTTCTCCTGCAAGAAACTCCTGCATCTTTGGATACTCTGATAGTTTCTTTCTCATAAAATCAATAATGGTCATAGTTGAATCCCCCTGTCCGCAACTGCCTGGGCTCCCTCCAGGATATCGTCCTTATGGTCCGCCTTCATGCGATTAAAGAACTTCTTTCCACGCATAGGAGCGCCGGTGTATTGCAATTCCTTATCCGTAGGCACCTTAACTTCGTCTTGCTTGGCCCAGGCACTTCCGGTTGTGGGAGATACGAATAAGATGCCGTCATGAAGGTAGTGGGCAAAGGGACCGGGAATTGCAATCACTCCTGTTCCTATAACAGTTCCCTCAACCATCATGTGTTCCAGCTCTCCTGCCTGTCTCCTGGGCATGTAATCACTCATATACCGCATGGCTTCATTGTCTATGAATTTCTGTACTGGTCCGCCTTCCTGTAGCCCATGGCGTTTCAGCAAAGCTTCTTTCGGAAGCATTTCTAATTCAACTTTCAATATAATCGCCTCCTATTTACAGGCCAGCTCATAGTGCTGGACCGCTTCGCTTCCATGCAGTTTTGCATCAGCCGATGTTACCGTGACAAACTTATGAACCGCTCTGAAAGTGGTCAGTGACTTTGACAAGGCCGTCTGAGAGCTGCTGTCTATTTCTTCCATCACGATTCCCTTTACGGCCAGGTCTTTCCCCGGCGTGAATTCTACAGGGGAATCCAGGCTTTCCAGGGGGATCACCATAAGAACGGAAGCAGAATTCTTCTCTCCCGTCCGTAGCAGAGTTGACTGGGAAATTTCTTCCCAATACACTCCCTCTATCGGGAGCCTGGTGTACTTCTCGGCTCCGTTTTCCTTGCTGTATAAATACAGTGTTGCATCTGCGTTGGTAAACATATCAAATCCCCCTGTACAAAAGCCCTGTTTGGCTGAGCCACTTATTCATGATCCGGCTTGCATCGGACAAGCTTATATCTTCCTGAGATTGGGCTTTATCGGAATAGGTCACAGAGTAAGTGCCATTCTTCTCAGAGGTCTTCCCTCCTGCAGCCTTACGCTCCTTTTCATTGGTAAAACATTGTTCCGCCATTTCACAGCAACACATTTGGATATCGTCCGTCAACTCTTCCAGCTTATCAATCCGCCCAAACGTCAGATTGTTCATGGTCCGGCTTGCACTCCTGGCATAATATTCAAAGCCGGTGCTGATAACCGGCTTTCTTCCAAGCCAATACTGGCCCGTGTAAAACTCTGCGTCTGCATAAATTTTCATCAGCTCCGGCCTCCTTTGCCTATTTCTTAACTTTTTCTGCCCTCAGGGCTTCGTTTTCTGCTTTTAAGGACTCATTTTCTGCCCTCAGGGCTTCGTTTTCTTTCTTCAGGCCCTCAAGCTCCGTCACCTTGGGTTCTACGCCCATTCCTACTTTTCTCATTCCGCTGCCTCCTACTCTTTATGGCTCAGGTAAATACCTGCAACCTTATTCTTGTAAACATCAACCAAGCCGTACTTGCGGTATTTGGAGATGTAGCCATCTGCATTTGGGTTGTTATCCGGTGAGATAATGCTTGATGCTGTATGCTTATCAAACTTAATGATTGCCGGTTTATGGATAATCATAAAGTTAATGTCCTTGCCGTCAGCGGCCTTTTTGTAATGTCCCAGTTCCTCTCCTGTGGTCTTTCCATCAAGCAAATTAATAGAGGTGTAGAATCTGGACTGAGGGACGGCTTTTCTTACCGCAAAGGTGGACAAGATTTCCCGGGATTTTGTGGTATCCAAGGCCATTACACCATTAAGCAGGGTTGGAGTCGCATACAGGAGCCGATTTTCTTCCGGAACCTCATCTTCATCCATGATGCTCTTAGCTTCAAGCAGGGCCGCTAAAAACTCGGAAGCCCCTGCATAAGCCACGGCAGTAGCCTTAGAAATGCCACTGACCCCTGCAAGGGTGGCAAATGTAAAAGCGTCTGCCTCAGGTGCTACCTTGTCACGCTGTAAAGTGGCACCCGCCATTCCAAATGCAATATTGAATGTTTCCTGATTGTCCATGGTGTCAATCATGATCTTTGTTCCGCGATCATAGTTAAAAGTTGTAGTCTTCCATACAACGCTTACGGTACCGTCTGTATATCCGCTGTTTCTGCTGTAATCGCCAAGGCCGGTCACTTCAATCTGAGGATACAAAATCTCGTTTGCGTTAGCTCCGGCCCTCATCATGGAAGAATCACTGGTCAAGTCTGCTGTTACCGATGCTCCCCTGTACACTTCGTCCAGGAGGCCTGTATAATTTTTTGCTAATGCGATACTGTTTGGCATATTCTAATACCTCTCTTTCTTATTTTGTTTCCGCTGGAAGTCCCATAGCTGCCCGGAGTGCCACCGTATTGGAATCAATTCCACCGGCCCCGGCTCCACCAGTAGGTCCTACCGGATTGTTAATAGGTTCTGCCGCACCAAAAAGATAACCATTGTCTTTCTGGCAAACCTCAATCGCGGCCTTGATATCTGCCGTCTGATCCTTACTTGTCTTCAATGCTTCTACATCAAGCAGAGCCTTAATTGCTTTTGCGCTTCTCCCACCTGCCGCCGTGATAGCAGTTTCAAGGGAAGAACCAAACTGCATATCAGCAATCTTTGTCTCATATTCTGCCTTGGACTGCTCATATTTGGTTTTGTATTCATCAACCTGGCCCTTTACCTGATCGTAATCTTTGAACCCATCAATCGTGGTATTTGCCTCCTGGAGCTGCGTTTTAGTCTGCTCCAACTCAGTCTTGGCCTGTTCAAGATCTCCCTTGGCCGCTTCAACATCAGAGTCATTCTCTGTCATGATACTGTCCACCTGTTCTTTTGTCAGGCCCATGTCTTCTAAAAATTTACGTTTCATGATACTCCTTTCCCACTGCACTCTTATACTGTGGTAGTTTTATGCCATGCCGGGCAAATTGATATAAAAATGAGACGCTTAACCCTGCGCCTTAATGGGAGATATTTGGATCACCAGCTTTCTACTGCTTGGAAGCAGTCTTAGGGGAACGGATTCTTTCCAGCTGTTGAGGAATTTTCATTTCTTTGGAAATATCCGTGTATGTCTTGGAAGCAACCCTTAGCCTGATTTTTGCGGCTGATATGTCATCTGGATCAGCTTTCGCCTTTTCCAGTAATTTTATATCTTCTTTTAACTTCCTTATGGTGCGCTCCAATTTCCTTTGATATTGAATAGCACCGTAAGTATCATACTCTTTTCCGTTAAAAGTCCTCTTTGTATTTTCCTTGCGGTTCTGCTCTGCCAGCCATTCATCCGTATATTTTCTCCTTGAAATCCCCACGAGGAAAGGAAAACGGATATGATAGCAATTGATCCCAGCAAATCCAAGCATCTCACCCAGGCCGCAGATCGTTTTCATCTCAGCAGAGCTATATACTTTCCCCTGCCAACTCTGATGGTTCAGGAAGCCGGTACCGGTATTCCTGGCACCCATGTGCCACTCCACTTCCCAATAATCTGTGTTAAGCTCCGCCGCATTCTTCTCGTTCACCTTATCGGTTAACTGGGCCACTCCAGTCATGACGGCACGCCTAACGGCCACCTCTACCCGGTCAGAACGTCCGGAAGCATAATCAATGGTTCTTAATCCACTGGAGGTCATTTCATCAATTACCTCGTCAATTGCCTGGCTATAAGTCTTAATACCCGTTGTGATCTCAAACATGGCTTTATCCAGGCTCCGTTCCAGATATTCAGAAAGGGGAGTGAATACTTTATCCTTACCAATCTTTATATTAAATCCCGTGGTCTGCGTGATGTTTTCCATCGGTCGCAGGCTGTCTTTCGTCTGCTCCTTCACGGCTTCAACCGCTTGTTGCAACCACTTATTTTCTGAGTAGGAAAGGTAATCTTTTCCCACTGCCTGATAAAGTTCCTTGTTTGCTACATAATCAGACCGGATCGCCTGCTCATAGATTTTATCTATCCGAAGATCAGTGTCTATCAGGGCATTGCTGATTATTTTCCTGATCTCAGCTTTGCTTTTTCCGATAGCGGCCAGACAGCCCAGGGTCCAATCAATGAGTGGAGTAACTTCACTGGCGTTCTTTATGCGTTCTACAACCTCTGACATAACGGCTAGTTCCATAGCTGTCATGATGCGCTCTGTAGGTTTAGGGAGCTGTTCAAGTTGATCTGGTGTCAATTGCACTCACCTCCTAACTTCTAACCAAATAGCGACTGAGTGGTTTTATCAACCTTTTCGGAATCTGCAAGTTTGAGCTCTTTTTCAAGTTCGTTCTTCTGATTTCTAAAGGTTTCATCAATAACCATTTTTACCTTTACCCATTCCAGGTAAGAAATGCCTTGCAATGACTTTAAATACTCTTTCATCTCTCTCACCTCCATTCATTATTCCTCTGTCATAACAGGATCGGGAAGTCGTTTAGCCGCCTGTTCTTCGGTCTCATTGTACCACTTTGCTCTATATTCTTCCGGTCTCATAATTCCAGCAGCCAGATCTAATCTATCCTGTTGCCGTTCAGTCTCCTCATCTACCAGGATAGAATCCTTAAAGTTACAGATAAACTCATAACCTGATTGAGTAAGTGCATTATAGAAAGCCAGAGCATAGACCAAATCTTCCAGACAGTCTTTTAGGTTTGACTGAATAGCTTTTACCATGTTGTATTTACGCTTCTTGGCTATCTTCGCTTCTGTAGCGGTTTTATCCACGTCACTTACGTCGGATAAATCACCATATGACAGATTCGTATTAAACTCTATACGGCGTAAGTACGCATTCAAGCCATTGATCATGCTCTGATCCCGGAATTCCGGACTATATTCCTGGTAAAGCTCTTCTCCTCCTGATTTCGTCAGGTTCAGGCCCCTGTATAGCCTTTTGTTAAGCTTAGGCATCACATATTTGGTCTTACCTTTTCCGTCCACGATTGGAGCTGCCTGTAAGGCTGTCATATCAACATGTACCACACGCTCTCCGCTTTCAAACTCCCAATCCAATCGTCCAAATTGTGTATCTGTCTTTCTAATTAGGGCAATAGACGAATCATAAATAGACACTCCGCAGGCGGAACCGTCAATCTCATTCTTAATCGGGTTTCGGTAATATCCAAAATCTGGCCGCTCCACCCCTTTGTATGTGACATCTTCCGGAAGTGCAGCCCATTCCGCTACCACTGACAGTTTTACTGGATTGCCGATGCTGCTTACATTTGATGTATGATATGCCTTGTTCTGGATACGCAAGGTCAGGCTCTGATCCCATTCGTGAAATTCAAAACGTAGGTAAAAATTATCTTCTCCGACGCGTTTCACTTGAATGAACACCACACTAGTTAGGCGGCCACGGGGGTCAAAGGAGATTGGCACGAACCGATCAGCCGTCACATATTCCACAGTTTTTCCTCCCAGGGGCTTTATACAGAAGGACCCCATGCCGATTCCTGCCTGCAAGTTTTCATTCAGATCACTGATGGCAGTCTGGTATATTTTATCTAACTTCGCATTGGAGACATTTGATTTCATTTCATTTAGACAGACATTGGAAAACTCACGACATATTCCCTGTTCAATCTGGAGAGAATCTATCTGGTCATCTACCCAGGGAGCCTGACCACGGTACATGGAGCCCCATAGTTCTATTTTTTCTATCATCTGTTGACTAATCCCTACCTCCTGACCAATCACCTGTTTCAACGTCTTTGCTGGGAACATCTTTCTTATCACCCCTCTTATTGCATTTAGTAATTTGCCAAACAATCTATCACCTGCCTTACTGGCCTTTCTTTTTCCAAACCGAATTCATAGCATAGCGGACGGCATCAATCGCATGGTTATTCTTATCTGGATAGCCGCTAATGACATTACCTTCCTTGTCCCGTTCATATTCATAGTCCATAAATTCTGTAGCTGCCTCCGGGCATCTAGTATTGTCTATAATAATCTCTCGTAAGGACTGTAGCCATTTCATGCTGTATTCTACCGATCCCGGTCCTTTTACTGCTCCACGGGCCAGTAGGCCATAAGAACGGTAATCCCCTACAGACTTTTCCTCTGCACTATCACAAGTAATCAGGTCATTGCCCGCAATTCCCATCTCAATCAAATGGTCTGCCGTCTGCCGGTTACTCTGCTTATTGCACCTATATTCCCAGAAGAGGAAAAGTCTTAACCTGGCTGGATCATAATAGCACCGGACAAAGTGAAATGGATCCGGATACCAGCCCCAGTCAAGGCCGTTATATATGCAATCAAATTGAGCGACTTCCTCATCTGTAATAGCCCGGATTACAACGTTTGTAAATACACTGCCGCCGCTTCCATTAGCTACTCCCAGATATTCATTTTCATAGGCTTCTGGATTCGTATCCTTCAAAAATTCAGCTTCGTCTAAAAACGGCTTTCCTAACCACTTGGCCGGCACCTGCAGATATGTACTTTCCGTTACCAATCGTGTGGCCTTCGGCACCTTTATATACTTATTCGCCCAGTTACTGGCTGTCTTGGGTGGGTTAAAGGATTTGAATATATATGCTATGTCTCCACCACGAATCACGGACTGCTCAATTTTACGAACCGATTCAGGACCGACAAATTGATCAAGTTCCTCCAGCCAGAGGATTCCAATATAGCCGAATGGCACCTTAATGGATTTCACTTTTCCCGGATCATCAGCACCGCGGAAATAAATCTTCTGGCCTGTGCTGATACGGGTTATTTCCATAGGGCTGACAGTTGCATGAAATTCATCTGACAGTTCCAGTGCCTCAATCGCCCATAATATCTGCTGGTATACAGATCCGCGCAAAGTGTCTGCCACCTGACGCATGATAACTGCGTGCATCTGGTCATTTTTCATAATGAGGTCAATAACCTCTAAAGATATCAAAGATGACTTTGTGGACCCTCGGCCACCTGGGAAAACATATTCTGTATGTCCATGCTCCTGTATATCAAAAACAACCGGAGCAAATGCCGGGGCTACCATGGTAGAAGGGATTCCCGTGTATTTGACCGGTTGATCATTGTCTGCTCTTGGTTGTAATGCTTCGGCTTGTGCATGGAGGTGAGATATCTTTGCCATCTGCTCCTCTATGTCCAAATCTGATTTGAGATTCTGGCCGGAATACTTAGCTATGGCCTCATACGCCTTTACATCTCCTAAAAGCGCCTCTTTGATCATAGCAGCATTAACGGCAGATTCCAGCGTACTGTCAAGGCCCAGGGCCTCCAGAAACGGCGACCATTCAGGATTATCTATTTCAGCAGTAAGCAGGGCATTTAGCGTCTTCCGGAAATCAGCTTTTTTCCGTCTGGCTTCACCAGAGGCCTTTCCGCCTTTTCTGCCATATTCTCTTGCTTCGCTCACGCTTCGATTGCTAAAAGGCACTAAGTTTTCATTGTTTGCCAATCACCTCACCTTCCTATCTGGCTAATTTTTATACTAAAAAGAGGCGGGGTTGAACCGCCTCCTCAAGCTCAACGGTTGATATTATAACAATCCATACTTCTTAGAGCCTCATCACATCTTTTAATACATATCGAAATTTCTTTATTGATGCGTATAAATCCTATTCGCTTTAACTGCTTAAGCCATTCAACCTTTTTAGCACTTACTTCGTAATCATGCTTTCTTCTTTGATACCATGAATTCATAAACACTTCTCCTTTCTGCCTGATATTATCAGCATAGCAGATTAAAGAATGTTTATCTCCCACCCTACCAAACAAAAACACCCATCAAGGCTTAACCAAGACAGGTGTTTTCAAAAGGAGAATTACAAGTATGCCCTTTAGGCAATGTTTTCTTTAGGCTGCTTTACGCCCAGGTGCCGCCACCTGATTGACCGCATTTAATCCAACTTCCCATGCACGTTAGAACCTATTTGTTGAATCGGAACCCCCGGATTCGAACCGGGAACCACTTCGCCATTGCTGGCGTCGTTCTTCCAGTTGAACTATGTTCCGCACCCCAGTATTGCATTTTGGGCTCAATACACTGACTCATATACCCCGCTTTCTATCCGATTTGAAAAGCCATGAAGAAAGCATAAGAACGTCGGCTTTAATCGACTGCCAAGCTGTTACACCCGGCAGCCGCAGGGGAGTTGCAGTCCATGTGCGCCGTTACACCAACTGCAAGAGGGTTTCCAGCCTGTCTGGCAGGCCATTTTGTTTGGGCAGTAACATTAAGCCTTTCGGCTACCCTGAAGTTGACTGCCACTGTCCGGCGCCTTGTGGAACGAGTAAAAATTTAGGGGGAGGCTATCGGCCTAAACCTGATAACCTAAGTATATTATAAAACGAACTTTCCGAACAAAACGAACTATTTCATTTTATTTCCATTTTCTTTAAATACTTGTCCCGAATTACCAGCCGTGGGTAGTCCTCATTTTGGGGAAGTCCAATCTTTTTAGCAATATCTTTCCAGCTCAAATTCTCTATGTACCTCATGCTGAAAACATACCGGACTTGTCCATCTTCAATCTCCGATATCCAGGATTCGATCCAGGCGGCTTCTGCTTTCTTCCTGACTAGAAGGTCCTGTTTCTGCTCATACCGTTTCCAGTCAAACCCTGTTACGCTCTGCGGCCTGGGGTATCCCTTCTGGTAGTCCAATATAACACTATGCCCCATACCGCTATCAGTTTCCTCCATAGCGCTGATTTCATGCTCCAGGCAGACTATATCCAGCTTTAACTTTTGATAACCTTTCAGCCTTGCCTTGGTCATTTTCTTCACTTCTACCACCTCACAGATGTTTTATTTGCCAACTTCAAGACAATTATCGTTCAGTACTTGTTGTTAAATCATAAAACACCAGCATCTTGTAAGCGCTTAATCTGCTTATCAGTGGCATTCCCAAGAGATAAAGACTGTCCAACTATCACTCCTTGATTTTCAAGCTCCTCACGAAATTCATCGGTCAAAAGAGAAAATCTATCCAATCCTCCTGAACTTTCAGCCTTTAGTATAATTTTATTATATAATTCCAAAAGCTCCGCAATTGTAGGAGGAAATCTATTGTGCTGTACCCACTGCATGGCTGCCTCTTTCAAGCAAAAGAATTGCCGGTCCTTAAGGCAGTCATACCAGACCTTCCATTCATCTTCCGTCGACATGAAATTCTTTTGTTTATAAGCATTCTTTAACATTATTGCAATCTCAGCAAATTCTTTTTTTGTCATCTTTGCCACACCTCACCATCGTCTTCAGTGAAAAAACCTTTAAAATTTGATTCGGTTTCATTTTTCGTTTCGGTTTTGTCATTGTAATTGCCATCTAAGACCTTGGGGAAATTGTTCGGTCTTATAAACCAGTCAAAAGTTATTACCCAGCCTTTTTTACCTTGCCCCAGAAGAAAAGGGTTGTTCCGAACATTTTCAATGGCTCTTAAGACTTCATCAAGGCCGTAATCTCTGATCCGGACTTTCAACCATTTGTAACGATCGGTACCTGAAACAATCTTTTTTATCCTACTCAATCCAGGTAAAGAGTTCCATGCATCAATGACTTGTTGCACGTCAGTGCTACGAACAGTATTGTCAAATACTGTACTATCTTTTTCTTTCTTTTCTTTTTCCCTTATTTCCTTTTTTTCTTTCTTTACTTCTTCTATTGTTGTCGGTTGCTTGTCATCTGCTTGTCGCTCGCTTGTCGCTTGACTGTCATTTTGCTTGTCGTTTGCCTGATACAAATCATAGTTAAGTACCGTAAATACGGTAAATTTGTTTGTCGTTCTGCTTGTCACTTCGCCTGTCGTTTTTAAGTGAGAAATTGCAGTTCTTATTTGGCGTTCTGAGAGATTTATTTCCGTGGACAGCTTACTAATTGACGATATGAAAGATCCCCGCGGAACCGTTGTTCCTTGAAATTTACCCTCTTTCCAATTGGCTTTAATGAGCATGTGAAGAAACAAATCTTTTGTATTTTGGTCTTTATACCATTCCCAGTCCAATATGCTACGGTTGATTTTTATATAATTTCCTTCATTCATGCCTTAAGCCTCCTTTCTAAGCGTAGTTACTACAAATATTTTTATAATAACTATAGTCCCCATTCCGCTTTAATCTGGTTCAAAAGTTTCATTTCTTCCGAGGTATCTTTCCCGGGGTTGCTATCCGGATGATAGGCCTTAGAAAGAGTCCGGTAAAACTGTTTTAACATGGCCTTGTCCACATCCTCATGATGTCCCGATGCAGGACGACTTTCCCTGTAGTTACTGTAAAAATCTTCGTAGTAACTACGGTAATTTTGCTGCGCTTGTTCCTCATATTTCTTCTTTGCTATGTACTCTGCTTCTATCTCCTTAAGCCTCTTAGGGCTCTGTAACACGCCAAAAACGTCATAACACTGGTCATACTCATTGGAGCCTACTGTTTCATACTTAGCATTGAATTCAGTCTTTCCAATGGCATATAAAGTGGTTATACGCTCATGTTCCTGGTGGACCCTAAACTCCTCTGTTTGGGCAAACTCATTTTGAATGCGTTCGTGCAAAGGAGCCAGTTTCTTTTTAATCAGGTCATATAAAAATTCCGGGGAACACCCTAATGAATCTGCAGCAATATTAATCTTTGAATCTCCCCAATCATAAAGGGTAAATATATCATCAGCCAGATCATAATAATTTACAGTACATATCCCGTACTGATTCTTCTTGACCATTCCATTTTCCCGGTAGCTCTCATGAATACTAATACGGTAGGCTTTCTTAATCGGTCTTTCAAATCGTTCCGTGCTATAATAATATCCGTAATAATTTGGTATGAGATTACTTTCGGTATAATAAGATTCTATCCGCTTAGGAGCCCCATTCTTTTGCATTCTTCTGGTCTTGATTTCCTGAATGACGCAATACATACCGGCGTTTCCTTTCTGTGGTTACTACCTTTATGCATAGCAACCACTTTATTTATGGCCTATTTAACTTGTCTATTATATGCTCTTGGCAGGCTTTTTATCTTCCAAAAACACGTCGATAAACAAGGCAAGGTTACGGAGTTTATCATCGTCTGCAGCATTGATTTTTTTGATAATTGTTTCAGAAATAGAGCTTTGATTGTTACTTTCTTTCCCCTCATTATTGACAGCAGAATTAGCGGCTTTAAACCCCCGTGAATAGCCAAACTGAAATGCAAAGGCTATTGATTCAATGGTTCCGCCATACTGCTCCACAATGTATATTGCCTGATTGCAAGACATATCATATTTAGGCTTGATTTTTACAATTTCTCTTGCATCTAAAACACCTTTTTTTACTCCCATTTCCTAAATCCTCCTTTGATTTTTCGCCGGAATCGTGCTATTGTGTATTAAACCTTTGATTTTCACGGCTCAGGCTGTGTTTGCCCCTGGGAAGCGTCAACTTCCTTTGGGGCTTGTTTTTTAGTGAATTCTTGTTACAGTAGCAGGATCTGAAGCCTGATCGGCTTCTCCTGTTGCATAATACTCAATCAGCATATCAAGATTAATTAAAATTCTTCTGCCAGAACGGCATACCGGAATCTTCCCCTGATTTACCAACTGCCGGATACACCATTCCCCTATACAGCACCCGGGGTCCTGTTCCTTGAAGAAAGCGGCACACTGCTGGACTGTCCTCATTCTTGGCACTGTCATAGCTACATCTCCCCCCTATTAATCTTGCCGATATCCAACTGCATATTGGTTGGCGGCTGCCATGCGTTGATATATTTAAGAGCTTCCTCATATTTGACTTTGGGAGTATTTCTGTAGGAATTGACCTCAAAATAGTCCTGGTAGTCATGCCAAAGCCTTGAAATAACCATTCCATACATTTTAGGCGGTTTATCATTTTCATCACGCTGAGGATACTGATATGTATATGCCCGGGCCTTTTTACCTCCTACCGCAATAATAACTACGGTCTTGGCCAACTCTTTAAGCCGTTGTTGTTGCTCATAGTCTACTGTCATTGAGGTTTCCAGTTTATCTACCCTTTGCTCCACACCTTCCAGCCTTTCGCCCTGCTCGTCCATCATTCCAAGCTGAATTCTCATGATCTGCTCATTGGTCAGTTTTTTTACTGGCTCTTTTTCCAGATCTATAAGTTTCTGGCGAATGCTTTTTCCTTCAGGCGTTCTTTGAATCATAGCAATATGTTTCGCTATATCCAACTTTAACAGATGATTCTTTGAGTATCCCAAGGCAGATGCCTGTTGTGATGATTTAAAATGAGCGTCCTCAAAAATCATGACGCTATCATTTTGCCAGAAATCAACAAAATCCTTTCGGTTCTCAAATCCATATCCAATCATTTCTTTTATCCAACTGGTATAATCACCTTTAATTTTCAACTTTTCTTGCAACACTCTCCCATACACAACCTTTTCTCCCTTATCAGTTGTATATACCGGAATTACATCAGAACTAAATATTGTTAAATTACTCATACAGAAGCTACCTCCTTTTTACGTCTGCTATAGAAAGCCTTAAAAGGCTCATTATTATTACAATAAGTTTTCAGATCATCAATGCTGTCCATCCATGTAAAAAAGAAACATTCCGTATCCTGATTTACATAGTTCCACAAAATATCTGCAGCATCCTGCGCTGATCCAATAGGCTTGTCCGGAGGTAATTTACCTAATTTCTCCATTACCCAGAAATAATCCTTATAGCCACCTTTCTCACCGCCATAATCCTTTTTGACAGGGAACATCTGAATCAATTCCCTGGGAGTAAGAAGACCTATTGCAGTCATAATGGAATGGCTTCTTTCGTAAAGCCAGTTTATTCTTTCCATTGACTTTATCTTTGAATGATCCCGATTCTTAAGACATTCCTTGCCGAATGCCTTTACCCCCAGGAATACATACCGTTTCAAGTCATCTCTTCCCAACTTCTTGGGATTTTTATATTTCCGGTGCTTCATCTGAAAACGGAATAGCGCCCAGAAATACGGTCCTCCATCATACTGCCATACTTTTAACTTTGAAAGGTTCAATGCCTCTCTAACAAGCGTAGGAAGTACTTTAAATTGATGATAGTGCCAAATGGATGCAAAGCAAGTTTTAAGAATTAACTTAATCTCTAAATACTCTTTACGGAATAATCGCCGGCTTTTTAATTCTTCAAAAATAATATCTGGAGAACAACACTTACCTTTTAGAGCCTCTGTTTCAGAAGCCTCCCGGTACATCTTGCGTAAATCTTTTTTGCTGCTGTTCCGTAAATGAAACAGAAAGTTGTTAAGTGATCTGGTCACGTTATCAGTACTTTCAAAATATTCTAAAATTTCCTGATACATTGCAGGTTCCATGTATCCATTTAAAATCTCACGACACTTTTTGAACCCCTGAAGATCCATATGTAAATTCTTCTCTGATGGGCTGGTATGCATAATATGAGCTTCATCAACTAAACCAGCAAATCTAATCCTGTTACAACAAGCCGGAGCATACTTTTCTGCACCAACATAAGCAAGAAGTTTTTCAACACTCATAATCGGATCTTGCACTCGGCTACCATCTTTGATGGCATTTAACAAAAGTTCTTTACTCTCTAAATCCATAAAACTGACCGTCCTTTTCCATTAAATTTTAAATCGAATTTCTGTTCCCAAGGCCTTGTGGAGGGTATGATATCACCTAAATTCCAGGCTGTAAATACCTCCGAGGCCGCTCCAAATCAGGACTTACTCCGTTAAATCACGATTTACCTTACCTCTTCCCTTATACCAGGAATAGAGCGTTACACAAGTAAGCTATCTCCTTAGGAAAGCATGATAACTTAAAGGGGAAAGGAGTGTAACAAATGCAAATCAACTAAATAGGTATTTACCTGAGTAAATTTTTTAAATATAAAAATTTTATAAACTGCCTTTCTGGCCAATTTTCATATCAGGCATTATCTTACGCATACTGCCGGATAATAATATGTCCCTACTGCAAACAGGTAACCATGGGCCGGGCAGGTGCAATTTGTTCCCTGAAAATTGGAAGAAAATACCTTTCCACAACACATACATTTTTCCTGGACATTGCTAAACTGAATTTTCCTCATTTGTAAATTCTCCTTTTATCTTGATTTTCTGTAACATACCGGATATACTATGGTTGTAAAATTATTTGCTATCACTTTGATTCCCTGGGAGTTGCTGCTCCTGGGGTTTCTGTATTTATCATTGCCTTTTTTCCTATCCCAGCCTCTCTAAGAGCAGATACAATAATTCTGGTCCACCAACCTTCTTGATTCCAGTTCACATTTATTGGTCCTTTTTCATCAATCTTATTTAAGACGATTTGGGCTATCTTATACTCGTCCGTCATGGTAAACTCCTTTCACATAGTTGCTGGTACAATGATTTCATCCCAAAATACCCACAGTAGATTTCCATCGGCAAACTTTAAATTCACCTGTCCTACGTGTAAATCAAACTCCATTGCAACAGCCTTTTGGCCTATATATTCTTGATGCACATCAGCCATGTACACAACCATATCCCCTGATTTCAATTTCATATCTTTCTTCCTCTCACAATTTCATAGTTGCGGTCATGGCCATAAAGCCTATGTACGCCACCATTCCCACACCAGCCGAAGCAAATATGCCCTGTAGCAACCCTTCCACCCAGTCAACCATTGGCGGCCGGCTATCGTCCTCAAAATCATCTACCTGCTCAAATTGTCTTGCCATGCCTCGCCCTCCTCTTTGCACGTTCTTGGCGAACACCCTGAATCTTGCCATAGTGGTAAATTGCGCTTAAGAAAGCATTGAAATTATTTTTATCATTGCTCAAAGGCTTACAGCCATAGGCATCTGCCATATTCTTGCAGAACAACATTTCTTCCACATTTGCATTCCGGCCAAGTTTAACCGCCTCTTTTACTTCTCTTTTATATTTCATGATGCATACTCTCCTTTTGTTTTTATTTCCCATGCCCACAAGCGGGCACGTAGCAACCAAATGGTTGTCAGCGGCTTCACTTTACCTCTACACAATAGAACACCAGCATTTCCCGGATAACAGATTCATAGACCGGCTTTAAGTCCTTATCACTTTCGATAATGGAAAGTTTATTGATCGCCTTTATCTTTTCCTGGCTGGCCCCGGCCTCCATGGCCCTATCCCGCTCATTTATAACTCTCTGGTTTAACCTGCAGGGCCGCTTCGCTGAAAGGCGTTCATAGCTTTCGGTCCGGACCGCCCGGTACCTTTTTTCCCGGCTGCCTATGTACTGATAGTTCTCACTCTCTGCTATGGCCGACAAGGACCGGTTTACCCATGGCCGGAAGTTTCCCTGAATCTCCCCGCCTAGTGCCTGTGCTATCGTTTTCTGGTTTTCCTTTACCTCATTGAGTTCAATGGCCTGCCGTTCCTGTTCCTTGGCCTGCCTTTTCTGCTCCAGTTCCTGATTTGCCATGGCTTCGCCCATTTGCATGAACATCTGAAGTTCCGGCGATAGACCACTCCGGTTAATCACCGTCTCTTTTAACTTGTCTTCCACCTTTGTGAAATACTCCCTTGCGTCTTCGCCTTTTTGATTCTTTTGTGTCATGGAAAGCTTCTTTGCAAATTTAGCGGTCAATCGGAAATCCTGTGTGGGATTGGGATTAAATTCCCGTTCGTCATTCAGTACGAACGCCCAATAATCAACGTTTTCTTCCGCAAACTCATTTTCATGAATGTTTCTCCTGCACCATTTAGAATAGTTGCTTTTATCCAGTTCTAAAAACTCATACAGCTTCTTAGCCGTTGTCATTCCCTTCTCATCAATCCCCAGAGCAATTTCAATAGGGGTTAATTTTGAAGTGTCCATAGCTCTCTTTTCAGTTAAATCGTTCATGCGTCCTCCACTATTCATTCCCAAACTCACAAAAAGTTACATCTTTAAATTTTAGTGGGCCGCAATCAATATCATTTGCCTCCACAAAAATAACACCTTGATCAACTCTGCGCTTCGCAATTTCAACAGCTTCAACTTCCGAATCTGCCACGATATCATTGACCGTAATACCTACGGAATAGCTCATTTCGATTGTATATTTCATCTCTTCAACTCCTTTCCTGCCAATTCCCCAATACTGGGGAAAGATACACTCACCAGATTTTTCTGGCTAGTGCAATACATAGGGTTCGCCATTACAGGCGAACGTATGGATCTCATAAGAACTTATTCGAAGATTTCGAAGTAGTTGGTAACTAATTTTCCCCAACCTTTACAGAGACAACCACAATTATGTTGTGGTTGAGCGGCACTAAGCTGTCTGATCTGATTTCTTCTCAGAAGCTAATTTATAAACCTCTTCACTCACAGAAAGGTTGAGATTGTACTTTTCCTTGATTCCCATCAGCTCCACCGTGCTGTCAAGCAATTCTTGGCGGTCCACCAGCATTTCTGGTGTCATATCGGCTTTTTTAACCATCTTCAGGCAACCGTATTTTATGGAAACAGCTTTATTGGCAATGACATTTGATTTTATATAGTCCGGCTTCCCGGCCTTTTTCAATCCTCTTTTCAGTTTCGCCATTGCTTCTTTCTGATGGTCCTTGTCCAACATACGAAATACTTGGAAACCTTCAAGACCAACTGATTGCCTAAGATTCTTCAGAGCATTAAATACCCAGCGCTTAAATTCTTTCGCCTCTTTCTTATGACTGCCAAATACAGCATCGTAAATTCCAAATTCAGAAACCACAAGTAATTCCTGTACACCTCCAAGGGTATTCACTTTATGCATACCCTTATCTTTTTTATCTAATGTTCTCGTCATGTTAGTTGTAAGCTGATATCCCAGCGCTACCGCCACATCTTTAGCAACCGCCCACCATTCACCGTCCTTTATCACAAAGCGAATGGGGTATCCGTTCCAGATCTCGGTTTTCATTTAGCCTCCTTCTTTAATATTTTATTTTGAGCACTTTTCGTGCTCTTCGTGAGCAAAAAAAATATGATTTACGGAACAGTTATAATAATTCGCTAACCTGACCTTTATATCATCACGTGGTATTCTTTCGCCCTGTTCGTACATGGCAAGAGCTGATACACTTATTTCACATGCCTTTGCAACACTTTCTCGGCTCTTACCATTTCGTAATCCAATTAAAGTTCTGGCTATGGCCTCATTATTCAATATTTATCACTCCTTTCGTTTTAAAGCACGTTTCGTGCTTATTCTTATACTACATTACCACTATTCAAATGTCAAGCACGTTTTGTGTTTTTCTACTTTACTTTTCACACGTTTCGTGTATAATAAGAGTATAAAATTGAAAGGGGTGACCTAATGTCTGATTTTGCAAGTGTTTTGCGCTCATTGAGAGATCAAAGTGAAATGTCCCAGCAATCGTTGGCTGATTCTATGGGAATTTCAAAAAGTGCACTTAATATGTATGAGCGAGGTGAACGTCAACCAAATTTTGAAACCTTAGAGCTTATCGCCGATTATTTTAATATAAGCATAGATTTTTTACTAGGAAAAGTTGAATTTATTAATTGTCCGATATGTAACTTTAATTACAATCCTCTAAGTCAATCGGCCATATGCGAACATAATGAATTTCATCAAAATTATTTAACTGCTACAAGAGAGTATGGAAATATAATTCCTTATGAAAAACTCAACAAATTGCGTAACGAAAGTGTTATTCGTTTTAGAAAACATGATATAAATCTTGCTGAAAGAATAGATGCTTATGACGATTATCTGAAATATGATTACATGACTTATCTATGGAAGAATAACTTAAGTTTAGGCCTTGAAGATTTTGAAACGTATTGTAAAAAAGATATTGGGCTTGCCAGTACAAAAAAAGCATTAGATGAACTTGATCCAGAACTATATCCTAAGCTTGTTAATAAATATGGTGTTCAAGAAGATGAAAAATATCACAATCAATACGAAGAGGTTGATATTCCCATAATATTATGGTTTTACAATAAATTGAATGCATTAGGGAAACAAGAAGCAGAAAAACGAGTAGGAGAATTGGCTCAGATTGATAAATATACTAAAGATATTTAAATAAAATCATCACAGATATATAAATTGCAGTTCAGTAAAAAAGCCCCAGGAGCTGCGAACTCCCAGAGCTTTCAAATAGATGTAACTTATCAACCACAAGGGAAGACGATATACACCCAAACATCACACTTAGTATATCATCTTTTCCTTACTTAGTGAACCCTGAAACAGGTGTTCGGATGCTACATAAAGAAAGGAAAGATACCATGGCAAGTATAACAGCACGAAAAAATAAACAGGGAGAAATAGTCTCGTATCAAATAGAAGTCTTCCGGGGACGAGACGCCTCAGGAAAAAAATTAAAACCCTATTCTATGAATTGGAAAGTCCCAAAGGATTGGAAAGAAAAAACCGTTCAAAAAGAATTGAATAAGGTAGCTGCTCAATTCGAAAATGATTGTAAAGCCGGTTACGTTGCCAGCGACAAAAAAACCTTTGCCGAATATTCCGATTATGTAATGACTTTAAAAGAGCGAGATAATAAACATAAAACCGTTTTTCGTTATAGACAGCTTCTAAAACGAATAACGCCTGAGATTGGTCATGTAGCTGTTACCAAGCTGTCCAGTGCGGACTTGAATCAATTATACTTAAAGATGGGGGAATCTGGGCAGAATAAAAGGACTGGAAAAGGATTGTCACCTCAATCTATTATACACCACCACCGATTAATACATGCTATCCTGGCGCAAGCAGTAAAGGAAGGCATTATTCATTTCAATCCTGCAGATGGAGCCACGCCGCCTAAACAGCCTAAACATGAAGCTGACTTTTTTGAAATTGATGATGTAATTAGGATTCGTAAAGCATTACATGAGGAATCGCTAAAATGGCAAGCTATTGTATTCCTTTTAATCGACACCGGAGCTAGACGAGGGGAAATCATGGGGCTTAAATGGTCCTCCATTGACTTTAGCAATAATCAAATCAATATAGAAAACAACCTTTTATATACTCCGGACAAAGGGCTCTATTGTGACACTCCCAAAACAGGTAAAAAAAGAATTATTAACATTGCTCCAGAAATTGTGAACTTATTAAAGATATATCGCAAAGAACAGCTTAGATGGAAATTATCTATGGGGGATCAGTGGAATGATACGAATTTTTGCTTTACTCAGGATAATGGACTCCCCATGTATCCAGATTCGCTAAATACATACCTGTATCATATACAGGATAAATACAATCTTCCACCAATTCACCCTCATAAATTCAGACATACCCATGCAAGCATTTTATACGAACTGGGAGAGAATCCAATCACTATATCTAAACGTCTAGGACATGATCAAGTCAGTACCACACAGAACATGTATAGTCACGTTCTAAAGGATAGTGATAAAAAAGCAAGTGATAACATTGCAAATTTACTTTATAGGAATAAGACGGACAAAAAACGGACTTGCGGTGCAAAAACGGACTAAACGAGACCAAACGGCACAATATGAACAACTCAATAAATGCTTATAAAACCTAATGCCACATAATAAAACCGCTTAAAAACCGTTGATAATTTTATAACTCCAAAACCGTAAATGGGGGTTCGAGCCCCTCTTCCCCTGCTAAATGAATTTCAATAAAGAAGAGTCTGAAAGTCGTTGAAAACCAATGATTTTCAGACTCTTTTCTTTTTCCAACAGGACTTTAGGGCACTGATCCAGCCACCCTGGCTGAATCAGATATTTTCTCATATGAAATCATCCTGTTTCCCTCCTGCTCATAAACTGATCTCTTTACTTTACAACCTGGAATCCACCATATACATTTGCAAAATTTCATATAAATGTACAAATTCTTGAATTGATGCAAAATCAAGGGGAGCAGGAGGGAAAATTACAATCTATAGAAACACCTTGCGGTGATAACATGGATTTGCTCTATATAAAATGTTCTGAACATGCCATTAAAAAGCAAATTTCTTTTACAGTTATTATTTAATCATTCATTTCTTTTTAATTGCCAATTCAATGTGCAGTGTGCTGTATATGTACGTAATTATAAAATCCTCTAATTCCATGGCTTTTACACTCATCAGCTTTGAGTATCCGATTTTTACTAAGGCATTGGGATTTAATTTGTCCCTTATTTCCAAGCCGATTCCATAATCCTGCCGGACTACTTCTGCTTGTCTGATGGCTAAACGGCAATTAACCCCTTCTCCTCCCTTCCAGGTAAATATATTAATGATCATTTTACAGCCTTGGCTTCCCATAATTATGGACTCCATTGATTCTTTATTCATTACTCCCCTCCCAAATCGAACGTATGTTCTGTTTTATAATATACCATTATCCCGTCAAATAGTCAAGTCCTGTAGGAACATACTTTCTGTTATGGTTATTATATTATTATATTTATTTGTTAAAAAAACCGATTTAATCGGTTTTTTGCATTTTAAACTTAAAGCTTTCATAATAGCTTTTATACCGGAATCTGATATACTTACCTTCCAGGTTCAAACCATATTCTTTCCCATATTCTTCTATTTCTTCACACAAATTGCTGATCAGCCCTCTGACCTTATCATCAGCATAGAACAATTCGTCCATCTTATCAATGGATCCGCACTTCCTATACAGAAAATTAATAAATCCGGACCCGTAAAGATGGATCTTTTTAAAACCCGCTCCACTTATAAAACGGGAAGACATATTAATGAAATTGCTGTAATAATCCACAGAGGTTTTGTAGCTGATTACTTTAATAAAGCTTCCATCATATGCGTTTATTAGCTGGAACCTGCCCATTTTCCAGGTTTCATTATAGGTTACCACAGATTTGTGTAGATCATCTGACATGTTTATAGTAAATTCCGGCATATGGATCTGCCGGTTTTCCAGATCAACATCCTTAAATTTCACATTGTATAAATCCTGTGTTTCATTTACGCCTTCATACAGTATGCGGATAATGCAGGCGCCTACTTCTCTGTTTTTAAGCTTGTTGATTCCCTGTTCCAGCTCCGCCGGGGTGATATAAACATTATTGGCTACTGCATTGAGGATATTTTTGCTGGTCAGCTTTATGGAATCCAATGGATTGTAATCAGTAAGACCTTTTGAAATGCAAAAATGGTACAGCTTGCTGATAGCTGCACGTCTGATGTTTATGGTCTGTTGATTGTCAAATCCTAAATTGACAAATACTCTCAGCCAGTCTTCTTCTGTCATCAGCAAAAAATCTTTATCTGCTATTTCTGCAAATATTTTTTTTTGTATGTCGATGCCGTTTTCCTTACAGAGTTCCATTAATTTCTGATGATCCATACTGACCTCCGGTTGCCTCATTGGGATTTGTTTTTACTTTAACACAAGATTAACCGCATGTCAATATGGTTATTATATTTTTATGTAATCAGACCTTTGGCGGCACGTTTCTTCGCCGCCTGTACCCTTCCTGCTGTGATCAGCAGCTTCATAGCTTCGGAAACATACGAAAAGCCAATCACCTGATTTACACCAGATTACGATTAAGGATAGGCTAAGGTTAGGCTATGGGGATTTGCTATGAGGATTTGCTTTGACATTATAGCTTTTCCATGCTATAATCAAAAACAATTGAAATTACTCGTGAGGGAGTAGTTAGCGCTTAAATGCGTGACAAGTCAACATACTGACCAAGCGGTCTGGCTTGTCTTAAAAAACGAGACTCATGTATAACTGTTACGGTTATACATGGTCTTTATTTTTATAAAGCTCAGGTATGCTCGTAAGAGTTTTACCTGAGTTTTTTCATTTAAAACTTCTTGAATAATTGGAGGCTATAAAATGAGTTTACTTGAACTATTTCTGATTGCCATTGGCTTGTCGATGGATGCCTTTGCTGTTGCCGTCTGTATGGGGCTTTCTATGAAAAAGGCCAGCTATAAAAAATCTCTTATTGTGGGCCTGTACTTTGGAGGTTTTCAGGCAATCATGCCGCTGATTGGGTATCTTGCAGGCTCTCAATTTTCAGATGATATTATCGGTTTTGACCACTGGATTGCCTTTATTCTGCTTACTTTCATCGGCGGAAATATGGTCATAGGAAGCTTCAAAAAAGAAGGGTGTCCGGACAGAGAATGTCCAAATGAAACATGTACTGACAGAGAATGTCCGGAAGGAAAACGCCCGAATACAGAGGAAGTCTCCTTAAAGCCCTCAAAAATGTTACCGCTTTCCATTGCCACAAGCATTGATGCATTGGCCATAGGCATATCGTTTGCTTTTCTTCAAGTCAAAATTGTGCCAGCGGTTTCATTTATTGGGGTTACTACATTTGCATTGGCTATAATTGGTGTGAAAATCGGCAATGTATTCGGTGCAAGGTTCAAATCAAAAGCTGAACTTGCCGGAGGTATTATCCTTGTATTGATGGGGATTAAAATTCTGCTTGAGCATTTGGAGATTATAAACTTATAATGTTATCTCAAATCCTCTATAAAAAACAGTGGGGTTTTGGTTGCAAGTGATTATATGCGAATTGGCGCAAACCTGCACGGACACTATGCTTTTGGCTTGGAACCGATTTGCGGACAGGCAACAAAAAGCGAGGAATAGTGCCCGATTCGTGCCCACATTATCCGCGGACTTGTAAAAGTGATAAGAAGATATAACGAGATGCGAAAGAATCAAGGGATGAAAGGATAGATTTTTCTGGTTCAGTTTGTCACGCAGTAGAACGTATTTTTAAGGCTATGAATATAAAGCCCTGCCTTTGGTGTTTCTGTGCCAGCAAAGCCGCATAACCATGCTTCTTGGAAACGGTTCTGTCAGGTGACACACGCCCCATTCAAAGAGGGTGAAAGCATTTGCTGCTTTCACCCTCTTGATTCCCCGGCAAACAGAGACATGTGACACTGTCAATATCGGTTATTCTCTTGTTCACACACTTTTTTTCTGACTATAAACGCTTATACTATTGGCTTTTGGTGAATGGCCTAATAGCGTTAATTATGTTGTAATACCAATATAGGTAAGACATCCATCACCCCCGTATATACAGGAATATCGTGACTTTTTATAACAATGCAAAATGAGCACTCCCGAAAATTGATTTCATTTGGCATAAGCAAAAAGGGTGTCCAGCGGGGTCAAGCATAACTCTCCAATCATCAGAAAATTGCTCATCTGCGATTGTTGCTCCGCAATGGATTGCATATTGAACTGCTTCTTCCAAATTATTAACGGCAAAGTCCATATGCGCCATTTGCTGTTGAGTTTCAGGCTCTTGCGGCCATACAGGCGGTTTATACTCAGGATTCCGTTGAAACGTTATACCCGGATAAGCTCCCTGATCCGTTCCCGGCGCGCCTACACATGCCCATTTTTCATCATGAAACGGTATTTCCCACTTGAGCAACTTCGCATAGAATTTTGCCAATTCATAAGGGTCTATGCAATCCACTGTAAATGAGTACATTTTGATTTTCAGTTCATCATCCATCACACTAAAACCTCCTAATATTAATCATGACACCATTTTTGCTATTTACTATATCCTCACAAAAGTAATCTGCCTTTAAGTGTATTTCAAAAAGTCAAAAAAGTCAATCTACACAATCCTCCTAACGTCCGGCAATTATAACGTCTACGCAGAAAACCTTGATTTTAAGCCATTCTTGTGGAGTGCTATAAACATTTATGAGAACTTATAGGAAGATTTCCGTCTATCAAATCAATAAAAAAAGAGTAAAGAAATGGAGGCGGCCACACACAAGTGCCTTCCTTCTTTCGAGCGGCACATCCTCCTCCCCGGCTACGGGGCCGCAATTTCTTCATAAACCTCTCTCTCGCCCCACACCCTCTTATCTTATGGTCCTTATGCCAATGCAGGAACGGTTCCGCCTGCCTGTCTTTTTAACTTTCTCCTGCAAAGATCGTCCATTCAGAAACGAAATCGCAGAAATTTCAGAATGCCTCTTGACATATTAATATAATAACCATATAATGGCAGCATACTTTACCAATCATAGGGCTGAAAACAATTGATACTATAAATACCATTTTTAAGACCAAAGGAGGTGACACCATTAAATGACAGATATGAAACTAAACCACATATCTCATATCCCGTCCAGAGAAGAATTTCACAGGGAATATGCCGGTGAAATCACCGTAGAAGATTTCTGCACAGAAAAGACAAGAAGATGCAGAATCCCTCACTACACACATAACGAGCATATGGCGAAAAAGCAAAAGAAACCTTAAGCAAAACATAACAATATATCAACCATAATAGCAATACAACATGTCCGGGTATCAAAATATCCGTATATTTTATAATCGAAGGATGAGAGGTGAACCAAAATAGTTAAACAACAATCATGCCATAAATTCATATATAAATTATCCAGCAAAAGGTTCCATCAGTCAAAGTGGAATCTAAATCTTCCTCTCCAGTCTGCCATGCAGAATAAAAAGGATATAGTCGCTGTGAATGACAGCCAGATTCTCCGCTGGATATGCCAATTAAACGGAATCCACGATTTGGATGGGGAAGTGAAAAATATCAAAGCCGAATTAAGGCGGATTAAAAAAGAGCCGAAAAACAGGGAAAATAAAGATAAAATTGCAAAGCTGTACGATAAACTCTTCTCTCTCCAATATCAAAAAGATTATTTTTGTATGATCATGAACAGCGGCAGGGATTACGATAAGGCAAATGCCGGTTTTAAGATCAACGGTTATTCCTACCACAGGCTTCTTGGTACAAACGGAGGCATTAAAAAATCAACAATTACGTATGTTGGCAGCAATGTGTTTGAAGAAATTAAAAAACGCATGGACAACGGCAGGGACAAGACAAAAAAAATAGTTCCCGCTAAGTTAGAAGCCTACCAGGCTCTTATATGCAGCGGTTCTGTTCCGGTGACAATGCCCAAAATACTAATTGTAAAGGACTGCACAGTAAGATTCAACGAGGATGTCATACGGATAAACGATGAAAATGACGGAGAACCGGAACTTACCTATGAAAAGGACTATGAAATAGAATATTGCGATTCCGACGGATATGGCCTTATGTCACCGGAGTATTCCAGAATCGTAAACCGGGATTTATACGGAGAAGAATACAAAAACCAGACCATCTCCGGCATCAACACCAGATATGCCTGGACAAAGGGGATGCTGTTCACTTTTGATTTTGTGGAGTTTGCCAGACGAATCAATCATGGTACTTACATGGTAAAGGATGCATGGGGCCAGCAGAAAGATATCAGAAACTATGATGTTATTCTCACCACCTCAATGGTTAAGCTATGGGATTCCTATGACAGTCTGGAGCATTTTATCCAATGTTCACAAGAGAACCAGTATCAATTTTCTGTGACTAAAACCACCCCTCATAAGCTGGAAAATGTAAGAAATTCAAATTACCAGTTTTTGCAGACCTATGATTTCACAGAGGAAGAATTATACCGGCTCTGCAAACCTACCATAGACGAAATAACCGGTGCAATGGGGGGTGACTGGAGAAAAACCATTGTGTTTTTAAAGGGAATGTATCTAAATGAAGATAACGTGGATTTCATTGAAAATGATTTTATTAAGGCTCTTATGATTGATAAACGAATGCTTGACGATCCGTTTGTTATTAAAAAAATACATGGAATGATAAAAAAACGTATTGAAATGGCTGCCAAGGGCTCCATCCTTTTAAAAGGAAACTTTGCCATTGTTTCCGGTGATCCCTATTCCCTTGCCCAGTCCATATTGGGACTGCCTGTCACAGGGTTGTTAAAGCCAGGGGAAGTCTATCATAAATACTGGATCCATAAAGATTCTGAGGAACTCGCCTGTTTTCGTGCGCCCATGACCTGCCACAACAACATCCGAAAGCGAAAGGTGGTTCACAATGAAGAAATGGATTTCTGGTATCAATACATTACCACAGGAATCATTCTCAATTCCTGGGATACCACCTGTGATGCCCTTAATGGTGCAGATAAGGACAGCGACGCATTTTTTACTACAGACGATGAAATAATCCTGGAAAATACCCTTAACTCTCCTACGATCCAGTGCATGCAGCGCAAAGCTGAAAAGATCATTCCAACAGAGTCGGATATAGTACAGGCCAATAAGCTGGCTTTTGGAGACGAAATAGGCTCCACCACCAACAGAATCACCTCCATGATCGAACTGCAGTCCACGTTTGAAAAAGATACTGAGGAATTTAAAGCATTGAATTACCGCATTATGTGCGGACAGCATTATCAGCAAAATTCCATTGATAAGGCAAAGGGAATCCTTGCAAAGCCTATGCCAAGGTACTGGTATGACAAGGCCGCCTGCAATAAACTTCCTGAATCCACTGACAAGGAAAAAGAATTCAAGGAACTATGCTTAAGGATCGTCGCTGATAAAAAGCCATATTTCATGAGATATGTTTATCCTGATTTAATGACCCAATATCATAAGTACGTAAAGGATGCAGGCAACAAATGCATCCGGCTGTTTAAGATGACTCTGGCGGATCTGATAGTAAAACCCCATAAGACAATTCCGGAACAAGAATTCATGGAATATTATCATAAGCTTATGCCTGTGGGAAATCAGCCATGTACAGTAAACCGCATCTGCAAATTATTTGAAGATACCTTTAAGGATTATCCCAAGCAATGCACCATTCAAAAAACCTTTGATTATTCTATCTTAAAGTCAAATGTGGGATACGGCAGACAGGATTATAAAGAAGTAGAGAAAATCAAATCAGAGTACGATGATTATGTACGAGCCTATCAGCAGCAGGCAAAAAAACAGCGATTGGATAAGGAAGAAGTCAACGCCAACAGGGCTATCCTACTGCTGGAATTTAAACAGCTTTGTGAAAAAATATGTCCGGATCAAAAGGAATTATGCGATATCATCATTGATATGTGTTATTCAAATCCAAAATCCAAGAAGTTTGCATGGGATATGTGCGGAGGGACAATCATAGAAAACCTTCTTAAAAATAACAGCTTTATCATCAACTATCCTGTGAGAGTTGATGAACATGGAGAATTTGAGTTTTCCGGTGAGGAATTTGTAATGTGTAAAAAGAGATATAGAGAGGATGAGGAGTTATTATAATTTTAAATGAAAAAGAATATGTAGAAAGCATACTTGCTTCGGGAAAAATTGAAGCCAATCAATACCATACGTTCTTAAGCATATTATCCAGATACTGTCATTATGAGCTGGATTACGGGAAACAGCGGATCATAAACGAACTGAATGCCTTTATGGAGAAGCACTATCCCAGATACAATCCCGTTGACTGGACCTCATACATAGAAACATATGCAAATAGAGCAGAAAAATATCCCTTATGCCAGTGTCCGGGGATATGGATTACGGAAAATGAAATAAAAACCATTGAGAAGCTTTGCAGCAAAGTACTGGAAAGGCTGGCTTTTACTCTTCTGTGCCTTGCAAAATTCAGAAACTTCAGAAATCCCAATAATAATAGCTGGGTCAATCATGAAGACAGCGAAATATACAAACTGGCCTGTATTACTACCACTGCCTTTGATAAGGGGATCCGGTTTCATCAATTAAGGGAGCTTGAACTTATTGAGTATGCGGAAAAGGTGGACAATTTAAGCATTCGGGCCTTATTTGTTGATGATGACAGCGCCAATCAATTATTTATCAGCGATTTCAGGAAGCTTGGTTACCAGTGGAGGGCGTATAAGGGGGAATCCTACATTAAATGCGCTGACTGCAAAATACTGACCAGGAAAACCAGCAACAGCAAAAAATACTGTATCCTTTGTTCAAAAACCCATACCTCTAATAACAAAAGCCGATGGGATCTGGATAACAGAATCAAAAAAATCGAAAAATAGAAAATTCAAAAAATCTCCGGAACCCCTTGTATTTACTGGATTTTTTGAAGCCACATTTGGAAACTGTAATTTTCCTAACATGGATAGAGAATATGTACCGGTACGGGCGCCCGCCTCCCTATCTGAAAATACTGGAAGAAAGGAAAAACAAGGTTTCTGAACAATGAATCATGATATTTATCTGGACCTGATCACAGGAGATGACATTCCATTCAAAGATATTAAAATTCATCAGCCAACGCTGAGGGAAATAAAAGAGATCGGTGTAAACACATACAACCAAATCATGATGCCCTACACTCTCACCACGGATTGTTTTAAGGGGTCTGAAGGAAACGATCCTCTGAATTTATTGGAAGACGTACTTATAAAAAACAAAGAGTTTGCATCTTGTTTGGTATATTCTCTAGCAATTTTAGCAAATCCAAAGGATATCTTACTGCATGACAAATATCTGGAACTGGTATTTGAAGAAACAACAGGTAAACATTCATTTATTATAGATAAAAACAACTTCGATGAATTAGCAGATATCGTCCTTAAGATCAATGCCAATAAAAAAGTTGAAGTTGAAAAAACGCCGGAAAATATGTCTGACCGGCAAAAAGATATTTGGGAAAAGATGCAGGAAGGCAGAAAACGTCATAACAAAAAAAACGAATTACACCTGTTCGACATCATTAATATCTGCGAATTTGCAGGAAAATATCATATTCAAATATCAGAAATCATGAATTGGACCCTGTGGAGAATTATGAATTGTTACAAAGCAATTCTCAGTATGAAATCCTACGATGATAACTTGAAAATATGTCTTGTTTCCGGAGACGGAAAATCAATTTCAGGGGACAACCATTGGTATCCGCAATTAATGATCCGTGAATAATCGCGGATCATTTTTTATAATAAAACAAAACAGAAAGGTTAAAAAAGGTATTTAATATGTTATATGGTTTAAAAGATTGCGCTAATTTACAGATTTTTAGTTCTCTGGACAACAAGCTGAAGCTTTATTGTAATTATGCAAAAACCTCTTCCATGGAATTTACCAGCGAATCAGTATTTGCTTACAACAAGACCACAAAGGCAGTCCGCTGGGACAAGTCCAGGGAAGGTACGTTTAAAACCACACTGGAAATCTTTGATATGTCAGTTCTTGCACTGCTCTTTGGCACAGAGATTTCAAACGGAGAGATTCCATTTGCCAAGAGGGAAGTTTTAAAAGTAACCAACGGTACCGCCACCTTGGTGGGCACCCCAAAAACCGGTTCCTTAACAGTATATAAGGTGGATCCGGAGGATAAGATCACAAATATTGCAGAGCAGACAGTCGGTGATGCTGCCGCTGAAAACAATTATTCCATCAACGGAAAAGTCCTCACCCTTAACACCAATACATTTGCTGATGACGGATATGTTGCCTGCTACTACCTGGTGGACACACCGGCCCAGTCCTTTACCGTGGATAACGCTTCCTTCCCAGGCGGCTACTATATCTACGGCGATACCAACTTAAGAGGAACCAATCAGGTGGATGAATTTGTCCAGTTCAAGCTGGTAAACTGCAAGCCTCAGTCAAACGTTTCCCTTAACATGGATTCAGACAATGTGGCTACTCTTGAAATTACATGGGATATCATGTCCGACGCAGAAGGCAACATGATGACCTGGAGCAAGATCGAATAAGAAAACTTGCCAAATGGTACTTAAAGACAGCCGGTTGAAATATACCGGCTGCTTTTTTAACTGGTACAAGGGGGATATGCTATGGAATTTTTAAATGATTATACATCGCCTGTTGTTTTAGGCATTTGTCTTTGTATTGGATATATTTTAAAACAGTATATAAAAGATGTGGATAATAAATATATTCCTACGATTTGCGGATTGGCCGGTGTAATTCTTTCCGTATGGATGAGTCATGCTTTTACCCCGAAAATTATTTTAAGCGGCTTAATAAGCGGACTTGGGAGCACGGGAATGCATCAGATGTTTAAACAGTGGCTTGAGAAAACTTGATGTTCCGATACTCTGGTGGAAATGATGATGGATATAGGAAAGGAGGGGTTATATGGTATGGATGAAATTTATACAGGTTTAGCAGTAAAATTACAGGAAGTAGACAGCCGCTCTCAATCAAATTCAAAGCGGATCGACGGACATGACAAAGACATTAAAGAAATCCGGGAAGAACAGAAAATCATTAATACCATTGTAAACAGCGTTGATAAAATTGCCACATCCATGGTTGATATTAAGGAAGATATAAGAGATATGAAATGCGGGCAGACACAGCTTACAGAAAAAGTAACCATATTGGAACACCGGCCTGCCTCGGAAGCGAAAAAGAAAGTCGATATTATCTGGGATTTGGGAATTAAGATTGTTGCTGCTGGGATTATTGCAGCGGCATTGGCGGGGTTGCTTCCTGGTATTTCGTGGTAGCATCGCACAAAAGTAGCTTTTTATTATTGCACTATCCAATTTTAATCATATTATGGAAATAAAAAGTTGCTTTCACAATATGATGGCGGTGCCAAAGGAAGCATTTTAATGAGAAATTAAAAGGCAGTTTCTTATAAGTTTTATGATACGGATAAAAGGAGAACGAAATTTATGTTAAATAAGATCAGGGAATATTTTGTAAAAAAAATAGAATACAAAGAAGCAAAGAAGGTTCTTACTCTCCTCTTGTTGAATCAGTTCAATGAGTTATTGAAAGACCAGAACATTTTAGTGGAAGAACAGCTTAAGCTAACCGAGCAGATGAAAAATCTCAATGACGAATTCAGTGCGGAGGACATCAGAAAGCTTATGGCTGACATCTCCAGGATCACGGCTGATCCCAAATTGACCTCAGAATATTTTAACCAGGTAAGCAAACAGGCATAATCGTAAATATCACTACCACCCTTTCCCTTCAAAGGTAGTCATTTTTATGTCAATATTATATGGAAGGAGTTCAATATTTTAATGAAGAGCGAATATTCAATAATTCTACAAACGATTATTGATGAAACTAAATTAAAAAAACAACAGTTACCCACGCTTATGAAGGAAATAAAAAATGAATATAAATTACAACTTGGTGTTAACATAAAAAATAATACTGCTGAGAGTTATGCCAATCAACTATTTAAAATAAAAAACACTTTAAAAGAGATTGATAAGATTTCTTTAAATAATCAGGTGCTTGCCTGGAGAAAAGCTAATTCTGCAGTGGAGAGAGAATATGGGGCAACTCTTGATAGTCTTCTGGCAAAGTTGAGTGCAGTCGATAATCAAGCGGGTTTCAGCAAATTGGAAAAAGAGTTTGGGAATTTGCAGCTTGAAGCACATGCATTGGGATTGACCGGTAAGAGTACAATGGATATCCTTGGAGCAGGTGCCAAAAAACTTATTGAGTGGGGGCTTTCATCCGACGTGGTCACGGGTGTAATAAATTCATTTAAAATAATGGCTTCCAGTGTTATTGAAGTAGATTCTGCAATGTCAAAACTCCGCAAAGTGACAGACGAAACAGATCTAAAATATAAAGATTTTCTTGATAATGCCAACCACAAAGCACAGGAATTGGGGCGTTCGGTTTCCAGTTTGATTGGGCAGACATCAAACTGGTCAAAACTCGGATATGGAATGAACGATGCAAGTAAGCTTGCTGAAGTTTCTTCTATTTATTCAAATTTAGGTGAAATAGATGATGACCAGGCAGTATCAGACCTGGTTACAGCAATGAAGGCGTTTAATATTACAGCCTCAGACTCTATTAATATTGTTGACTCCTTTACTAAACTGGGAGATAAATTTGACGTCACAGCAGGGTCACTGGGGGATGGACTCAGAAATTCTGCTTCCGCTTTGTCACTTGGCGGAACGGATATTAATAAATCTCTAGCATTATTAACGGGGGGCGCTGAGATCACTCAAAATGCCGCTGAATTAGGTAATGCCTTAAAGGTAGGCCAGTTGCGTATCATGGGCATGAAAAGTGCCTTAGAAGAACTTGGCGAGGAGTCGGAAGGGCTTGAGTCAGTAAATAAAATTCAGTCACAGATTCTTAATTTAACCAATGGACAGGTTAATATCATGAGTAAAGCTGATCCATCAAAAATCAAAGATTATTATGATATTCTTGAAAGTGTGTCAAAAGTTTATAATTCTTTGAAACAAACGGAACAAGAGGATTTACTTGAAACACTTTTTGGTAAACAAAGAGGAATCCAAGGATCTGCCGTAATTCAGGCATTCCAGTCAGGTCAAGTGCAAAAAGCTCTTGAAGTTTCTTTGAATTCATCTGGATCAGCATATGAAGAACAGTCCAGATGGATGGATTCATTAGAGGCAAAAACACAACAATACGGAGTTTCACTCCAATCATTATCACAAACCGTTCTTAGTTCAAATTTTTTAAAGATTCTCATTGAATCAGGAACCACCCTCAATAACGTATTAGATGGAACAGTTCAAAAATTTGGTCTCGTATCTACCTTATTAGGTAGTGCTGGGATAGCAGCATTTGTAAAAAACTACGGTTAACTCTGAAACACGAGTTACACTTAAATATCCGAGGGATTTAAGTTGGCCTATCATGGGGAAGAATATATCATAATGGCGGTATAAACAATTCCATGAGATGAAAGTTTATAAATAAAAAGAGGATTAATTGCTTGAAAGTGTAAGGCTCACTACTCTTCTATTAATAGAAGAAACCGAATAATAAGGTAAATAAGTCAAACGGTTCACACGCCGGAGTGAGATTTCTAGGGATAAAAAATAATTCCCGACAGATGTATAATCACTAACGAAGCAGCTAGCCCTATCTGCGAATAGTCATGATATATAATCCGATGGCAACAATTGCACAAGCAATGTCGGGATAAAATCATTAAAGATAGGGAGTGTTCAGAGAGCACCACTCCTCACAGCACATGAAAGCCATATTTCATTGTGCTGTTAATGCATGTTCCAAAGTGTATGTCATATAAATGTTTCACTTTACATTATATTTCAATGTTTAAATTTAAAAAGCCACTCCCTTTTTCTTGGTTAATCTGGTAATTAACTTTAAATTGGCTGAATTACAATAAAGTTCAACGGGAAATATCCTGCTCTCCTGTCGTTCCCCCGCTTACTTAAACTTTTTCTGGTACCGCCAATCCTATCGCCCACTTGCAAGTTGGACGAACTTGCGGCTTCACCAACCGGCTTTCCACATTCAGAACGATCAGGACCATACTTTTCTACTTGATCGTAATAATTGGATATATTATACTCTTGAAATTTTATAAATGCAGCTTAAAGACCTCGGAAATCTTCCAAATATAATTGAAAATTTAAATAGTAGTAGTAATATAGCTGATTACTTTAATTCATTAAATCTAAGTATGCAAAAATGTGTTCTGACAAGTGATAAGCTAAATCAATCACAGTTGGAATTAATATTGGCAGGAACCGTTTTTCAAGAGAACTCAAATGGGATTAAAGCCACCGTTTCCGGCTTAAGCAAAGCAGAATTAGAAGCAGCAGTTCAGACTACTTCCTTTTCAACTGCCGAAAAAGGTGCCGCCATAGCAACTTCGGGCTTCAGTACTGCACTAAAAGGACTTTGGGCAACAATAGCGGCAAACCCCTTACTTGGAATAGGGATTGCTATTACAGCAGGATCTGCGGCCTGGAATTTTTACAAACAATCTGCTGAGAAAGCTCGTCAAGAGACATCGGCCGCCGCAGACGCATATTTGGAAGTGTCCTCTTCAGTTAATGATTATGCTGGCAAATACAAAGCATTGTATGACGAATTAACAAATGCTAACACCACAGAAGAAAGACAGTTAGAGATAAAGAGTGACCTTCTATCTCTTCAACAAGAACTGAATGATAAGTATGGCGACGAGTATGGCCATTTAAATCTTGTGACTGATGCATACAAGGATCAGACAGAAGCAATAAAAAACTATAATAAAGCCGCCGCTCAAAGATATTTAAATGAGCATAAAGAGGGATTTAAAACTGCTGAGGAAAAAATGACTTTGAGCAGGACATATTTTCTTGGAAATGATATTGGCACATATTCTGAATCAGGGAGTAAAATTCTAGATATTGCAAAAAATTATGAAGACTTTGGTATTGCTGCAGACCCAAATGAATCTACTGGTACATTTTCGATTATATTAAATGCGGATGCCTCCAAGGCAAATACTGTAATTAATGATTTCATGACGGAAATCGGAAGCTTGGAAGAGTCATTTGGTAAGGATGATCCTTTTATATCAACTGTTATAGATATGTCAAGCGATTCCTTGAGAAAATCTATGGAGACGTTGGATAAGTATGAAAAGGACTTTAGTACCGGACTAATGATGGAGATTGCTACAAACGGTAAATTATCCGATGGATATAATAAAGCTGCTGGTGCTGTTGAAGCTTATAACAACGCTCTTATTTCTGGTGATGAAACAAAAATTCTATCTGCAAAAGATCATTTAAATCAAATCAAAAATTCTATTGACCTTACGAGTGATAATTGGAAACGCTTTGGCAGTGTCATGACAGACATATTCAATCAGGCTGATACACGTTTATATGACTTTAGAGATGCTTTCGCTTCTAATGAAAATAATCTTACAACTTATGCCAGGGCATTACAAGGTAAAACAAGAGAAGAATTACTGTCAATGGAACAAGATAAAGCGGGAGCTGATTTTAACAAATTATTGGAATCTTCCAAAGAGTATGATCTCAGTGTTAATCAGATCATCGACGAACTGGTTCGATTAAAAATTGTTCAAGAAGCTGCAGCAAAATCAGGTGAAGCAGCTTTTGCTCCACTATCAAAACAGGATTTAACCGCCAAAATAAACTCATTATCCGGAGGTTTTGAGTCTCTTAATAAAATTTCGAATAGTATAAAAGGGGAGAACCCTTTTGACTATGTATTACTGGATGATAAAAAATTTAAGGATAATTTTAGTGATCTTAAAGATACTTATACAAATTTTGTTGAAACGATATCATCATCCCCAAAAGATATTAATGCTACTCAGTCAGCTTTCAATGAATTGGTTACGGCTTGGATTGACAGCTCCGGGGTATTAAATAATCTTACCGAAGAAAATGCCAAACTAGCAGCTACAATGCTCGAGAATATGGGAGTCACTAACGCTGAAGAAGTTGTAATGTCTCGCCTTATTATACTGCAGGAGCATCTTGCTGCACAAAAAGCTTATACGGCAGAAATGAGTTATTCGCTTGCAAACGCCACGGCAGATGAAATACCTAATATTCTTGAGGAGGCAACTCAAAGCGAAATCGCTAAAGTTGCTCTTGCCGGACTTGCAATTGAAAAGCAGTTATTTAATGGACATGCTTTGGATACCAGTGGTGATATTGAAAACATTCTCTCTCTTGTAGGAATAATAGGCACAGCTAATACCGCATTAAAAAATCTCTATATCCTTAAGTCTGGCGGAAATCTTGGCGGACGTATCGACAAGGAAGCATATGATAAGATTCAGACAGATGCACTACAAGAGCTTGATGTTGCGATAAAGGAGTCTTCTATTTATAAAGGCAAAGGTTCCGCTACCAATGCTTCCTATGGGAACGGAACTCAAGCAAATAAGTCAACAAATGGTTCGGGAACTTCCGGAAATGAGAAAGCCAATATCACAAAAGAATTTGACTTCGTTGAACGCAGGCTAAAACTTTTTGAAGATAAACGCGCTGAATTAAAAGAAAAGTCAAATAATACTTACATTGATTTCCTTGGTATCACTCAAAGCGACTTTGACCGCGCAAAGGAACTCCTCACTTCTGATATCGCAAACATGACCACCGGAGCCGATGAACTGTTTGCCATTGTACAAAGAACTGGCCTGACCATGGCAGAATTGCATACATTGGTTTCCACAGGTAATCCCTCTGAGTCCAAAGAAAACTACTTATCCCAGTTACTTGAACTGGACAAGACCATGTTGTCTGATTATGAAGGATCCGTACAAAAATACCAGGACAAATATAAAGAAACACTTATCGGAATTCCCCCCCAATATCAGGAAAAGATCGAATCAGGCAGCATATCCATTGACTCGTTATCCGGTGAAGAAACAGAAAAGGTTCAAGCAGCGATCAATGCTTACGATAAGCTAAAGGAGGCAATCAAAAAACAAACTAACTTTGAAAAAGAATATATTGCTGATACCATTGCCCCTTATGAAAACAAAGTAATTGCTATAGAAAATACCAACAAGCAGTTTGAAAATTCTAATTCTCTTCTTGAAAAACAGATGGAATACTATCGGTCAGCCGGGGAAATAGTAAATTCTTCTGTACTTGAAGCTTTGGTTGGTAACACAGCAAGTCAAATTGAAAACGTTGAAAAAATACTTAAAACCAGACGGGCCCAACTAAATAACCTGCTTACTTCCGGCAAAGTATCAAAAGATTCAGAGGAATATATCGAAATCAAAAATAAAATCAATGATGCAGAAGTTTCTCTTTTTGAATTAAAGAAACAGCAGGAGGAATACAATCATCAGTTAAAACAATTGCCTATCAATAACCTTGGCGTAGTTATTTCCATGTATAATGATATCAACTCTGCCATCTCTAATTGGGGGGCTGAAATCGAAGCATCCGGCAAAAAATTAGACAGTGAGTATTATCAAAAAATGATTTCTAACGGTGCAGAGATTATCAATCAGTATAAAAAACAGGCATCTCTGATTGAAGACGTCATGGGCGAATACAAAACCGGATCCGACAACTGGAACGAATTGTACAGTCAATTACAATCCGTAAACTCAGAAATGTCCTCTATGGTGCAGAACTTACATAAATGGAACGAAGAACTTTTAAAAATGCCAATGGAGAATATTAACAACTATTCTTCCGAATTACAAAAAGTTGCCGATGGACTGAGCAGCGTAAAAAATGAATATGAAACAGTAATCAGTGCAGTAACCGGAGCAATTAATGATGAAATCCAAAAGATTAATGAAACCAAAGAAGCCTATGAAACATCACTAAATGTTCAAAAGAAAGCGATTCAGGATAAGCTGGACTTGCTGGATAAACAAAATGAAAAGCTTAAATTACAGACCAATTTAGAACAGGCATTGTACGACCTGCAAGTTGCCAACACGCAAAAAACGGAACGCGTCATCCGAAACGGGGAGCAAGTTTACGAGTCAAATGCGGACAATATCCGGAATGCTCAAAATGCCGTTCACGATGCCCGACTTGACGTGGAAAAATACAACCTCCAGTCTCAGATGGATAAGCTGGATGAAGCTCTTGAAAACTATAACAAAAAGTGCGAAGAACAGTTGGAAAATTTAAACAAACAATCTGAAAAGTGGTCTGAAATCGTAGAAAAAATAACACAGGCACAGAATGAAATAAAAGCAGCGGAAATCCTTGGAAAGGACTGGAAAGATAAAGTTATTTCCGGAAATGATTCTGGCATATATGACATGTTTAAAAACATGTATCAGGCCAATGCTGACCAGCTAAAGCAATATGAAGAACAGATCAATGCCACAAACAATATTTACTCTCTCTTAGAAGAATACATTGCTTCCTATAAAAATGGTACACTCTCCTACGATGAAGCAATGAACGGAATGAATGATTTGCTGAAGCAGCTAAATCAAGTAATGTCTGCCAGCAGCAATTTACAGAACATCTATGATTATTTAGGTTCTGTCAATAATACCGGCGCTAACGCAAACGATGTATTAAACGGCATACAGAAAGGTCTGGCAGATACTGCTTCAGAATTAATGAAATCATTTGAACAATACAATAAAAACTCCGGTATTATTTCAGAGTACACCTCCAGTTGGCAGCAGCTTACCAACAATGTATCTTCCATGCTTAGTGTGCTGAAAGAAGTCAGAGATAATCTGAAAAATGGCTATGACCGTGATGACGACGACGATGACGACGATGGCGCACCATTCCGCAAAGGCAGTGAGGGATACGTAGATAGCGGGCCAGGGGCATATAAAGACGGAATTGAAAAAGGAATCGTTGGTACAAATTCTAAGGAGGAGGTTGAAACCAAATTGAAACTATTAGGTTTAAAAGCTCTCGCTCCTGACGAATTGCCATCAATCCTGCATAAGGGTGAGGCCATATTTAATTCGGAACAGCAGGAAATGCTGCTTGATAACTTTTCAACCGCCTATGGCGTAATACCTGATTTTCCTGACCATGGCAAGGTATTGGGTGGTTTTATTCTTAATAATGAAATTCCCTCTGTTCAAAATTTCCAATTTGGAGATATTAATATTCAAGAGTGCAATGACAGTGATTGTTTGGCAGAAGGAATATTAAATGGCGGGTTAAGAAGCGCCATGCTTCAGCAATCAGGTAAGATATAAATTATGAAAGGGGTTCCTCATACGGAACCTCTTTTTAAATAAAAGAAGGTGGTGATTATTTGAACTTTCAAGATGTATATAAAAAAATAGCGGAAGATATCAGTTACTTATTTACAAATATGGCAAATACTTTGAAATACGATAAGACATTCAGAGCAAAAGTAATCAGCCAGGAATCAACCGGGAAATATAAAATACTTTATAAAAATGTAGAGTATACGGCAAAATGCGATGGCAGGTTGAACGCTGGTGACTTGGTATGGGTGTGCGCTCCAAGAAATGATTGGAATGAATTATATGTACAACTTGGCGGTGCTATACAAAATCAAGTTAATCAAATAAATGGTAATTTAAATAATAAAGCTGACAAAGATGTGGTAATAATTAGGGATCAAAGTTTTGCAGATACCACTGTGCCTGCAAATGGCAGTGTAGATATCCCATATACTCCTTTAGCGGTTACTGGATATACTCCATTAGCATACATTCCAAAGGCAGCGGGTAACTCAAATGCTGGAATCACCGCATTAACAGCCACATTGGTCAGATTGAGAAATTTTACAAGTTCCAGCCAAGTTGCAAATCCAACAATTGCAGTATTATATATTAAAAACTAAAATTTCATTTATTAAGGCTTTATAAACCTCCCAACAAAAACTCCATCCACATAAAAATTGAGTGATAAGGTTTCATAATTCCACCCCATGCTTACGCGACCTTCGCCCAAGCGGTATATTGCATTATCTGCCTTAGTCGATACATTAGACAAGTCAGTCTGATTAGCCTTACTCGTTGTCAGGTTTTGTATGTCTGTATGTACTCCTGTTAAATTGCTATTTTTATAACTATTTTCCACTATCATATTATGTGTTTCTGAATGTTTCCACTGTCTTTAAACAAGGATTGACTGGTCCATATTGGGTATTTAATCTAACCAAAGCAGTTGGATGACGGTTCCATCTGCTTTGGTTGATCCACTTTCTGATGAATTGTATGATCCTAAGCGCTTAACTTTTGAATTAATACTGAAGCATTAGCATTTACTTGTGTTCCTCCGGCCAAAGTTTGTAGCGTAACCGCAGCAGAACTTGTATGATTTCGGATAGTTAAGATATCGGATGCGGCGGCAGTAATAATTACCATCCCTGGATTCGCTTGAGTACCAGCTCCAGATCCATATACTGCTCCAGCAACGGGAGCTCCATTTTGAAAGACAGTAAATTGATTGGGCTCTACACCCGCAGCATAAAACCAAACGGCGTAATCACCAGCGCTACCAAATTGGATGGTGGATGTTCCGGGTGCATGTGCGATGGTACCGACGATAATTCCATTGGTACTAAATAGTATATCTGCCTCTAAAGCAACAACTTGAGCATCCAAATTATAGATATAAGCATATTCTGATAACCCAGCGGTACCTGTAGGTCCAGTAGCGCCGGTAGGTCCGGTATCCCCAGTAAGTCCAATAGGCCCGGTAGGTCCTGTAGCACCGGTAAGACCGATAGGTCCAGTTGGTCCCGTAGCACCGGTAAGACCGATAGGTCCAGTTGGTCCCGTAGCACCGGTAAGCCCGATAGGTCCGGTATCTCCAGTAGGCCCGGTAGCACCGGTAAGCCCGATAGGTCCGGTAGGTCCCGTAGCACCGGTAAGCCCGATAGGTCCGGTAGGTCCCGTAGCACCGGTAAGACCGATAGGTCCGGTATCTCCAGTAGGCCCGGTAGCACCGGTAAGCCCGATAGGTCCGGTAGGTCCCGTAGCACCGGTAAGACCGATAGGTCCAGTTGGTCCCGTAGCACCGGTAAGCCCGATAGGTCCGGTAGGTCCAGTTGCGCCGGTAAGCCCGATAGGTCCGGTATCTCCAGCAGGCCCAGTAGCACCGGTAAGACCGGTAGGTCCAGTTGGTCCAGTAGCACCGATAAGCCCGATAGGTCCGGTAGGTCCAGTTGCACCGGTAAGGCCGATAGGTCCAGTTGGTCCCGTAGCACCGGTAAGTCCAGTAGCGCCGGTATCCCCAGTAGGCCCGGTAGCACCAGTAGCACCGGTAAGACCGATAGGACCGGTAGGTCCAGTAGGTCCGGTAGGTCCAGTAAGTCCGGTATCCCCAGTAGGCCCGGTAGCACCAGTAGCACCGGTAAGACCGATAGGTCCGGTAGGTCCAGTAGCACCAGTAAGGCCGATAGGTCCAGTTGCTCCGGTAGGCCCAGTAGCACCAGTAAGGCCGATAGGTCCAGTTGCTCCGGTAGGCCCAGTAGCACCAGTAAGGCCGATAGGTCCAGTTGCGCCGGTAGGGCCAGTAGCACCGGTAAGGCCGGTAGGTCCAGTGGATCCCTGAGCACCAGTAGGTCCGGTAGATCCAGTAGGTCCGATAGGTCCAGTAGGCCCGGTCGGGCCTTTACAACGACAGCATTTGCACGTACAAGGTTCACATTTAATATTTTCATGATTGAAGCAACTATCTGATGAACATCTTTTTGTGCCACTACAATCGCATATATTCATTCCTTGAAATTCCCCAGGCTGCATAAAGCTCCCTCCTATAAATTATTTACAGCGTAATTAGACGCCTAATGTATTATATTCAAGAAGTATTAAAACTGATATTTGGATAACAAATAAACTATTCATGGTAAATTTAAAATTAATTATTTGAACAAATAATAGTCCCTCGGAATCTTGAGTGATTATTACAGCCCTACGGGCCTGGTGTACCTTGAAAAGTAAATATTATCCGAGAATGAATAAAAAATATGGAAGATTAAAAAATGAGTATAAGAAACATACATAGCTGCCTCTATGGTTTACAATTATTATGTCTTGATTAAGCGGTGTGCAAAATCAATCGTTTGAGATCTGAATCAAAAGACAGATCCCAGGCATCATGATGCGATAGAGGCAGCAGTACCACATCTTAGTTGATAAGTGTCTGCCGTTTTCTAATAGAAAGTCTATTTACTGGCATTTATTGGAACACTCTGCAGAAGTTCTTGCATTAAATTCGATTTTCCACTCGTCACTATTTCTGGGAGGTATGTTAATAAGTCTTGAATTATCTTTCATAGAAAGATGAGCGGTATGAACAAAAGATAGGAACGGAGCATGCAGGAAGGCAGACGAGGTTTTTGCCCCAAAACAAAATAGCTATGCTTCATCAGAAGATCCGTGAAGGATAAATCAGTAAGCCAGAAGTGTTCAAGAATTGCCCATGTAGATTTAGAAAAAGATTTGGGATCAGAATATATTTACAAATTTGAGAAACAACAAAACTTTGATAGGCGGAATGACCGCCAGAGTTAACAGGTAACATTAAAAATCGCCTCCAATCGAAAATATGTCTTGTAGACAAGGGCACGTAACGCCGCATATTTCGATGAAGATGTCATGCGTTATTGAGAAAAGAGTGGGGGTTTTAATAAAAACGGAACCTGAGAGCCTTATAGAATAAGGGCTAGAGATTCCGAGAGATTATAATAAAGGGGGATACAAATGTATGCAATTATACATCCAATAGAACCATTTGACACTTCTATAGGAACAGAAATTAAATTTACCTGGAAAGGCAATCAGATCTATAAAGTACGATGCATCATTAAAGAAAACCAAAGCGGAAGAACCGTTTATGACAATACAATCAGCACCATGAAGCAATCTTATATTCTGCCTCCTGGCTCAGGTCTGATAAACGGCACATATTACATTGCCTACCTGTCAGTTTTTGACGTGAATAACAAGGAATCAGATATTCAAAGCATTGGAACTCCATTTTACTGTTTTACCAAAACTCTTTGGGCGGTACTACTTGAAGATGACAGTATTATAAAATCTTCCACATATAAAATAAATATCAAATTTGAACAAAGAGAACAAGAACCTCTTGACTGCTTTTCTGTTACATTATATACATACCAAAAAACAGAGCTATCTTCATCCGGTAACATTTATGATATATCCGATTTGTCACATGTAATATCAGGGCTTGAGAATGCAAAACAGTATTATATCAGAGCTACCGGAAAAACACTGCATAACATGGTTCTTGATACAGGTTTTATCCTATTCACCGTTTCATATATCACCCCTCAAATATTTAACACTCTTGAATTAAATAACAAAGCAGGCCAAGGCGCCATTGAAATTAAAAGCAACATTGTTTCTGCTATTGGTCTACCGGGAAAAGACGTAATATTTATTGATCACGAATACGCAGATTTAAGAGATAATAATGTCACCTATAATAAAGGCTTCGAGATAAACGGTGACTTTACCAAAGTATTTGTTTTTCGTGAACCAGCCAGAAATTTCAAAATTATTACTTTCGGAGATGGTGAATCATTTGAGGGAAATATTTATTATAGAATTGGAAAATATGCTGATTCAGGCAGCGAAAAAGTGTGTTTTGAACTAGTGGTAAATTCATGTGGAATTAATTATATACATTTTAGTAAATATATTAATTTACCTGCAATTCATCAGAGTTTTGCTTTATGCGTTAATCGTATCAGCAGTAATTATGACATAAACGCTGTATTGGTGAATAAAAAATAAAGGAGGTGATTTACAATGTTTATAGGCGGTTGTTTTTCCGGTTCAAATAGCAGTTTGGTTTCTTCCCCTGTAGATGACCTGGATGTGAAAACATTAACAGTAAAAAACGCTGTCTTCGATGAAATATACGCTTCTGTCTCAATCATAAAAATATCTGATTTTAACGGAAGTTTCCCCAGTGAGTGGAATTTTGATACTCGATTACATGCACTGTTTCAAGATAATCTTTACGGAGGAAATGTAAATTTCTCTGAAAGCATCGTGGAGTTTATCAGAATAAAAAAGAAAACAAAGCATGATTTAAAATTTAAAACAATCTATGAAAAACCAATCAACAGAAATGAGGATTTTTCAATATTATTTATGGATTATTATGAACCATTTGGAGAAGTTGAATATGCCTATGTTCCCGTAATTTCCGGTGGAGAAGGCGATTACATCGGTAATAAAGTAAAATCAGAATTTGAATCCTACTTTCTTTGTGATAAAGACATTTCATATCCAATGATACTTGATACCTCATTTACTAAAAAACTAAATCACAACTCAAACATCATTGAACTGCAGGGCAGAAAAAAGCCGGTGGTTATAAAAAATGGAATTGCCAATTACTATTCTGGTGATGTCTCCTGCACATTTATTGAATTAAAAGATCAGGATTGGTGTACAAGAGATTCCTGGGAATACAGGAATAAAATATATGAATTTCTCACCGACGGACACCCTAAAATCTTAAAAGACATTTTGGGTAATGTCTATATGATAAGTGTAACAGGTGAAATTTCAGAAGAATCCGATCATGATGAGCATGTGACTACAAAATTCAGTGTTGTTGAATGTGGAGATGTTTACGATATAGGTGATATGTATGACAACGGTTTCATTGATACAGATTTGGACAGGTAGGTGTTATTATGGCTCATGAGGCAACACAAATTGATTTAAGTATATTGAAACAGGGAAAACAGGAAATATTCCTGAAGGTCGAATTGCTAAACCCGAATTTCAAAATATTAGATTCTCTTGAAGGGCATATCATAAATGATAGCTTTTCTATTGATTCAGAATCTCTTCAGAGAAGAAGCTATAATTTTGATCTGGTTATTTTAAGCTCTTCGTTTATGATAGGAAAAGACAAAAAAATCTGGATGGATAAGAGAATTCGGGTGTTTTATGGTGTTAAGTCATTAAGAAGTAAAGAAATCATTTGGTATCAATTAGGCGTATTTTGTTATGTAAATATGAAGTATGTCCATTCAAATTCCGAAAGAAAATTGTCTCTTTCCTGTGCTGATTTAATGGCTTTATATGACGGGACGCTTAACGGACAAATTGGGGGATATGGTTCATCCAACAATACTCCTGATTACGCAATTAAAAATCTCCTGATTCCTGCCGGAGAAGATATTCGTTCTTCTGTTATTGCCACTCTCAAGGAGGCAGGAATTACAAACTATGTTGTTGAAGATATTGGGAAGCCAATCCCTTACGATTTAACCTTTGAAACAGGGAGCACTTATGTCGATGTCTGGACTAAAATAAGAGATCTTTATGATTCATGGGAATTTTACTTTGATACAGATGGAACTTTTATATGGAGGCAATCACCCACTTGTTTTGGTGAACCTGTTATTTTGGATAATTCCATTATGCAGAGTATTATTATAGATGAAAACTCTGATATGAAATTTACAGGAATTTATAATGTTACAGAAGTATGGGGCAAGGTATTGGAGCTTGATAATAATGACAGATATGCTGAAACTTCCGCTTATTCAGATAATACATATAGAGTTAATTTCAGTATATATAATTCATGGGAAGATGTAGATAATCTGACACAATTGGCATTTAAAGTCTGTGCCGGCAATTTACCAAATCCCAAATTTACAATAAACAGCTTCTCTCCTGCTATTCCAATTTATGATGGCAGCGGTGATCCGTTAAAAGCAGGCGACTTAAAAAAAGATCATATATATGTGTTCCGATACAGACGGTTAAATCCAACTCAAAACGCCCTGTTTCTATTAGGCCAGTTCCAGTGCTACGGCAGATATGCAGAAATGTCAGAAGATTGTCCGTTTTCAGTGACAAGCCTTGGATATGAAATTCCCCAATCTTTCGATTATAGTACTTTGAGTGATGATGCAGCCTGTTTTAACCAGGCTGAGTATCTGACATATAAGACAACCGCCATGATGGATACAATAAACCTTACAACACTGGTTGTTCCCTGGCTGGAAGTTAATACAAAAATTGAATATACACCGAAATATAGTAATGAGAAAAGCCAGTATATTATCAAAAATCTCAGTTGGTCTACTGGTAATGGAACTATGAATGTAACTCTCTATAAATTTATGGAGAGCTTTTCTTATGTGTACAATCGTAAAAATAAAGGAAGGAGTTAATACAATGAGTTATCCAGAATATCCCCGCAGCAAATTCCCGGAGGAAATATGTAATTTCCCTAATATGCAGGATGTTTCCTCTACTCTTCGGCCTATTGTAGATAGGTATAATGAAGCTTATTTGAATAATGATACGGATACCATGATTGAGTTAAAAGAACAGTATCCTAATTTACTGAAATCATTATTTAATGCTGATAAATTTAATGTTCTTTTAGATGGAGTAAAGGCTACGCAAAAGTTTTTTAAGGATGATGTAGATAATATGATCCGTACTGTGGCACAGCATACAGTTGGAATTAACGATTCGGCAGAAAATGAAGAAAAAGCAACGAATACTTATTCTGCAAAAAAGATAGAAAGTCTCACTGGTATTACAATTGCAACAAATGTTTCAATACCAATTAGTGCTTGGGATGGCAATTTGACATATACATACACGTCAGACATGATTTTAGAAAATGACAGGGTGAATGTCTATTTTAGTTCTGACAGTATGCTCCATGCTGCAAAGGCTTTTATTGTTTTAAAAGAAAATACTGGCGCCGGAAATTTTGTTTTAAAAGCAAACAAGCTTCCAAAAAGTGCTTTGACAATCAGAGAAATTGAGGTGATGAGAAAAAATGGCTAAATATGGTGTTACGAATGTGGCAGGAGGCGGAGGCATTGGTTCTGATGAACTTTCTGTGACAAAGAAATATGTGCAAAAAGGTAAAACGTATGTTGGATCTGATACGAATGATGAAATAGGCGTTGGCGAATTAGATCTTGACGTGATAACAGCCACTCCACCCGATATGCTGGCAGGGAAAGTTGGTGTTGATAAAGAAGGGAAGCCAATAACTGGAACTATACCACTTCGGGGAACCTCAGTACATGGTTCAGGAGCAGGGCTAAATGGGTCGGGACTTTATTATTACATTCCAAAGGGATATTACGATGAACCGGGGCAACCGAATCCGTGGGTATATATGACCCGCCCGGAGGTCGCAGCAGCTCTTGGTATTGAGCCATGGAAAATGCGCGGCGATGTAAACATATGTGGAGTTCAGGGGGGTATACCTATCCAGGGAGCAGATGCAGGCGGTGATCACGCATGGAATACAACCTGGGCAAACAGGGGAGATGGCAATATCTTTATGGGTGTAAGGAATGGTCACTACTTAAATGGAGTGAATTGGATTAGGGCTTATATAGAAAATTTTTGGGCTTCTAACATTAAAAAAGGCGTGAACATCGGCGGTGTAGTTGGAACATGGGAAGGATATGTACCTGGCGCTCAAGATTTATATTATAGAGGAAACAATGTTGCTGGAATGACTGTTTCATCGGGGGCGGCAGTAAGTTATTCTTTTGATGCTGGTCAATTTACCATAAAAAAACTATTACCAGGAAGCGATGAGGTCGTAGTTAAAGTTCCAACCAATGCTGTAGGGAGAAGGTATTTGAATGTTGAATTATATTGCACTAAATTATACTCTAACGGTAGTTATCCTGGCGAATTACACCTTAGTCTTAATGGCGTAAATAGTACGGCATTATATACTATAGATGTTGGAGTTCGAACATTGTCGTTTGACATGAGTACCCTTCAAATGAATACCAATTTTTATATTCATTTTTGGCGTTTCGAATGTGTATGCTATCGTATCTGGTTAAGCTAAAGGAGGATTTATGAAAATATATATTAACGATCAGTATGAGATTTTGTCACTTGATAAGGAGCCAAATTATTTTAAAGAAATATTTGAGGTTGAACAAACAAGAGAAGAAATGTTCGGAAACTGGTGCGACGCCTGTATTCAAGGCTACAAATATGAACCACAATGTGAGTTCCTTTTTAATAAAGACGGCAGCAATGCCCGCGATGAAAAAACTGGAGAACTACTCTATAAATTAGATGAGAAGGGCAACAAAATCCAAAATGGCTATGCTTGTTATCCTTTTGTAGATTATCGGACGCTTATGCTGATTCAAAAGCAGTATGAAGATTCACAGAAGCAGACACAATCTTTTGGTTCACAAATCTCCCACCTTGCCACTATATCAGGAATCGGAATTGAAACAAGCGTCTTAGGCCAAACCCCGGAAGAATTAAAGGAAGCGAAAAAGGCAGAAATGAATGCTGCCTGTGGTCAGACTGTCTGCAATGGAATAACTGTGGAGCTGTCCACGGGCTTTGAACATTTCAGCCTGACCCAGAATGACCAGCTTAATCTTTTCGGTTTACAGGTACAACTTGCTTCCGGAGCAGAGCAGATTGTATACCATGCGGATGGGCAACCCTGCCGGTTCTATCCTGCGGCTGACATATCCTGGATAATCGAAAAGGCCATGTTTCATACCTCCTATCATATCACTTACGGAAACAGCTTAAAAACATGGATTGATAGTGTGAAAACAGAGGCAGAATTGCAGGAGATTTATTACGGCGCAGATATCCCAGTGGAACACCAGTCAGAGATCCTTAAAATATATCTGGCGAAAATTGCCGCCATGGCCAGAGAGGAAGGGGCGAAACAATGAAGCAGTTATTTAAATATGTCTTCCTCTGGTTTGTAGGAGGACTCATATACATAGGCATGGAGCTGGCATTCCGTGGATATTCCCACTGGACCATGTTTGCATTGGGAGGAGTGTGTTTTGTGTGTCTTGGCCTGATTAATGAATTGATCCCCTGGGAAATGCCCTTATATCAGCAGATGCTTCTTGGTGATGTGATTGTGACTATCCTAGAATTCATTACCGGCTATATAGTTAATATCAAGTTGGGCTGGGGAATATGGAATTATAGTTATATTCCATGAAATATTATGGGGCAGATATGCCTTTTATTCAGTGTGCTCTGGTTACTTCCATGCCTGGCCGGGATCGTGCTTGATGACTGGTTGCGTTATTTGCTGTTCAGTGAAGAACGGCCTCATTATGTTTACATATAAAAATAAGGTTAGGGAATAGTTGGGTAAACACTCTTCTATTCTTTTTTTATATATAAAAAGGAGGTTCCTGTATAATTTAAATATAAGGAATTCCGAGAAAGAAGATTGAGAAAAAAATACCTCAGTGTAAAATAAGATTACTGACTTTGAGCGGTTAGTAATCTTATTGAACAGAGAAGTGTCTAAAATGAATCGTAACACACAGAACGAAAAAATTGCAGCTATTACGAAAAAACTCTGGTGGTTGGTATTGATGTCGGAAGTGAGACACATTATGCCAGAACATTTGATTGACATAATTATGAGTATTCTAAGAAACCATATGCATTCAGCAATGATGAGGCTGGATTCACCACTTTCAAGGCATGGCTGGAAGACAAGGCAGAGTAACATGGTAAAGATGTTGTAATCCAGGGTATGGACCCGGTATCTTTAGTAGTATTTTTTGTTATCTGCATAATTAATTATGCCACGGATGGCGGGTTCTTCGGAACCTGCTTTTCTGTTTTTAGACATAAAAACGGAGCTGTTACTCCAGCAAATTACTTATCTGCTTTTGCAACAGCCCCTATTTTTTACGATGTATATGGCTTTGTTTGAAAGATTAAGCTGTGAAAGTTGAGTTATCATACCACGTACAGTGATAATATTTAGGTTTGATTGTAATATATCCATTCACCCCCCATACCTTTCAAAGCACCCCAACTAAATAAGTTCAAATTCAGCAAATTCCTCCACAGAAGAATCCTTTGCAATATAAACTCGAAACTTTCCCTTTTCAGCCGTGAATCCATTCTCCAGTGTATGAAACTTTAACATATCTTCATGAATGACAAAGCCAACCTCCTGCTCTTCACCCGGATTTAGGAAAATCCGTTGAAACCCCTTCAGCATCCGGATGGGACGAACCAGACTTCCTGCAACATCCCTGATATATAACTGGACGGTCTCAGTTCCAGAACATCTACCGGTGTTTTTTATAACACATTTTGCAGCAATCTCATCCCCCTGTCTCATAATAGCCTTGGACAGCCGAACCTTTCCGTATTCAAATGCCGTATAAGTCAGCCCATACCCAAAAGGATAGAGCGGCACACTGGGTCCATCCACATATCTTAAAGAGAAGCGGGCAGAATGATATACATCTTCGGCAGGTCTTCCGGAGCTATACCGGTTATAATATATGGGACACTGTCCTGCAGCATAGGGGAATGACATTGTCAAGCGGCCGCTTGGCTGGCACTCACCCAGGAGAATATCGGCAACTGCACGGTTTCCTTCAGTTCCCGGAAACCATGCCTCTAATACCGCATTCGCCTTTTGGGCTATACGGGGAATCCCCAGTGGTCTCCCATTGTAAAGAATCACAACCACAGGTTTCCCTAAGGAAAATATCCGTTCTGCAAATACTTCCTGATATCCTGGCAGCCCAATATCCATCCTGCTGTTTGACTCTCCGCTCATAAGAGGATCTTCTCCCACCGCCAATACAATGAGGTCACTGTTTTTTGCAAGTTCTACTGCTTCTTCCGCCTTCTTTTCGTTATATTCCGTAATACCCAGTCCACTGGCACAGCTTACTTCAATCCTCTCTGCCAGCGCTTCCCAAAGAGTTGCACACTGCTCCTCCTCTCCATATATCGACCAGGAATCCAATATCTGGCGGGAATCAGCAAACGGTCCGATTAATGCGATTTTTTCATTTGCTTCCTTTTTTAAGGGAAGGGTCCCGTCATTTTCTAAAAGCACTATGGAATCACGGGCGATTTCTCTGGAAACATTTCGATGGTCTTTACAAAGAACATACTGTTTTTCCAGATCCTCATCTGCGTCTTTATAGGGATTATCAAAAAGGCCAAGCTCCTCTTTAAGGGAAAGCACCCGGTATACAGCATCATCAATCTGCTCCTCTGTTAACTTTCCATCTTCGATCAGCCGCTGAGCACTGTGATAATATGTATTTGATACCATTTCAATATCAATTCCTGCATCCATTGCTTTTTTAGCTGCTTCTGCCTCATCGGCAGCAAATCCATGACGAATCATTTCGATAATAGCAGTACAATCTGAAATAACTGCTCCCTGAAATCCCCATTCGCCCCGAAGCACATCCTGAAAAAGCCACTTATTTCCGGATGAAGGCACTCCATTTAACGCATTAAAAGAAGTCATAACCATTTTGGCCCCTGCTTTTACAGCAGCTTGATACGCCGGAAAGTGGCGCTCCCGAAGCTCATATTCGCTGGCTTCCGTTGTATTATAGTCACGTCCTCCTTCCCCAATGCCATATGCTGCAAAATGCTTTATGCAGGAGGCTATTTTAAACCTTGATGATATATCCTCGCCCTGGTACCCTTCTACATAAGCCTTTGCAAATAATTCATTGAGATAAACATCCTCTCCGCTTGTCTCCACAACCCTCCCCCACCTGGCATCTCTTGCCAGATCACACATGGGAGAAAAGGTTACATGAATCCCTGAGACAGAAGCTTCCTTTGCCGCAATTTCAGCGGATTTTTTTACCAGATCCGGCTGCCATGTACAAGACATTGCAAGAGGAGATGGAAAAATTGTTTTATAACCATGGATCACATCATGCATGAAGATAAGGGGGATCTTATTTGCTGATTTTTCCATATGTCTTTTTTGTGCTTCCTTTACCAGCTTTGCCCCTGATACTCCCAGAACAGAGCCGATATTGTCAGCCATCTCTTTTTCAGCTTCAAACCCATAATCAATTCCCATAAACACACTGTCATCTTCACTGTTTTCATTTCCATACAGTTGGGTGATTTCAGCAAGCTTCTCTTTCAGTGACATTCGGGCTATCAGGCTTTGCAAATCTCTCATACATTATAGTCCTCTCTTTTCCTATTCTTTAACAGCCCCCATTGTAAGGCCCTTGATCATATATTTTTGCAGCACCAGATACACTAGCAGAACCGGCATCATAATAATCGTAGATGCGGCAGATGTAAGCGGTATATCTCTGCTGAATTTCCCCTTAAAAAAGCTTAAGCCTAAGGGCAGGGTACGTATCCTATCTTCTCCCAGCATAATATTGGACAGCATAAAGTCATTCCATGTCCACATGAAGATCAGCATAATTACAGAAACCACTGCTGGCATAATGATAGGGATAACAATTTTACGTAATATCAAAAATTCAGGTGCTCCATCTATTCTTGCTGATTCTACCAACGATATGGGAATGTCTTTGATGAACCCTTTCAGCAAAAAAACCGAAAAAGGAATATTAAGGGCTATATGGGTCAGATACACCGGCGCTCTTGTCCCTAAAAGCCCCATTATCTTCATGTTATAAAACAATGGAATAATTACAATCTCAAAAGGGATTATGAGACCAATCAAAATCAAAATATTTATCAGGTTTTTTCCATAAAATTCAAAATAAGTCATAGCATATGCTATAAGAATTGCAAAAACAAGCACCCCTATGACTGAGATGAGAGAAATAATGATGCTGTTAGAATAGTAAGTGGAAAAACGTCCGTTATCCCATGCTTTTAAGTAATTTTCAAAATGCAGCTTATCCGGGATGGAAAGCACTCCCTTTTTTATAAGATCCGTTTTTGTCCTGAGAGAAAGACTCAGCATAAAAAACATTGGGAACACAGTAAAAAAACAGGATATGATCAGAAATATATAGGCACCTGCAGTTTTGGCTTTTCTCATCTAGTCCTCCTTTCTGAGCAGTAAAAACACTCTGGATATGACAAATACAACAACAGTCAGGATCACAGCGATCCCGCAGCCTAATCCGATTTTATTGGAAGCAAACGCCGTTTGATATAAATAGTAAGAAATAACATAGGTATAATATCCCGGTCCACCCTTTGTCATCTGAAAAACCACATCAAAAACCTTAAATGCTCCAATGAGGGAAAGCAACAGCAGGGTTGTAGTAGTCTTATTGATGGAAGGTATGGTGATGCCGAAAAAGGACTGTACCGGACTGGCTCCGTCTATGGTGGCTGCTTCATACATAGACGGATCCACCGCCCTTATGGCAGTACAATATATGATGGTATTGAATCCATAGGATGTCCATATGTTCATGACCAAAAGTGCTGCGATGGCCGTATTCTTATTTCCTAGCCATGGGCGGATGAGACTGTCAAGTCCCACCGCACCCAAAACTGCATTTATTACTCCACTTGCAGGGTCATAAATTGCCAGCCACATAATAGACATGATCATACTGGATAAAATCTGTGGCAAAAACAGAAGAAGTTGAAATAAATTTTTGAATTTTACGTCACTGTTTACAATCACAGCAGCCTGTAAAAGACCAATTACAATGGGAATCGAAACAGAAACCAAGGCCCACATCAAATTGTTTTTAACCGCTATCCAAAACTCCTGTGCCGAAAAAATCGTTTTGTAATTATCAACCCCAATAAAATTAATCTTATCAAATGCCACAACTCCATTCCAGTCCGTGAAGCTTAAGCAGAGCGTCTGAATAACAGGAATTACAGCAATCAGAAAAAACAGCAGCATCCCGGGAAGAACAAACAAATAAGGCATCATTCCAAACCCTTTTTTATTTTTTTTATCCACTTTAGATTTCAGCATCTTATCAACCAACTTTCCCGCATTATAAATTCTTATCCCTGCTTCCAGAATTCATCTATCCTTTTCCACATTTCTTCCGCACTTTGGTCGCCTATCAAATAAAGCTGCATTTCTTTCTGGAATATTTCAAGAAAGCCGGGACGTACATTATCAAGATAAAATCCGCTCTTTGTATCTCCAATGGCAGCCTGCAGTTCCTGTGTCAGCGGAGAGGCCGCAGCATCTTTATTCTCATACTTCAAAGAAGGGATAGAGCCCTTTGACAGCCACATTTCAGCTACTTCCGGCGTAAGCATCTGGTCAATAAAATCCAGAGCTACCAAAAGCTGTGTATCATCCACATGTTTACCTATTGCAAATGCTGCATCTACAGGATTGATGATATAGTTGCTGTCTTTACTGTCTGTAACTCCCGGGAATGGGAACACGCCAACATCTAAGCCGGTGTTTTCATAATCATATAAGAACCAGTTTCCGTCTAACGACATGGCTGTATTGCCCTGTCCGAAGAGAGTCGGTATATCACCATAATCAATTCCTTCATAATCCTTACGGAAATATCCTGCATCAGACCATCTTTTCACGATTGCCGACGATTCTATAAAAGCAGTTTTCATACTTTCTTTTGAATCTTCCAGGTAATACCACTTCAGCACATCTTCAAAGGGGGCTTTGTTTTGCACAAGGCTTTGAATATACCAACCATTGACATTGGCATTACAGTTTTCTGCACCAATGTAGCCGTTATCAGTTGCCGTTTTTAAAATGGCTTCATATTCATCAAGAGTTTTTGGTACTTTTAAATTTAATTCTTTAAAAATCTCTTTATTGTAATACACAACGATTGGTGCGTAATTCATTCCCACACTATACTGTTTGCCCGGTGTCCTCTGATTATAAAAATTCGTTGCACCCTCCTGCTGTTTTTCATCCCAGCCTCTTTCTTTTATATATTGGCCTAAATCCAGAAGATAACCGGCATCCCCAAGTGCAGACAATCCTAAATCATCAGTAAGTACCAGAGAATAGCCGCTTCCCGAAGCAAAGGCACGCTTTGCTTTGTTGTTATAATCCTCTCCTGATTCATTGACAAAAACTACATTTGGGTATTTTTCCTGTAATTTATCTACGACGGACTTTATAATCTCACTGCGTTCCACATCTGACATTGCCGTAATAAACTTAAATTCTGTTTTTTTATTGCTGACGTCACCTTCCTTAATGTCTCCTTTACGTCCGCACCCCATCATCCCAATGGCAAATACCGCCATCATAGTTATTGCAGTTAATCTTTTGATTTTCCGATCCATTGATAAACCCTCCCTTTCTTTTGGCTTATTACCAATACATCTCTGGCAATATGTCCTTTTGCAGTTCCCACATTTCATTAATCAGGCTGACTGCGTTATGGTAAGTTGAAACTGTGGGATCCAGCAAGATCGCCTGAAGTAATTTTTTACGGTCTTTTTCGGCATAAGCCTCATAAATCAAATCTGCTATGGTTCCCTGGGTTGATATCATGGCTGCTATACCTGTAGGTATTCGGTCCGTCTGAACCGGATGAACCCCTGTCCCGTCAACGACTGCTGGAACCTCAACCACCATTCCGTTGGGAAGATTTGGCACATATCCTTCATTTACCACGTTAACCGCCCCTACCCTCAGATGCTTATTATAAGCAATTGCTTCTATGATAGGTACACCGTATTCATGATTCGTGGTGAATTTATTATCTACATTAAATGCTTCTTTAAATACATCGGTCTTCTCTGTCTTAGAGATATCATTTTCCCAGTTCCGTCCAGCGATGGAATAGATAAAATCCAGGGGTTTGTCATTTTTATCCTTCCACGGCATTTCTGTCATGGGATCATAAAAGTACTGCATCTGGGCAGAAGCAAGAAACTGATCGCTCCACGCCATATATTCGCCAATATGATTTGCTCCCGGATACACCCATACACCATATACCCGAAGAATTACCCGGGAAAGGGCCAGCTCATCCCATTTCTCCAGTTTTTCCATGCTCCGCTCTTTTTCTTTCAGCTCCGGGTATAAATCTCTTCCAGTTTTCTTGTCAACAATCCTGGTAATCACTCCGAAATGATTTAACCCACTGACCTGGGTTTCAATCTCGTCTTTCCCGACTCCAAGAATTTTAGCCACCTGGTCTACGCCCATCTGTTCTCCATGACACAGTCCTATCACTTTTATCTTTGTGGCTTTGGAAATCATACCAACAAGCTTTGCTTCCGGATTTGTATAGTTTAATAAGTAGGCGTCAGGACATACTTCTTCCATCAGTCTTGCGATATCAAGCATTGGTCCTAAATTCCGCAATGTATGGAACATTCCTCCCGGTCCGCCGTTTTCACCATAAACCTGTCTGAATCCATATTTTCTTGGCATATGAAAATCCTGTGACCAGTAAAAATAACGTTCCTTTTCAATTGCAGTAACAACAAAATCCGCATCGGTAAGCGCTTCCCTAAGATCCAGGGTTGCTATTATTTTTGTATCGTTCTTACATTTTTCTTTTAATCTCTGACAGAATCCGCTGCTTATATCAAGCGCCTCCTGATTGATATCCATTAATGCAATTTCCAGATCTGCAGTCTTAATAGATGGATTCCGTAAAATGTCTGAAACTGTTGTTGGGCAGAAAGAAACACTGCCTGCTCCAATAATAGCGATTTTTAATTTTTTAATATTCATTTTAAACCTCCTCTTTCTGAGCATAACCAAACATATAATCTGCAAGTTTTTCAAAACTGATCTCTTTCCCATCCCCGACATACAGACAGGACAGTCCGGAACCCATCCGAATGGAATCATCTACATTGACCCCCATCAGCAGCCCAAGCAATAAACCAGCATTAAAATTGTCCCCTCCTCCCGTTATGATTTTAGGTTCCTTAATTACTTCCTTTTTTATTGTCTGCACCCGGCCATCCTCTACATATTTAGAAGACTCCAAAAGATGAACCACAAAATATTTACAGGCAAACCATTTCGATAATGCTATGATGTTCTCATCGAATATCCCCTGGTGGTTGTCTAAATTCAGTTTTTCAAAAAATAAAGTGAATTCGTTTTCATTCAAACTTATTATAATATCAAAATATTGGGAATAGCCTGCTAGAAGCTCCAGCATCTGCAGCACTTCTTCTCTTTGGCGCTTCGAAAAATCCGAAAAATCCACAAGCATATTTTTTTTCTTGGAAAATGTACACTTAGGAATAATATTGTGTAAAATTTTCCCCCATATATCATTGCTGTGAATGAGTTCTCCCCAGTTTAAGAATGCTGCTGCATCGCATTGATCAAAACACTGGATTAAGGTCTCCTCCGGTATTCGTGAAATCAATACATCATAATCAAGTCTGTCAAGATATGTATTTGTCGCCAGCATCAGTTTCCCATCCTCAAATTCCAAAGAGCTGCAGAAGCCCGGTTCAGAAACCGAATGTAGAATGCAGTTAGGATTTAAGTCCCGAAATTCCGGAGTGATTTCCGGAAATCCCATGGCCCCAACACAAACCGTCCGGCACCCCAGATTTGCCAGCGCATTTGCTACTATGGGCATATTACCTCCGATTTTCTCCTGGATTGTTTCCATATCTACGCTGCAGCTTTTACCACTCTTTTCCAGAAGATAACCGGAAAACTCTTTCATAGTCTGAAACGGTACAACTGTACTTCCATATTTCATCTTAGTTGGCTTTAATATTTTATCAATAAATCCGTCAAACCCCAGTAAGATATTATAATTTGTGTCCAGTTTCCTGATTTTATCAAGCAAAATAAGGGGCCTCCTTTCGTCTCTTAAACTTTATTTAAAAATCTCATCCAACCATGCATTGCTTGCTAACAATGCACCGCCTGTTATCCCTGGAGAAACAATATTTTTTCTCTTGATCTCAACAGGCTTAAAACAGATCTTGTTAAGTTTCTTCTGAGTTTCTTCAATAATTTCCTGCCCAAACATATCAATCACATACCCATCCAGTACAATATTGGAAACATCGTAGCAAAAAATCAAGTTATTCACGATCAGTGCAAGATACCTTGATACATATTCAATTGCTTTTGTTCTGCTTTCGGATTCGCAGAATTCCTCTGAAACACCAAATTTTTCTTTTAGTGCTTTCAAATTTATCTTCTCCTCCAGCCACCCGGAGCTGGTTTTGTCTTCGGAATATTCAAACATCATGTATCCAATTTCGCCGCATATATTATAATTTCCTTTCCTTGCTTTTCCATCAATAATAACTCCGGCACCAAGTCCTGTTCCCAAAGAGATAAAAATCAAATCTTTCTTCATCTCCTGCCTGTAGGATGTATATTCACCAAAAGCCTGTATATTTAAGTCATTGTCTATAATGACCTTTGCGTCATATTTTTCCGATATACGGTCTATGGTGTCACCAAAATACTTAGGTTCATGAATATTAATCAGCGGAGCCGTAATCTCTCTTGTTTCTTCATTGTAAATGCAGGGAATCCCAATTCCGATTCCTACTAAATCATCTACTTTTCTTCCACTCATCTCCAACAGTCTGTCAATATTCTGAAAAAGAGATAATTCAAAATGCTGTCCACACCGGACCTGAACAAAATGAAGGATATTTCCAGATAAATCTACCACTCCCAGAACCAGGTAATCACCTTCATAAATAATTCCAACAGAAAAATACTTTTTATTATTTAATCTAAATAAACTAGGCTTCCTTCCAACCTTTGTACCAACATACATTTGCTCTTCGATCAGATTGTTCTCGGTTAAAAAATCTACAATTTTCAAAACCGTCGGAACGCTTATCCTAGTACTTTTAGCAATTTCATTCACAAACAAAGCATCCTTCTTTCTAAATTCCTGAAAGACCATTTTAGTATTCATCTCTTTTAAATGAGATGGTTCATATTTTGCCATCTGTGCCACCTTTCCTTTTTTCTATTTTTTAATAATGTTAACTAATTATATATCCTTTTCTTTTTTTCGTCAACATATTTTATATTCCCCTTTATATTTGTTGTGTTTTATTATATATATAAGCATTTTATCGCCTTTATATTGTATATTAATTATATTTTTTTTACATTTATATGAATTTGCTTGCTTTTTTTCACCGATTATATATAATTAAGTTTGTTATATAATTATATATAGGAGGATTTGGAAATGGAAATAATAAAAGTAAAGAATGACATAGAAATGAGCCTGCAGGCCTGTGACTTTCTCGTCCGCTGCCTAAAAGAAAAACCGGATGCTCTATTTTGTATTGCGACAGGTTCTTCTCCCACAGAAGCATACCGACTTTTTGTCCAAAGAATAACATCTGAGCACATCGATACCAGCAAAATGCGGATTATCAAACTTGACGAATGGTGTGGACTTTCAAAAGACGATCCATCAACCTGCGAATATTATATCCGCAAGCACCTTTTAAACCCACTTAATATACCCGATGAACGTTATATTGCATTTAATCCGCTTGAAGAAAATGCCCAGCAGGAATGCCAAAGAATCTCCAGCTTACTTACTGACAATGGTGGAATTGACTGCTGTGTGTTGGGAATCGGAAAAAACGGACACTTAGGACTAAATGAGCCGGGAGACGAAATCAATCCCTTTACCCATAAGACAAAGCTGGATATCAAAACCCAAAGCCATTCCATGCTGCTATCCAAAAGTCAAAAAGTTTTTTCAGGGTATACCCTGGGAATCAAAGATCTTCTCGATTCTAAAGCAATCTTATTACTCATTACCGGAGCAGATAAAAAGGAAGCCTATGAAAATTTTAAGAAAAAGACCATAAGTTCCAAATATCCTGCTAATTATCTATGGCTCCACAATCATACACTTTGTATTGTGGATTCAGCATCCGTCATTTAATTGAACTCCCATAGGGGGAAAGTGTAAATTTCCGCAAAAATTATCACCCGGAAATACAAAAAAGGGTGAAGCCCCTAAAAATGGCTTCACCCCATAACCTTCCCAATCGCCTCTCTCACATTCCCAACCTCGATCAACCGCATTCCTTCCACCTTCCCCATCTTTCCCAGGGAAATCTCCGGCATCACGCAGGTATTAAATCCCAGCTTTTTCGCCTCATTCACTCTTTGCTGCGCCATGGACACGGCCCGAACCTCTCCTGCCAATCCCACTTCCCCAAAAATAATGGTTTTCGGGTCAACGGCCTTATCCTTCATGCTGGATACAATGGCCATAATAATAGCCAGGTCCAAAGCAGGCTCATTCATCCGCAAACCGCCCGTAATATTCACATAAGCATCAAAATGAGACAGATCATAATGGCACCGTTTTTCCAAAACAGCCATCAGCAAATTCACCCGGTTATAATCCGTACCGGCGGCAGTACGCCTGGGCATACCAAAGGCCGTTGGAGTGACCAGGGCCTGTACCTCCAAAAGCATGGGCCTGGTGCCTTCCATGGAACAGGCCACCACCGCACCAGAGGCATCCTCCGGCCTTCCGCTGAGCATATACTCCGACGGATTCTTCACTTCAGAAAGCCCGCTCTCAACCATTTCAAAAACACCGATCTCATTGGTGGAACCAAAGCGGTTTTTCACTCCCCGTATGATCCTGTAGGAAGCGCTTCTGTCTCCCTCAAAATACAAAACCGTATCAACCATATGCTCTAAGACTCTGGGACCGGCCACCACGCCTTCTTTTGTTACATGTCCCACAATGAATATGGCGATTCCAGCCCCCTTGGCGATCTGCATCAGGAGATTGGTGGATTCCCTCACCTGGCTGACACTTCCAGGGGCAGAAGAGATTTCTTCCCGGAACATGGTCTGAATGGAATCGATGATCACCACATCGGGCTTTTCTTCCCCAATGGCGCTTTCAATCAGTTCCAAACTGGTTTCACAAAGGAATAATAAATCACCCTTCACTTCTCCGATCCGGTTTGCCCGCAGCTTGATCTGCTTTAAGGATTCCTCCCCCGATATGTAAAGCACCTTCCTGCGGTCGGCGGCTAAATTCCGGCATACCTGCAAAAGCAGGGTGGATTTCCCGATTCCGGGATCACCGCCTACCAGTACAAGAGAGCCTTTGACAACACCCCCGCCCAGAACACGGTCCAACTCCTCATATCCGGTTTTCATCCGGTCCTGCTCATCCAAATGGATTTCAGACAACCGGGACGGCTTGACATTCATGAGATTCCCGGCAGATCTCTCCCCATTTCCACCGATCCCCCGCTTGGCCCCTGACTCTTTTTTTCCGGAAGGCTCTTCCACAAATGTATTCCATTCCTTACAGCCCGGGCACTGCCCCAGCCACTTTGCCGATTCATATCCGCATTCCTTGCAGAAAAATGCGGTTGTTTTCCCTTTTGCCATAGTAATTCCCTCCTGATCTAAGAAAAACACGCTTTCTGAGTTTTTCTTAGGTGCCGCGGCATTGGCCAACTGAATATGCACGCATATTCGTCCGGCTCATTACCCGCGCAAAAAAATCTGGGCCCGGCTCTTCATAAAAGAGCCGAACCCAGCTTCTCATCCTGTTATCTTCGCTTGATCTTCACTGCTACAGGTGTTCCTTCATTCAGTTCCACGCTGATGGACAGCTTTCCGCTCATGTTGGTTCTCATGCCTCCAACAGCAGTCTCATCCACATATACCTCATATTCAGTATCCTCTGCCAACTGAATGGTCAGTTGGGCATCCTTGTCGCCTTCTACCTGGAACTTCACTCCATCATCAGATACGGCGAATTTCATGGCGGTAGTTCCCGGCACAGATTCATATACGAACATACCGTTGCGTTCCAGCTTGGTTATTTCATAAAAGGTCTTTACTTTATATAAATCACCGTCGTGCTCAAAATCCTGCAATTTTGACTTTGTCTTTAATTTGTGATTACCAAAACTGATGGTCCCATCTTGCTCTGTGCGGATTAATTCTTCAATTACCGGCATTGGTTTGCCCTCCTAGTATTTTGTTTACTTATCCCTTTTAGCGATGAACAGATGATTTCGCTTGTAGCTATTATACACGAATTGATATGAAATGGCTAGCTATTTTACCAGCTCCCTGATAGAAAATTTTAGTTCCTCCGCACCTGCGGTTACAACGACTTCATCCCCTGTTTTTATTGTTCCATTTAAGATCTCTTCCGCCAGTTTATCCTCAAGGCAATTCTGAATGGTACGCCTTAGGGGCCTTGCGCCGTACTTCTGATCATAGCCCTTATTGATCAGGTATTCCTTGGCATCTTCTCCGATATCCAGGGTAATGCTCATCTGTTCTGATGTCCGTTTCATGATATCCTTCATCATGATCGTCACAATATCCTTCATGTGGATCTTATTTAACGGATGGAATACGATGATCTCATCGATCCTGTTAATAAATTCAGGCTTGAACAGACGCTTAACTTCCTCCATTACCCGTTCCTTCATGATCTTATAATCAGCCTTTTCATCTGCAACCGCGCCAAAGCCCAGACGTTTGGGAGATATGATGCTCTCCGCTCCGGCATTGGAGGTCATAATGATGATGGTATTCTTAAAATCTATTTTCCGGCCCTGAGCATCTGTAATATGGCCGTCATCCAACACCTGAAGCAGGATATTGAACACATCGGGATGGGCCTTCTCGATCTCATCAAATAAAATCACGGAATATGGATTCCTGCGGACCTTCTCACTAAGCTGTCCGCCTTCGTCATACCCTACGTATCCTGGAGGCGATCCGATTATCTTGGAAACGCTGTGCTTTTCCATATATTCCGACATGTCTACCCGGATCAACGCATTTTCCGTTCCAAACATGGCCTCGGAAAGAGTCTTGGACAGCTCGGTCTTGCCAACACCGGTAGGACCTAAGAACAGGAAGGAACCAATGGGGCGTTTGGGGTCCTTAAGGCCTACCCTTCCCCGCCGTATGGCCTTTGACACAGCGGTGACCGCTTCTTCCTGGCCGATCACCCTTTCATGAAGGATTCCCTCAAGATTGCGGAGGCGTTCGCTCTCTCCTTCTTCCAGCTTTCTTACGGGGATTTTGGTCCAGGTTGATACCACATCAGCCACTTCTCCCTCATCTACAATGAGTGTCTTTAAAGTTTTTTCCTTCTGCCACCGCTCCCGGATCTTTTCCGCCTTTTCCCGTTTCTTTTCCTGTTTCTTCTTAATAGCCCCTGCCTTTTCATAGGCTTCAGCCTTAATAGCAGCTTCCTTCTGATCCTCCAGCAATTCAATCTCAGCTTCCAGCTCCTTGATCTCCGGCGGCTCCACAAATGTGGTCAGACGCACCTTGGAAGAAGCCTCGTCAATGACGTCAATGGCCTTATCCGGAAGAAAACGGTCATTGATATACCGTGAAGCCAGCTTTACCGCGGCCTTTAAGGCATCATCCGTAATGGTCACCCTATGGTGGTCCTCATACCGTCCCTTAAGACCCCTTAATATGCCGATGGCAGCCTCTTCAGAAGGCTCCTCTACCGTAACCGGCTGGAAACGCCGTTCCAGGGCAGAATCCTTCTCAATATATTTCCGGTACTCTTGAATAGTTGTTGCACCGATGAGCTGCAGTTCCCCTCTTGCCAGGGAAGGTTTTAAAATGTTGGAGGCATCAATGGCACCTTCCGCTCCTCCTGCGCCGATAATCGTATGGATCTCGTCAATGAACAACAGGACTTCCCCATCGTCGATCACCTCGGCGATCACCTTCTTAATTCTCTCTTCAAATTCTCCTCTGTATTTGGAACCGGCCACCATGCCGGATAAATCCAAAGTCAGGAGCCTTTTTCCGGCAATGGTTTCAGGCACATCGCCTCCTGTTATCATCTGTGCTAAACCTTCCACAACTGCGGTCTTGCCCACTCCAGGCTCTCCGATTAAACATGGATTATTCTTGGTCCTCCGGCTGAGGATCTGGATCAGGCGCTTGATCTCCGATTCCCTTCCAATGACCGGGTCAAGTTTTCCCTGTACAGCAAGCTCCGTTAAATCCCTGCTGTAGCTGTCAAGAGTAGGAGTGCTTCCCTTTGCTTTTGGCGATTTCATAAGCTCCTCTTTATTTGCGGGAGCATCTTCGCCCATGGCTGACAGCACGTCGATATAAAGCTTCTGGATGCTGATTCCTATGGTATTTAAAAGCCTGGAGGCAACACAATCGTTGTCGCGGATTATGGAAATAAGCAAGTGCTCCGTACCGATTAAGTTTGCCTTAAACCGCACGGCTTCCCGGTAGCTGTTCTCCAAAACCCTTCTGGCGCCGGGAGTGTATCCTCCATCCTCTTTAAGGTGAACCGCCTGGTCCGGGGCGATCAACTGGCTGATCAGGTTTAAAACTTTATCCTCCTTTACCCCGTTCTCTTCCAGAACCCTGGCTGCTACTCCGCTGCCCTCTTCTAAAAGCCCGATTAACAGGTGTTCTGTTCCCACATAGCCGTGGCCAAGACGTTCCGCCGCCTGCACGGCCAGATTAACAGCCGTTCTGGCCTTTGTCGTAAATCTGTCTATCATAAATGCAATCCTCCTGTCATTTTAATTTACGCGGGCAACCAGCCGGATGAACATGCCTATATGTTCACCCGGCGACTGCCGCGAGAGCTATAAAGAACTCACAAAGGCGTCTTTCTTATAGCTCCGGCAATTCCCGGCCGATGAATTCCGCCCTGGCTCCATCCAGCTCCTCCTTGCTTAAGGGACGGTCTGAAATCTTCTGCAGATTCGCAGGCTGGATTCCAAGCATCAGACGGTAGACGGAAAAGTTCTCCTCTGTATGAATCAGGCCGTCTGCCAGTCCCGCCATGATCTGGGATAAGAAAATCATGGCATCCCTGGAAGTCAGCCTTCTGGAATATTTTAATACCCCGTAGGATTTGTAAACTTCATCCTCTCTCTCCTCCCGGTGTCTCTGGAGAGAAAGCTTCCTCACCTGAAGCTCCTGGTTGGTAAGCTGAATCGCTGCCTTAGAAACCGTATCTATGATCTCCCGCTCCGTCTGTCCCAGAGTTTTCTGGTTTGATATCTCATAAAGGGAACCAAAGTTCTCATCCCTTTCCCCATAAACACCCCGGACAGATGCCCCGAAGCGGCCCATATCACTGATAAGGCCCTGGAACTTCTTTCCCTGGGACAGCATGGGAAGGTGGACCACCACCGAGGCCCTTAAGCCGGTCCCCACGTTGGTGGGAAAAGAGGTAAGATATCCATAACGGTCATCAAACGCATATGCAAACCGTTCGTTGATGTAATCATCGATCCTGTTGGCCCTTTCCCAAAGCTCTTCTAAATGAAGCCCCCTCTGGAGAAGCTGGATCCTTATGTGGTCATCGCAGTTAAACACGATGCCAGTGTCTTCATTCTCGGAGATAAGGATGCCCCCAGGTTTTTTATTGGAAACGGTTGCCGAATTCAAGACCCGCCGCTCTCTAAGGGCCGTCCGGTCCAGCTCTTCCATCTCCCCAAGCATGGCAAATTCATAATGCCTGCCTTCTTCCTTGCCTAAATCCTTGAGGCCAAACTCCAGCCTGCGGACTAATTCCCCACTTTCCTTTTCATCTAAGGCTGAAGGAAACCGGTAATCCTGCCAGTTCCTGACCAGGCGGATCCGGCTGCTTATAACTCCAGGCCGACCAGTATCTTTCTGTTCAAACCATCTAAGCATTTGTCTCATTTCCTTTCTTCAGCTCTCTTATCTTGTCGCGGCATACGGCTGCCATTTCATAGTCTTCAAAGCGCAGAGCCTCTTTTAACCTGGCATCCCACTGAAAGATTTCCTCATGATTGCCCATGCTATTGGGAGAAAATGGTATACCTGCACCGGGATCGTTCTCCAGGCCGGAGTTTTCTCCGGTTCCCAGACCTGACGGCATGTAGTCCAATTTCTGGTAAACCGGCGTTTTTCCTGTGTGGATCAGGTTTCCATGAAGCTGCTTTAAACTGTCCTCCATGAGAGGGCCGAAAACGCTGTAGCAGTCGGCGCAGCCAAACCTGCTGTCTCTTACAAACTCATCATAGCTGGTCCCGCAGGTCGGACAGGTGATCTGATGGAGCTTATCCGGCCCCTGAGACCTGTCCTCAATTCCCAAAAGACCGGAAAGCAGCTTTCCTAAGGGAAATTCCCCGTCAAAAATAGCTGCATACACACCAAAATCCATCTCCTTTGCACACTGGGCGCAAAAATGGTGCTCCTTCTTTATGCCATTCACAACTTCTGTATATTGTATATTTGCTTCGCGAATCTTACATTTTTCACATAACATAATGAACCTCCAATCCAGTAAATCACTCTTCCCTCTGACTCTTTAAAAATGACTGGAATATTTCGTCAACCAATTGGTGGACCTCTTCACATGACACATTTTTACAGACTCCTCTGGCAAGCACAACGCCTAAATCTCTACGCATTTCGTCAAGGACCTGGATTTTATCCACGTCCAGGGACACAACGGCCCCCTTGCGACGGTCCAACTTAACAAACCCTTCCTGTTTCAGCACAGAGTACGCTTTATTTACCGTATGCATATTAATACCTATGTTGTCGGCCATCTGGCGCACGGAAGGCAGGGGGTCTCCTTCTCTTATACTTTCAGTGGCGATTCCTACGATTATCTGGTTCCGAAGCTGGATGTAGATCGCTTCATCACTGTTAAAATCTATTTGCAAGAACATATTTTCACCATCTTTCGTTATATCTGTTATACACATATTAGCACAAACTGCCGCCCTTTTCAACATAAAATATGGATTGGTATCATTCCCCTTTTAAAGGCCAACTGCGCTCTGTCCTGGTGGTCATTATATGGTCAAACTGCAGAAATTATATATTTAATTTTTTATGTACTGGGGCAGCAATCCCGGAATCCCCTATGCATCGTAAAAAGGACCGGAAGATTACATATGGAAAGGAATCATCAACCTCTTATAACAAAAGCTTATAACGAAAGCACCTTCATTCAGGTGCTTTCGTTACTGTCATTTCAATTGTCTGTAATATAATTATTATCATTGGATTATTAATAATCCAGTTATTTACAATTCCTTAATCATCCAGATCCAGAAACTCAAAGTCGTCCTCGTCCTCTGCAGGCTCTTCCACTTCCTTAAAGCGTTTCGGTTCCTTACTTTCCGGTCTTGTGCCTCCCTTTCCTTTGGGCTTTACAGGATGCCTTTCTCCGGAAAACGCCAGATCCCGTTCCAGGTCTTCCAGACTGGCCTCCAGGATAAAATCATCCTCTTCCAGGGCTTCCTGTTCCCCAGCCTCCCTATCATCAGGCTCGTCCATGAATTCTTCCTGGTATTCCGGCCTTATTTTGGATCTGGAACTTTCTGATCCGGAGCTTTCACCTCTGGAGCTTTCGCCTCTGGAATCTTCGGCCTTTAAATTCTCTTTGTCAAACTCTTCCCTGGTATATCTTTTGATCCTGCTTGCAGGGATTTCTTCCTCCGGCTCAGCCCACAGCCTGTCATCAGCCGTTTTCTGTTCCTTTCCTTTTCTCAAACTGTCCTTGCCAGGCCGGTCAGGACCGGATCTGCTTCCTTTTCTTACAAGGACGATCACAACCACCAGCAGGCCAAGGGCCATGACGCTCACTGCAATGAGAAGATAGAACTGCATGCGGTAATCCTTGGTCAGTTCATTGTACGTGTTGGCCATTTTCACATATTCATCATTGGAAACTCCGGAAGCATAATATCTTTGAATGGTCTTTTCCGTAAGATCATAGCGGTAGAAATGCTTTTCTCCGTTCCAGTTCATGGCATAGAAAAGACAATACTGTGGCTCAGCCTCTGAGTTTTCCACCCAGCCGGTAACGCGTGCGCCATCAATATCGGCCTGGCGTTCACGGAAGCCTTCCGGCACCGCCGCATCTCCGTCAAGAGGGATGATGACAATGGCCTTTGCAATGGTCTCCACCTGTACAAACTGGGACCAGGAATCCGAACCTTCGTTATAAATATAGAATCCGCCGTTTCCTCCTGAATCCTTTAAATAAAGCAGAAGGAGGTCTTTTTCCAGTCCTTTTCCGGACATGACTTCTGTTCCCCTATAGGAATAAGTCCCAGCCTCAAAGCCCTCCGGAAGGGCTGCTTCATCAAAGGAGGAAGCAATGCTGTATTCGGTTCCGTTAATAGTCACCATTGCGGTTCCGAATTCAGCTTCAGAGGTTTCCACACTGCCTCCTGTGGCAGGAGTTGTTTCTCCTCCCTCTGCTTTTTTCACCTGAATGGTATAATTCTTAACTGTCTGCCCATCCTCAGCGGTTACCTTCACAACCACCTGGTTTTCTCCGGCCTTTAAGCCCTTATCACCCTGAAGGCTTACATGGGCTCCCGCATTGGCTGCCACCGCATTTACCACCAGATCCGTTGTATTTGCATCGACCTCCGCCGAATAGCTGTCAACCGTTGGGGAAAAACCGGGAGTTAAGGTCCCTGGGGAAATTTTTAATGATTTCAGGGTTGCATCCTTTGAATATGTGGCAGGTGATGTGACCTTTACCGACGAGCTTCCCTGCTTGCCTAAAGAAAGAGCCTGGGAGTCCACATCATAGATTTCCTGGGAGGTCACGCTGATCTGGGTATTTCCTGCCTGCAGGGCCTTAAATTTCAGGGTAAAGCTAAAGGCTTTTTGATCGGCTGAATCCATGGTCCCCAAAACCTTAATCGCCCCTGCACCGCCATTTGCATTGGTTCCGCTGACAAACTCCAAAACATTGGGATCATAAGCCAGCATGATTTCCGCTGTACCCAGGGCGCTTTCACTGGTCACTTTCATGCTTACCGTCACTTCGTTCCCCACCATAACCGATGGGTCGGAAAACGCGATCTTGGCATCTGCTGCCCAGGATACCAGCCGCCCGGCCGGACCTGCTATAGCGATCACACAGGCCAGCATTAAACCGGCCGTCAGTTTTTTCAGTTTCCTATTCATATTGTCTCCTATTTTTGTTGGGCAACCAAGAAAAACACAATTTGCGGGTTTTTCTTAGTTGCCGCGGGATTCATCAAATGAATATGCAAGCATATTCGTTGGGCTCATTGCCTGCGCAAATTAAAGTCCGAGGATTTTTTTCTGCAAAAGCAGAAGGTCCTGTGAATTCACTTTGCCGTCTCCATTAAAGTCGGCTGCCACCATACCCTTCTCCGGAATGGTTTCCAGGCCCAGTAAGTAGCGCTGAAGCTTCAGGGTATCCAGGCTGTTTATCTTTCCGTCTCCATTGATATCACCTTTTGCATAGGCCGATGACTGGCCGGCGGCAGAAGAAGCCTGTGTCTGCTGTGGGCTGCCTGATGCAGCTTCCGTCACCTTGATGTCGCTGCCAGGCCCCTGGGATATGACTCCTGTAGAAGTCTGCACGGAAATGTTGGCGGAGCCATTGGGAGCTATGGTCACATTGCTTCCTCCCGGTGTCCCTGCATTGTCCGTGCCGGAAGGCTTGGATACTCCTGGTCCGCTGCTGCTGCCTGGTCCTGAAGTGGCATTGCCGCCTGAACTGCTGCTGCCTTGTCCGGAAGAGGCATTGCCGCCGGGAGTCGCGCCCACGCCTGAGGAATAAGTCGGGCCGTTGCTCTGGCGCACTACACGGAGGACGTATTCCCTTACGCTGCCGTTTTGGGCGGTAACCGCCACCTTTATATCATTATTGCCACTTGAAAGCGTAATCGTCCCGGTTCCGTTGACGGAAGCCAGGGAACTGAGGGGTGTCCCATACACGTTAATGTTTGATACTCCGGGATCCACAATCAGGTTGTATTCTAAGGTATCACGGCTGAATGTGGGAGTCATTGCAAATCCTTCCACGCTTAAGCCTGACAGCTTATTGTTGGGGTTTCCGTCGCCCGTAGGCTGACTGCTTGGGTTTTCAGGCATGTTGTTATAAACAGGGATCTTAAATTCAAGCTCTGTCTGCTTCATATCACTGTTATAGGCTTTTGAATAAACAGCACCTTCTGATGCAGCTCCCTGCACATTGGTCATATACTGGTGTTTATATAAATTAGACCCCTGTACATTAAACTTCTTCAGATAAAATGTATCCTGCCCAACTTTTACATAGTTATTACCATAATAGAAAGCTCCGCCTAAAATTGATTTTTCAGGAGAATTCCACGGTCTTTCATAATTGCCGGATTGAGACGCCCACCATAAGCCTCTTTGCACCGCAGTCATGGTCCCGGACTGATATGCTTCTATATTAAAAAAATTATAGTATCCTTCGTAACCAGACTCTGTTCCTGAAATACTTTTGCCTGTTCCGGAAGATCCCTGCTCCTGGATGATCATAGCCGCAAGAACATAAGGGTTCACCCCGGACTGTGCAGCCGCATTCATGATCATGTTCACATAGGCGCTGCTGCCTGAAACAGTTCCTGATCCATTGGATGCGGATGGTCCCGTAAGGCTGGCTCCAGGCCCATATTCCATAAGGATGGGAAGATTTTTCGGCGTTATGGAAGCCTGTGGTCCTTCCAGGCTGACCTTTCCTGAACCGGATTCCGTCTCCGCCCCGGTGGATGGGCTGACAGACGCCCCCGGCCCAACGGCGGCCCCTGGTCCTGTGACACTGCCGCCGCCGGATGAGCTGTCCGTATTTCCCGGTGCAGTGCTGCTTCCGCCGGAAGATTCGCCGGATAGAAAGGTCCCCTTTACCATGGTCTTTAACCCTTCTGCCGTATGCTTGCCGCCGTCATATGTATGGGTCATGAACTGGAACACATTGGTTTCATCAAGGAAATTTCTGGGATCCATATAATATTTCACAATATCTGAAGAAGCAGTGACCCAGGTGCTTCCGTCATATCCGATCCAGGTGCTGGTATCCCAGTTGTAAGCGCCGTCTACGGTGGACTTCCAGGATGACAGGCTGTTGGTGTGGACCAGGGTCTTTCCAGCCTGGCTTTCTTCCTTAACGGCTGTGTTCCAGTCCAGATTCGTATGCTGGGCACGGAATACCCACTTAGGATACTGGGCATGGAGCGCCCGCAGCCTCACCTTATAGCTTTCCGGAAACCCTTCTGCCGTGAGCCGCGACTCAAAATCTGCATCATTGGTATAGGACACAGGAAACCGGAGAAAGCTTTTGGAAACATATCCCGTAACCGCCTGTCCGCCGGAACCTGACACACGGATCTGATACCAAAGCGCTCCATCCGAAGCATTTTTTTCATCAATCACAGTTACCGATGCCCCATTCGTCAGCTTCGTAACAACAGAATAGGTCGTGCCAGGGCCGCTTCTCACATTCAGTGTGGTCGCATTTACAGTTGCCGCCTTTTCCGTATAGGCGTATGTATTTATGTATGGCGAAATAACTCCCGTATAAGAGTCCATCACCAGGACACTGGCCAGAATAATGGCCATCTTACGAGCTTTTTTATACTTTTTCATGTGTCTCTCCCAATATGTCCTCTTGTATTTTTAAATTTCCAATTACATGTAAATTATACATTTATTTATTATAATGACAAATGATACCATGTGTCAACCAAATCAGCTAAAGTTCAGACAAATGGAAATATTTGTAAGAAAATCTTTAAAGTTAGGAAAGGGACATTCAGGAAAAGAATTGAAAAAAGACCTCCCAAACTTGGGAGGTCTTTCAATGAAAACTATACAGGATAAGCCTTGTTTTCCTTATCTGCCATGGAAGGGTCCACGCCGGTCTGCTGGGCAGCGCGGTACTCAAAGAACTCTTTTGCAACGCTTGGGAACAGGGCGTAGGATAATACATCCTCATCCTGCTGTTTCCACTGGGCGCATTCCTTTTCAAACCGCTCTAGCTGGGGAGCAATTAAATCCGCCGGACGGCAGGTGATTGGAGTCTCATCGCCGATGATCTTTTTCTGCACATCAGGGTCAAAGGGCTTTACCGTCTGTCCGAATTCGCCTAAAAATATCTTCTTAGTCTCTTTTGTCACGATTTTATAGCGTTCTCCGCTTATGACATTCATCACTGCCTGAGTACCAACGATCTGGGAGGATGGGGTAACAAGCGGCGGTTCTCCGAACTCTTTTCTTACTTTGGGGATCTCCTGAAGGACCTCCATATATCTGTCTTCCTGGCCTGCTTCCTTTAGCTGGCTGACCAGATTGGAGAGCATTCCGCCGGGTACCTGGTACTGAAGGGTCTTGATGTCCACGCCCAATACCTTGGGATTTAAGCGTCCGCTCTTTAAAGCTTCTTCCCGGACAGGCTGGAAGTATGCGCAGATCTCTGCCAGAAGGTTCTGGTCAAAGCCCGTGTCATAAGGCGTTCCCCGGAAAGTTTCCACCATAACCTCCGTTGCAGGCTGGCTGGTTCCCAGTGCAAGGGGTGACATTGCAGTATCAATAATATCACAGCCGGCTTCCACTCCCTTTAAATAGGTCATGGACGCAACACCGGAAGTATAGTGAGTATGCATGTCAATGGGAAGTTTTGTGGATTCTTTTAAGGCGCGCACCAGTTCGTCGGCCTTATAAGGCGTCAAAAGCCCCGCCATATCCTTGATGCCGATGGAATCCGCTCCCATATCCTCGATCCTTTTGGCAATGTCCTTCCAGTAATCCAGGGTATATGCCTCTCCAAGGGTGTAGCATAAAGCCACCTGTGCGTGACCCTTTTCCCTGTTGCAGGCAGTCACTGCGGTCTGTAAGTTGCGAAGATCGTTAAAGCAGTCAAAGATGCGGATGATATCAATGCCGTTTGCCAGAGATTTCTGGACAAAATACTCTACCACATCATCTGCATAATGGTTATAGCCCAGTATATTCTGTCCCCGGAACAGCATCTGCAGCTTAGTATTCTTAAAACCATCTCTCAGCTTTCTAAGCCTTATCCAGGGATCTTCCTTCAGAAAGCGAAGGCATGAGTCAAAGGTTGCGCCGCCCCAGCATTCCACCGCATGATAACCAACCTGATCCATCTTCTCCACAATGGGAAGCATCTGTTCGGTAGTCATTCTTGTAGCAAGCAAAGACTGATGAGCGTCACGGAGAACTGTCTCCACAATCTTAACCGGCTTTTTTTCTATTTCTGCCATTGTCTTACCTCCTGGTTATTGTTCATTCATCTGATTGACGGAAAGGCTTAAAGCCTTTCCATGTATCGTTATAGTTCAGCCATGCCATTGATCATTTGGCAATAGAACATATTCCCGAAAGACCTATGGGTGTGACGCCAAATTATCTAACTCCAAATATTGCCATAAATGTGCCGGCTGCAACCGCAGTACCGATAACGCCTGCCACATTCGGTCCCATGGCATGCATCAGCAGGAAATTGGTTGGATCTGCCTCAGCGCCCACCTTCTGGGATACCCGGGCCGACATGGGGACAGCAGATACGCCTGCAGATCCAATGAGTGGATTCACCTTGCCTCCGGTAACCTTGCACATCAGCTTGCCAAAGAGCACGCCTGCCGCTGTTCCTATGGAAAATGCTACCAGGCCCAGAATCACGATCTTAATGGTGTTCATATTCAGGAATGCTTCCGCACTTGTAGTGGCGCCTACGGAAGTTCCCAGGAGAATTACCACAATATACATCATGGCGTTTCCGGCAGTCTCCGTCAACTGCTTCACTACGCCGGATTCCCTAAATAAGTTTCCTAACATCAGCATGCCCACCAGGGGGGCCGTTGTAGGCAGAATCAGGCATACCACCGTTGTTACAATGATAGGAAATAATATCCTCTCAAGCCTTGATACGGGGCGAAGCTGCTCCATCTTGATCTTTCTTTCTTTTTCCGTTGTCAGGAGCTTCATGATCGGCGGCTGGATAATTGGCACCAGCGCCATATAGGAATAAGCCGCAACTGCAATGGGGCCCATCAGGGCAGTCATTCCCAGCTTTCCTGCAAGGAATATGGAAGTCGGCCCATCGGCCCCTCCGATGATGGAGATGGCAGCCGCCGCTTTATCGCTAAAGCCCATGAAAATGGCAAGAAAATAAGCGCTATAGATCCCGAACTGGGCTGCCGCTCCCAAAAGGAAACTTTTGGGATTGGCAATCAAAGGGCCAAAATCCGTCATGGCTCCTACGCCCATGAAGATCAGGGGAGGCAGGATGCCCCATTCATCCAGTTTAAAGAAGTACATCAGCAGTCCGCCTCCAGAACCATCCGGTCCTGGCTCCTTCATAATATCCGGATAGATATTGACCAACAGCATACCAAAGGAAATCGGCACCAAAAGCAGGGGCTCAAAGCCTTTCCTGATAGCCAGGTATAAAAATATAAAGGCTACAAGGATCATGACCATATTTCCTGCGGTCAGGTTAAAAAACGCGGTCTGCTGAAGAAGATTGTTAAATGTATTACTAATATAACCCATGTTAATCCCTCCATATGGAATCCGCCCGAATTAGTATTTCAGCGGATCCTTCCGTACTAGTTTAATGTAGACAAGGTTGCTCCTGCTTCTACTGAATCGCCCACCGCTACATTAATACTGGCAACTGTTCCATCGGAAGGTGCCACGATTTCGTTCTCCATTTTCATGGCCTCAAGCACAACCAGCACATCTCCCCGCTTAACAGCCTGGCCTGCGCTGGCCTTAACGCCAAGGATCTTGCCCGGCATAGGAGCCACCACCTTTACAGAGCCTTCTGCGCCTGTGCTGGCTGCCTTTACGGGAGCCGCTGCAGGAGTTGGGGGGGCTGCTGCTGGAGCTGGTGCTGCCGCAGGTACTGGAGGCGCTGCTTTTTTAGCCGCTGCCGGTACGCCTGTGGAGGGGCCTTCTTCTACGGTTACTTCATAAACATTTCCGTTAACGGTAATTGTATAATTCTTCATGATGATCTTCCTCCTGATTGATTAAGCTTTTTTCCATTTACTGGCCGGCGCACGTTTGATGGAACGGACTACAAGGCCATTTGGCGAACTATTTGTAGATGCTGCAATGGCCGCGGTGATCACTGCTACCAGCTCTAAGTTATCCACAAGTTCTTCTGCCTCTTCTGCAACTTTCTCTTCTGCAACAGGGGCCAAAGACCCAGGAATTGACTGGACAGCAGGCTCCTGAGCCTTGCCCTTCATCTTCTCTTCAAATTTCCCGATATACCGGAAGCAGCCGATGAGCAGGCTGATAAAAATCAGTACAAGGAACACGGTCCCCATTCCCATCAGGGTATTGAACACGGCCTTTTCCATCCGTTCGCCTAGCGTATATTCCGGAACAAATGCCACACCGGTGATCTTCGTGAGCTTTGAATCCGTTGTAACGGAAAATTCCAGGTTTCTCTTTTCAAATGCTGCATCAACTGTGGCACTGTATCCATGATCAATGGCCTCTACCTTCACCGTATCGCCGATGGATACCAGCGCCCCAAGCTCACCCTTTATATTCTCCCATGAATCGACTCCCTCTGCCAAGGCAGCATACTGATCCTGGGACAGCATGTTCTTCTTAAATTCAGCCACCTGGCTGTCCTCAAGGCCGGCATACAGTTCCAGGAAAGAACCGGGAATCTGTTCCATCTGCGTCTGGATTCCGGCATCAATTTCCTTTAATGGGGTATCGGCTTTGCTGCATGCAGATAATGAAAAGAGGCAGACTGCCATAATTAGTCCCAATGCTACTCGTTTCATATTCAGTTTCATATACCTGTCACCTCATTCTAAATCGTGCCATGTTTTTTCGCCGGACGATCCTCTCTCTTTGTGAACAGCATCTCAAATGCCGCAATGACACGGGCTCTTGTTTCACCGGCATCAATGATATCATCAACATATCCTCTCTTTGCCGCAGAAAGGGCGCTGGACTGAAGAGTCCTGTAGCTTTCCGCCTTTTCGTTAATAAGGGCTTTTCCATCCTCTGCCTTTGCAATCTCGTCGGCATACATAATCTTTACCGCTTCAGACGATTCCATCATGCCGATGGAAGCAGACGGCCAGGCATAAACCACATCAGCTCCAATGGACTTGCTGTTCATGGTCAGATACGCTGTTCCAAAAGCCTGCCCAAGAATGACCGTTACTTTGGGAACTGTGGCGTTGGCAAAGGCATAGGTAAGCCCTGCGGCAGCCCTTGCGATCCTTTTCTCGGAGCAATTGGACGCCTCATATCCTTTTACATTTACAAAGGTAAGCACAGGAATGCTGAATGCATCACAGAAATTAATGAATCTTGCAGCTTTTTCACAGCCCTGCCCGCTTAATAAGGCATCGTATTCCGCTGTTTTAAGGCCGCTTTCATTATAAGATTCCGTTCTGTTTGCAACACAGCCCACTGTCATGCCATTTAAACGGATAAAGCCGGTTACCATGGAAGCCGCATATTCCTTCCTGGTCTCCATAAAGAACTGATTATCGGAAATCTGAGCCAATGCGATTGCCGTATCCCCCACATAATTTGCCAGATGGGAACAAACACGGTTTAAATCATCATTGCTCTCATCATAAGACATGTCATCCTCACTATTGGAAGGAAGAATGGAAATAAGAGTCCTGATTTTATTTAAAATGTCATTCTCTTCTCCCGTGAAATCCACCAGGCCGGTTTCCCTGCTTTGGTAATCCGCAGAAGCAGTATTGCATTTTCCTGTATGATTTCCCTCAATGGCATTGGGGGAATTGACAAATAACTTGCCTCCCTTTGTTTCCATAAAGGTGAAGTCCGCCATTGCTGCGGAAACAGCCATTCCGCCGCCACAGGTTCCAAATATTGCTGTTATCTGAGGAATTACTCCGGATGCCAGGGTCTGACTCATATAAATCTCGCCAAATCCGTTAAGGGAGTCGGTTGCTTCCTGAAGCCTTAGGCCTGCACAATCAACCAGGCCGATGACTGGTGCACCAGTCTTCATCGCCATGGCGTAGAGCTTTGTGATCTTCCTCGCGTGCATCTCACCTACGGAGCCGCCCAGAACCGATGCATCCTGGCTATACACATAAACAAGGCATCCTTCAATGGTACCATAGCCAGTAACAACACCGTCAGCAGGAGTTTCCTTTGCCGTCATGTTGAAGTCTGTGCTCCTTGCGGTAACATAGCCGCAAACTTCAACAAAACTATTCTCATCAAGCAAGGCATGAATCCGGCCGCTTGCCGATGTTTCTGTTGAATTACTCATTTTGCAATCCTCCATTTTGTAATTTTTTTATAGTTCTTTGTTAAGTTTTTAACAAAAACCTATAGAATAACACCAATTTCTGCCAATTATAATTGTATAACTAATTTAGGCAAATTTCAAGTACTTTCCACATAAAAAAGGACAGAAAATTATGAATTTCTTACAATCCATCATTTCCTGCCCTTTTTTTATGTTAGCATTTTATCACAATCCCATGTTTTAGAGCAATTCACCTTGGTTTTTTTTATCAATAAGCTTTGTGCCTGCCTATTCCCTGATCTCCGTTATCCCAAGGCTTCCGTCTGATCTTTCCTGAAAAGTAATTTTCGAGGTTCCTTCTCCCATGACCACACCTTGTTCCGTCATTTTTAAAGAAACGGTATCCACATTGGCCACTGCTATCATCAAATCATCACCAAACACCATATCCTGGTTCTGCTTAAGTAAGTCTTCCCGGCTTTTGAAGGTGATGGGTTCCTCATCCCCTATTGTAAAAACACAGGGATAAAACAGCAGATCTCCAAGTGCCTGAAGATCCCGGTCTCCTACCGCTTCCTGGATCTTTTCAGCAAAGGCTTCCACCTTTTTTCCCGGCCCGGTGCTTTCCTCTTCTTCTCTGGCCTCTGTTCCCGGCCCTGACTGGTCCATATCCTCTTCCGTCACAACCTCGCCAGAAACCTCATCAGAAGCTTTTTCTTCTATTCCGGATTTCTCCATCCTGACGGCCGCAGTCTCAGATTTTACCGCTTCCGAAAGTGAGCCGCCTAAATCCCCGGCTTCCTTCCTGCCGCAGCCGGCTGTCAGCGCCACGGCAAAAACAGCGGCAAAACAAAACAAACCGATTTTCTTTTTCAGCATTTTCCTGGTTCCTCCCTGCGTCCATTTTCTAGTTCGGGCACAGTATAGCACCTGTCAGGATTATAAGTCAATAGAGTTTCAAAAACCGTAAACCTTAGTCATTTTTCCGTAAGATTCTCGTCTGTTCTTTACCAGTTATTTATATTCTTTGTGGAGGGTAAATCCCCTTCCCCGCACCTCATTGACCTGGTTGATGATCATGAATGCATTGGGGTCTATCCCCATGACCAGCTCGTTGAGCCTGGAAAGCTGTCTTCCTGATATTACCGTAAGAACAGTAAAGGAAGCTGTTCTTAAATATCCCCCTTCGCTGGCAAGCAGGGTGGTTCCTCTGTCCATCCGGGACTGGATTGCCTGGTTGATCTCCTCATACTTTTCGCTTATGATTTTCACCTGCATCTGGTTGCGTCCGATCAAAAGCACCTTATCAAGAACTATGGAATATATAAGCACCAGCAGGATTCCGTAAAGGATCTGTTCCTTATTGGAAAATATCATCTGTGACAGCAGGATCAGGCAGTCAAAGGCCGACATGGTCATTGATACGGATAAATTCCATTTTTTGTTGAGGATCAGAGGAGGAATATCCATTCCTCCGGTGGATGCACCGGCCCTTATCACCATGCCAATTCCCACGCCGATCAAAAGCCCGGAAAAAACTGTGGCAAGCATCCGGTCTCCGGTCATTGCCGCCTGGCCGAAGAGATTTTCAAATACCCCCAAGATGAAGGGATAATAAAAGGTACTTATCATGGTGGAAAAAGCAAACTGCTTTCCCAAAAACATGGCTCCTGTCCCAAACATTAAAATATTAAAACCCCCTACAAAAACAGCAACAGGGATCCCAAACTGGTGATGGGCCACAAGGGCAAGCCCAGTCGTTCCGCCTGTGATCAGTCCCCCCGGCAGAATGAACAGGGATACGGCAAGGGCATAAATGGTATTGCCCGCAAGTACCATGGCAATCTTTTTCATATTCATACTTTTGTGACTTCCTTTCCTCGAATAGCAAACACTTTTACTATACCATGTGTCCATATTTTATACAATTTATTTCTGCCCTTTTCCCTTTCTCCACGGGGTCATAAGGAGGAATGGAATCGTATCTGAAACCATGACCGGATTTCCTGACAACAAAAAACAGGAACCATGGAAAAGGGCAAGATTTCTCCTCCCTTCTCCATGATTCCTGCTGGCTTATCTTAAAGAGCAGGGAGGATTCCCATAACTCCCGGCATGGAAAGGTATTTATAAACAATGTTTTTTAAGCACCAGGATGTTGTCAGGCGGTCTGCTCCCTGGGTCAGGCACACCGGATAGCTTTTAATCACCTCTCCGTTTAAGCGGTAAGTAACAGTCCCCACCGCCTGCCCCTTACGCACCGGAGCATTTAATTCCTTTGGGATCTCCGTCTGTACCGTGATCTCCTCCTCCTCTGCCAGTAAAAGGGTTAAGCTCTTCTCTTCTTCCCCTCCTATGTCACAGGATACTGTGACCGGTTCATCCAGGCGGCCGGAGGAAGGAATCCCTTCTTTTACCGGAATCTCAGGAAAGCTGATGTCCTTATATACGTTCCTGTAATGGAAGCGCTCCATTCCATATTGGAACAGCTTTCTTGCATCCGACCATTTATAGGCCTTGTGAGGCGGCCAGCCGCAGCCTAAAAGCGCAATGGTATAGACCCTTCCGTCATCCTGGACAGCTCCCACATAGGAATATCCGGCTCCTCCCGTAAACCCTGTTTTTCCTGAAAAGGCTCCGTTCATCATAGCCAGAAGGGTATTATGGTTATTGCAGGAAAAGGATCGTTTTCCTTCCAGGTCGGCAAAGGAATAGCTTTTCGTTCCAGTGATCTCAAGAAATTCCTTTTTCTTTGGCGACTGCCCGATGCAGTAATTCATGATCCTGGCTAAGTCCGCCGCCGTTGTGGAGTGTTCCTTCACCTGTCCATCCTTTTCTTCCTTGGCATCAAGGCCATTGGGTGTAATAAAATATGTATCGGTGCAGCCTAAATCCCTGGCTTTCTGGTTCATCAGCCTGGCAAACCCCTCCTGGCTCCCTCCTATGTGCTCCGCGATCATCATGGCAGCATCATTGTGGGATTCCAGCATCAGGCTGTAAAGCAGATCCTTTAGCAGGAACGTTTCTCCCTTGCGGACCCCTAAATGAACCTTGGGCTGGGAAGCCGCTTTCTGGCTGGCGATTACTGTGTCAGAAAGATTCCCATATTCCAGGGCAAGGATGCAGGTCATGATTTTTGTGGTACTGGCCATGGGACGGGCCAGGTCCTCATTTTTCCCATATAAGATGCGGCCGGTAGAGGCATCCATCAAAACTGCTGACTGGGCATAAAGATTTAATTCATCCTTTGTCTGAACCGATGCGCTCTTTTCTTCTTTCTCCTCTGTCACTGTTGTGTTCTCATTGACGGCCTCTTTTCCTGCCAGCCTGATCCCAGCAGTTCCTGTCCCCATAAGCAGGACAAACACCACTGTCAGCAGTATTCCTATGGCATGCCTCATGAAAAAGCCTCCCCCATGAATTTAGTTTATCCTATTCCGCAGTTTTTTTAATTATTCCCTTTACTTTCCGAACGTATTTTCGGTATAATAAACAGGAAGGAAGTCCCACTGGCCTGTTGGCTCGTCCAAGGGCTGATTTTGTAAATCCAGACTGCATCCGGGATTGCCTTCATGAAGTTTATTACACCAAAGGAGGATCGGATATGGCTCCGGAACCCTTAATATTTCATATAGACGTAAATTCCGCATATTTAAGCTGGGAATCTGTCAGGCGGCTGGAGGAAGACCCAGGCGCCCTGGATCTGCGTACCATTCCATCGGCAGTCGGCGGCGACGCCTCCTTAAGGCATGGGATCGTTCTGGCAAAATCAACATCTGCCAAAGCATATGGAATCTCCACCGGAGAGCCTATCACCCAGGCCCTGCGCAAATGTCCGTCCCTGACCGTTGTACCCGCCCGGTTTGACGTGTATCTTAAGAAATCCGGCCGGCTCATGGAGATTTTATCTGATTACACGCCTGACATTGAAAAATTCAGCATTGACGAAGCCTTTCTGGACATGTCCTCCACCATTCATCTCTTCGGCCCCCCGTTAGAGGTGGCAAACCGCATACGGGAAAGGATATTGCAGGAACTGGGCTTTACGGTGAACATCGGTGTGGCTCCCAACAAGCTTCTGGCAAAGATGGCCTCGGATTTTAAAAAGCCCAATCTCTGCCACACCTTATTTGCCCATGAAATCTCTTCTAAAATGTGGCCCCTTCCCATCCGGGAACTGTTTTTTGTAGGCCATTCCGCACAGAAAAAGCTGGAAAGCATCGGTATACACACCATAGGAGAACTGGCCGCCTGCAGCGTAAGCCATTTAAAGCCTCTTCTGGGAGAAAAATACGCCCTTCTGATCCATGACTATGCCTGCGGCATTGACGCCTCCCCTGTGGCAGAGCGGGAGCCTTTAAATAAAGGTTACGGAAACAGCACCACCCTTTCCCACGATATTGACGACTTTGACGTGGCATGCCAGGTCCTTTTATCCTTAAGCGAGACCGTGGGCGCCCGCCTCCGGGCAGACCACGTCCTGTGCGATTGCGTCTGCGTGGAGATCAAGGACTGGAATTTCCATACCAAGTCCCATCAGATGACCTTAAACAATCCTACGGACTCCACCACAGTCATTTATGAAAATGCCTGCAAGCTGCTTAAGGAGCTTTGGGACCGTACTCCCTTGCGCTTAATCGGCGTACGGGCCACCAAAATTTCAGAGGAAGGCTTTTGCCAGCTTAATCTTTTTGAATCGGAGCAGACGAAAAAGATGAAGGAAATGGAAAAAGCTGTGGATCACATCCGCAGCAAATTCGGCACTGACAGCGTGAAAAGAGCCAGCTTTTTAAAAAAGGACACCATTGTGGACCATACTTCCGGCAGGGGAAAATCCGGCATCAACTAAGAAAAACACGCAAAGCGTGTTTTTCTTATCCTAAAGCTGTCCCCCGATGGCTTTAAATCCTTCTCCGTAAACCTCATTGGAATCCGTGATGATGATGAATGCTTCCTTGTCTATCTCATGAATGGCCCGGCGGATGGGCACCAACTGTCTGTTGTTGCAGGCACACATGACCACATTCTTCTCATCCAGGGAATAAGAGCCCTGGCCCTTAAGGAAAGTACAGCCCCTGCCGGTATTTTCCTCAATCCTCTGGGCCACCTCCGCCTCGTGGGAGGTTACCACAAAGACCAGCTTTCCGGCTCCCAGGCCGTACATGATCTTGTCGATCACCATGGTGGTCACTATGGATGAGAGTAAGCCCAGGATGACCGCATCCAAGTTGCGGAATACAAAGCCTCCGGCGATAATCACAATGGCATCTACCACAAGGGATATTTGTCCGATGGTCAGGTGAGGAAGCAGCTTTCGGATGGCCATGACCAGGAAGTCCGTGCCTCCTGTGGAACAGTTTCTTAAATAAACAACGGTCAGCCCCAGCCCGGAGAAAATCCCGGTGCAGGCAGAAGCATACAGGGGATTTCCCTGGTAAACCGGCAGATAAGGGACCACATAATCCAGCACAAGAGCAAAGATGACCATGCTCTTCATGGAACGGAGCAAAAAGCGCCTTCCTAAAAGCCTGTAACTGACCAGCACAATGGGAATGTTTAAGACCATGCTGGTAATTCCCATGGGCAGGCCGAACAGATAGCGCAGGATCAGTGCAATACCCGAGACTCCTACAGGTGCAAACTCCGCGTTTACTGCAAAATTATAAATTCCAATATTAAATAAAAATGCTCCCGCCAGATCGCACAGGAGATCCATCCCCAGCTCCTTCGGCGAATATTCCTGTCTGATTGTCATCATACGTGTGCTGCCTCCCTTTCTTCCGCCCTGCCCTCTCCTTATAGAAGATAATCGTCAATTTCAAATTCTTTTTTACCGATCCGCACCCGTTTGATGAGAACATTTACTTCTCCTTCTTCTTCGGAGCAGATCCCTGACACCTGAATCTGTATCTTTCCATAGGATTCCGTTAAAACCAGTTCTTTATCCATCATTCCCTTGTCTGCAAGGGCTTCCGCTAAATCCAGCAAAACCTCCTCCACATCTTCCATGATGTGGTTTCTCTCAAATTCCATTTCCAGTGCTTCATAAGTATCCTGATCAAACATGATTAACCCCCTTTTTCATTTTCTACCAGCTAATTATAACCCATAGATTCTCCTTGTCAATCAATACCCCCCATGGTAGAATCGGTTTATGAAAATGACTATGACTTATACCATAACCCAAACCCATGAAGAGATGACTGTGAAACAGTATCTCTTAAACCTGGGATATTCCCAAAGCCTGATCCGGCAGCTTCGAAACAGGTCAAAGGGAATAACGGTTGGAGGAGAGCTTGTATACACCACCCGGATCCTTAGGCCGGGTGACCTTTTATCAGTCCTTATCTGTGAGGATGAAAGCTCTGAAAACATCGTTCCCACTTCCATGCCGGTCAAGATCCAGTACGAGGATGAGCATATCCTGGTGGTCAATAAGGACGCAGGCGTTCCTATCCATCCTTCCCAGGGCAACTTTGACCATACCCTGGCCAACGGCTTGGCATATTATTTTAAAGAAAAGGGGGAACCCTTTATCTACCGGGCCATCAACCGCCTGGATCGGGACACCACCGGACTTCTGGTACTGGCAAAAAATCCTTTGAGCGCCTGCATCCTTTCGGATATGGTGCAAAAACGAGAGATCCGCCGCCGTTATCTGGCTATTGTCCGGGGAACGCTTCCCTTAGAAGGGACCATTGACGTTCCCATTGCCCGGGCAGATGGCTCCACCATTGAACGGTGTGTGGACCGGATTAAGGGAGAAGAGGCGCGGACTCATTATAAACGGCTTTATTATGACTCTGTGACAGGACATTCCCTTGCAGGCCTTTGCCTGGAAACCGGCCGCACCCATCAGATCCGGGTCCATTTAAAATCCATTGGCCATCCCTTGCCGGGAGATTTTCTTTATCATCCGGACTACTGCTACATCAGGCGGCAGGCCCTTCACTCCTTCCGGCTGGATTTTCTTCATCCAATCAAAAAGGAGCCCCTTTCCTTTGAGGCGCCCCTTCCTGAGGACATGCAGTTCCTTGGGGTCACATCCATCGAAGGCCTTTGGGATAATGATTTTTAAGGATCCCCCCGGCCAGCTTGGAAAACCCCACGGAATATCCGCCGGCATTGACCAGCACCCATCCTTTTTTATTGTCGCAGAAAAGGGAGGCATTTCCGGTCATGGTTTCTCCCTTCAAATACCTGATGATCTCCTCTCCGTCAGCCGGCAGGTCGATCCAGCGTTTCACATCTTCCTTCTTAAGGGAAAGGGCGAAGGCATGGGAAGGCTCAAACCGGTTTTTCTTCACGGTTCCGATATGAAGTCCCGGACGGATGATTTTCATGCCCTTAAAATCGATCATTTCCGGGGGGATCAGATATAGCTGGTCCCCAAAAAGAATATATTCTTTCCGTAAAAGCAGGGTGGCAGGGTTTACCAGAAAATCCGTTAAAAACCCTTCCAATTCCTTTAACACGGATTTGTCCCTGGTATACTCCGGCACAGTCCGCTTTTTCTCAGATATTCCCTCCCCTTCTTTTTTCAATACCGCCAGGTAATGGCCTTCTCCCTCTGATTGGTCAGGCCAGATGCGGAAGGTCTTTTTTAAGTCTGTCAAACCGGTCCTGCTCCATTCCGGCCGGCCGGGTGAAAGCCCTGGCCGTTTTCTGGCATCCTTAATGGAGAAATCGGGATGAGTAAAAAGAAATCCTTCAATGACCTGTTCATTTTCCTCCGGGGAAAAGGTACAGGTGGAATAAACCATGGTTCCCCCCGGCTTTAACATTTCCGCAGCATTGGAAAGGATCTCCTCCTGACGGGCTGCACAGGCCGTTACGTGTCCTGGCGTCCATTCCTGACGGGCCGTCTCATCCTTTCGGAACATCCCCTCCCCGGAACAGGGCGCATCTACCACAATGCGGTCAAAAAAATCAGGAAAACGCAGGGACAGGCTTTTGGAATCCTCGTTGGACACCACCCCGTTCCCGATTCCCAGGCGCTCTACGTTCTGGGAAAGGATCCTGGCTCTGGCCGGATGGATCTCATTGCTTAAGAGAAATCCATTTCCCTTAAGCCGGCCTGCAATATGGGTGGTCTTCCCTCCCGGCGCGGCACATAGGTCAAGGATCCGCTCTCCTTTCTGAGGATCAAGAAGCTCCACAACAGCCATGGCACTTGGCTCCTGGATATAATAAAGACCTGCCTCATGATATGGATGCTTTCCCGGCCGCTCATTGGCCGGATAGTAATACCCCTCTTCTGCCCATGGAATCTTCTTCAATGGAAAGGGGCAGATCTCTTTAAATCTCTCCTGGGAAATCTTTAAAAGATTTACCCTCAGCCCCTGAACCCGTTCCTTGTCATAGCTTTCTATAAAAGAATCATATTCTGCTCCTAAAAGCCCTTTCATTTTTTCTAAGAACCCATCCGGTAATTGAATCATTGTTTTTCCTCTGAATTTTAATTTTTATATAAAAATAATACTTATTTATTATTATTTTCCGAAGTAAATGCCAAAATAGGAAGAGACGAATCACCGGAGGTGCCTTATGTCCTTAATAACTATTACTGCTTACTTCATTATTCCCATATACACCATTTTATTTGCCTGGGGAACTGACTGGTTCACATTGAATTTTTCCGTATTAGGGAATCTGACTTCCAGGAAGAATCTGTTCTTCCTATGGGGAGTTATTGTAGGAACGTATTTTTACTGCGTTTTAAAACGGATCATAGGCGGCCTTCCAAGAAACAAAAAGGAAACTGCAGTCAGCACCGCTGCCCTTTTGTTTCTGGCTCTGGCAGTCCTCACGCCTTACCTGCCGGATTCCCAGCCTTTCCATGCGGTCCTTCATGTGGTTTTATCCTTTTTGGCTTCTATTTCTCTTCTGGTCTGCCTGTACATGGTCATCTGGAAGCTTTACTGTATGAGCCAGGAAGTTTACCGGCCCTATGTGCACTGCCTGTTAGTGATAACGGCCGTGTCCGCCTTCCTCTTTTTCCTGACAGGAATCGTAAGCACGGTGCTGGAAATATTCTTCACCATTTCCTGCACCATTATGCTTCAAAAGCTTTACTACAGGGTCCGTGCTCCAAAAATCCTGTGGAGATAAAAAAGCCCATGACCAAAAAAGGAAAGTACCCGGAAGAAAGAAGACTTCTTACGGGCACTAACCTTTTTTGGGGCCGGGCCTCAGATAGAAAAACCATGCCTGAGCGGCAGCACCGAAATCCTACAACATGATCTTGTACTGGTCGGAGCCTTCCCCGTTCACAGCATAATAAGCGGTATTTTCTTCCGGTTTTACGTATACTTCAATGGTTTTCACTGCAGAACCTTCCTGCTTTGACAGGTAATCCTTTTTGACTGCTTCCACCACTTCTGCTGCGGCAATCTGTCTGCCGGAATATTCAATAAAGAACGATACTTCCGGCTCTGTTTTCTTTGCAGTTGTTTTCTTCGGCGCAGTGCTTTTTTTCACAGGTGCTTTCTTAGGGACAGCACTCTTTTTCTCTTCCTGTACTTTCACCTCGCCTGCCTGGGCTGGGTCCGCTGCCTTTTTACCTGTTGCTTTTCCAGGTATCATCTCTTCTGGGGCTCTTGCTGGTTTTTTTCCTGCATTTTTATTGTTTTCCATAATTCTCCTCCTCAAACAATGAAAACGGTTACCACCTACGCGTACACATGAAGCCTGCCTGTGATGTTCAAAATTAGCTGAGTGAATTATAGAACGAAACCTCTGTTTTGTCAATAAAAACCATCCCCAGACGGGAAAACCGGGTGTTTTTAAGGCCTCATGACCAGACGGGCACCTGCCATTTTTTCTGCAATTTCATACATATTGGTTACCGTGCCAGCCCTTAACTGGTCTGTTAATTCATAGTAATTCAGACAGGTTCCGCAGGTAAGGATCTCCACTCCCTGTGCCTCTAAACTCTTTAAATCCTCCAGGGACTGGGAGCCTTCCACGGACAATCTGGCTCCCCCATTGTAGAGAAGAACTGTCTCAGGAAGTTCTTCCAACTGGGTCAGGGCATAAACAAAGCCCTTCATCAGAATCCGTCCAAGTTCTTCATTGCCTCCTCCCATCTGATCCGAGGAAAGTACGGCCACAAGGCCTTTCTTTCTGGTATCGGGAAGGCATTCTTCCTCCAGAGCCGTTTCTTCCACATGACCAATTTTTCCGCTTACGTGGAACAGGATCTCAAATTCCTTTTCTCCCTTTTTCTCAGAAACAGGGGTAAGTCCTTCGTAATTTCCCAGCTTCATCACGTTCTGAACTGCGATTTCATTGTCCACAAGGACCTTTAATGTTCCCTCTCCCATATCCTTTAATGCCTCTTTTGCCTTAATAACCGGCTGCGGACATGTGAGACCTCTTGCGTCAACAATCTTTTCCATTTTTTCGTTCTCCTTTTCCTCTATTTTCTCTTTCCAGTTCTTCCATCACAAGGATCATGGACCGGAGCAGACGCCGGTTATTCTTTGACAGCGCTGCCGCCTTCTGGACCATCTCAATGATTTCGTAATCATTCTGGCAAATCTCCCTGTCCCCCGTCTCTTCCTCCAATAAGGAAAAGAAATCCGACATTTTAAGGCCAAAGGCCTGACAGATCCTGCCAAGTTTCGGAAGGCTGATATTCGCCCTCCTGCCAAACAAACTGGACAATGTGGATTGAGCGATCCCGCTTTCTTTTGATAACCTGTACATAGACCACTCTTTGCTTCTGTTGATTTCCTCGATTTTCTTAAGTACTGCCTCGTTGTCCATACAGATATCCCTCACTTCCCATAGATACGATTATAGTAGTATATAGAACGCAGCTTTAATAGATTGTAATTCTTGTTGTATATGCTTCTATTTTTAGTACTATCCTATGTTCCGTAAGGTTTGGTAATTGTGCGTTCCGTCAAACTTAAGAAAAACACGCTTCACAAGTTTTTCTTAGTTGACACGGCATTCGCCGAATGAATATGCAGGCATATTCGTTCGGCTCATTGCTCGCGCAAATCTCAAAACCGGGACCAGTCCTTAATTAAAGGACCTGCCCCGGCTTTTTCTCGGTTTATTTCTGCACCTTATGAATACTGCAAGGGTCAAATACCCTGTCGCTTGCTACGGGGTTTCTGGTTCCTCGTCTTCGCCTACTAACTCGTCGTATTCTGCTTCGTCCAGTAATTCATCAAAGGCATCCGCTACGATTTCATATTCTTCGTCATCTTCAATATTTTCAAGATTCGGCTGTCCGTCCTCTTTCTCAAAATAACGGTACAGATAAACCTCTCCCTCTTCTGCCTCAGGGCCATTCATAGGAAGCAGTGCAATATAATCTCTTTCGCCTGCTGTGAAAATGGTAAGTACTACGCATTCCAGCTCTGATCCGTTATCAAGGGTCAGTGTAACAGTCATTTCCTCCTGGGGTTCCATATTATCCCGCTCTAAATTAGGATCCTGTGCCATCCCGATACCTCTCTTTTTCTTAATCTAGTTGTAGGTTGCTTTCTATTCGCACCTGTTTCCACTCTATCAAACTATGCGTCAAAAATCAAGGGATTTTGTCTTTAATATTCAATTCCACGCCTTGCCGGAATCCCCCTGTCAAAGGGATGCTTTATCTTTCTGATTTCCGACACATAATCCGCCATTTCTACAAGCTTTTCCGACGGCTCTCTCCCTGTAAGAACCACTTCAAGCCCTTCCGGCCGTGAAGAAAGAAACTCCAGAACCCTTTTTTCCTCCACAAGACTGAAATTGCACACAGCCATGATCTCATCTAAAACAAGCAGATCGAAATTCTCTGTTACCGCCTTGTTTAAGGTCGTTTCCAATAGCCGGGAATAATAGATTCCGGCCTCCTTTTTCTGCTCAGGGGACATCCTGGAAAAAAAACCAAAGCTTTGCTCACAGGGCATGACCGTAATACCCGAAAGTCCGGCTAATGCACTTACCTCACCGGAATGATCGGTCTTTAAGAAACGGGTGATAAGCACATTTTTCCCGCACCCGCAGGCGCGTACGGCCAGTCCTATGGAAGCCGTGGTCTTTCCCTTTCCATCTCCGCAGTATATGTGTATACAGGATTTCATGTCTCCTTCTCCTTTCCTTACTTCTGTCCATTTTTCTGGACATAAAGGGATACCCGTAGGGTGTTCCTTACTTCTGTCCATTTTTCTGGACAGAGCCCACCCCGTTTTATCGGGTGTAAAGGGATACCCGTAGGGTGTTCCTTACTTCTGTCCATTTTTCTGGACAGAGCCCACCCCGTTTTATGGGATGTAAAGGGATACCCGCAGGGTGTTCCTGGTCATTCCCGTCCCAGATATTCCAGGACAAAACGGGAAACCTCCTGTTTTTTGCTGTATCTCTCCTTCACGTAATTGACATGAAGTCTTTCCTTTGGCCTTGTCATTGCCACATAAAACATGCGCCTCTCCTCCTCCATATCCGCAGGAAGCACTGCCTTGTGATGAGGCGTCACGCCTTCATTGGCGTCTAAAATGTAAACGATCCGGTATTCCAGACCTTTGGCGCTGTGCATGGTCATAAGGGCAACTCCCCTGGCCCTTCTTTCTCCTGACTGGGCCTGGGCCTTTAACTCCTCCCCATATTCCTTCATATGGCGGAACCATTCCTCTTGAGTGGAATAACCGGCTGCACTTTCCTGAAGCTGGTCTAACACCTCCAAAAGCTCCTCCGGCTTCATTCTCCGGTACTGGGCGTATTCCCTGATGTAGTCGTCATATCCCACGGCCTTCCTCATATAGTTTACAGCCGCTACAGGAGCCATATTTTTGATCATTTTTAAGTCATATTCCAACTGTTCGATCCGCTCCACCATCCAGCCCTTATCCTGGTAAAAGGATTTTATTGATTCCCAGTTTACAGGATTGGTTTCAACTGCATCCCGGCTGATATAGCGGTTGGGACGGTTGATAATCTGGAGCACATTGGCCCTGGACAGATCGCCGGACGCCACATGAATATAAGCGATAATATTTTTTGCGATCCAGTGGTCGTATAGATTGGGCACAGAGTCCTTCATGGAAAAAGGAATATTATATTCCATGAGTTTTTCGATCAGCAGCCTGGGGCCTAAATTCGTCCGGTAAAGGACTGCCATGTCCTGCCACTCAAACCCTGCTTTTGCATAAGCCATGATTTCCCGGACAATTTCCAGAGTCTCCTCCTGGGGATCCTGCCAGACTCTTGTAACCACTGGTTTTCCATGTCCCTTTTTCGTGATGATCCTTTTGGAAAAACGGGTTTCATTATGGGCAATCAGCTTTCCGGCGGTTTCCACAATCTCTTTTGTGCTCCGGAAATTAATATTTAAAAGGACCTTTTTGGCTCCTTTATAATCCTTTTCAAAGCCCAGCATGATTTCCGGCTTTGCTCCCCGGAAACGGTAAATGGACTGGTCGTCATCTCCTACGATGAACAGATTGTTTTCCGGCGCAGCCAGCATCCGGACGATCTCGTACTGCACCCGGTTAATATCCTGAAACTCATCCACCAGGATATATTGATACTTTTTCTGCCATGCTTCCAGGATGTCCTTTCTCTGGACGAACAATTCATGGCACATTACCATCATGTCGTCAAAATCAATGAGATTAGCCCTGCGAAGGCGGTCCTCATAGGCAAGGTAAAGCTCCTTAAATATTTCCTCTGAGCAGTTTTTGGAATAATAATGATCCAAATTCATCATATCTCCCTTTACGGAGCTGATTTCCGACAGGATGGAAGTCACAAATTCCACCTCATCTTCCACTTCCACCCGGCACTTATCCATGGCTTCCTTTATGTACTGGATCTTCTGTTCCTCCCTCACAATGCTGCTGGCATCGTACCGGTAGGCAAACTTAAGAATCCTGAAAAATATGGCATGAAAAGTTCCAAAGCTGACCCCGGACGGCCTGCCGTCTACAAGGTTCTCAAAACGCTCCTTCATCTCCCTGGCCGCTGCCTTTGTAAATGTAATGACCAAAATATTTGACGGATCCACGCCGTATGCTTCGATCAAATGGCATATCCGGTGAGTGATGGTAAAGGTCTTTCCTGATCCCGGCCCGGCAAGAACCAGCATGGGACCTTTGTGATGAAGGATCGCTTCCTTTTGCGCCCCCTCATATGTGACCTGTTCTTTCATAATTTGCCTCCTAAATGAATCAAGGGGATATGCTTGCATATCCAATTAATTCACAAACTCAAGGTTGAAAGACGCTTTTCTTTCAACCTTTTGCCTCCTAATGAATCAAGGTTGAAAAGCACTCCTTTTCAGCCTTTTGCCTCCTGATGAATCAAGGGGCTATGCTTGCATACCCTGCTTCTTTAACCACGGTATTATAGCCCCGGTCTGCCGTTTCTGCAAAAACCAGACCGGACCAAAAGAAAAGCAGGGGTCCGGTCACAGCCGGAGCCTCTGCTTCTATATTATAACCTATTGAGCCCCATTGCTTAAAAGTTGGATTCCCTTTCTTATTCTCATCAGGGATTCTTCCTTACCAAGGACCTCCATGATCTCGGTAGCGCCTGCCGGAGTCATCTGTTTTCCTGAAACCGCGGTGCGGATAGGCCACATAACAAAGCCGGTTTTATACCCTTTTTCGGAAACAAATTTTGAAAGTGTTTCATACAGTGCATCATTGCTGTATTCCTCCTGGGCTTCCAGGATGGGAACTATTTCCTGCAGCAGGTCAAGGGCGGTCTCGCTGCTTGTCTTCATTTTCTTATTGGTGTACATGGCAGTATCGTATTCCGGCAAAGACTCAAAAAAGTCAATATGATCTGCAATATCCAGGAAAACCTCGATCCTTGTCTTGATCATGGCTGCGATTTTCTTTAAGTCCAGATCCTTTTTGACCACGCCCTTTACATAAGGCTCAGCCAGCTCGTAGAACCGGTCAAAGTCCATGGCTTTCATATATTCGCTGTTCATCCAACGCAGCTTTGTCATGTCGAAAACAGCCGGGGATTTGCTGATATTGCGGTAATCAAACTCCTTTATGAGTTCAGCCAGGGAGAAAATCTCCTGATTGCCCACAGGGGACCAGCCTAAAAGAGACACATAGTTTACAACAGCCTCGGAAATAAAGCCCTGCATGATCAGGTCCTCATAGGAGGAATGGCCGCTTCTCTTGCTCAGCTTCTTATGCTCTTCATTGGTGATCAGAGGACAGTGGACATATACCGGGACCTCCCAGCCAAAGGCGTTATAAAGGCGGTTGTACTTGGGAGAGGAGGATAAGTATTCGTTGCCTCTCACTACATGAGTGATTCCCATGAGATGATCATCCACCACGTTTGCAAAATTATAAGTGGGGAAACCGTCGGACTTGATCAGAACCATATCATCAAGCTCTGAGTTGTCCACGGAAATGTCGCCGTATATCTCATCATGGAAGACGGTGGTTCCTTCCGTGGGATTGTTCTGGCGTATGACATAAGGCATGCCTGCCGCCAGACTGGTTTCCACCTCTTCTTTGGAAAGATGGAGGCAGTGCTTGTCATAAGTCATGATCTCCTGCCCTTCCACGGTCTTTTTAAGGGAATCCAGCCTTTCCTGGGTGCAGAAGCAGTAATAAGCCTCCCCCTTTTCCACAAGCTTTTTCGCATATTCCAGATAAATGCCGGAGGTCTGGCGCTCACTCTGTACATAGGGGCCCACACCCCCATCCTTGTCCGGACCTTCGTCATGGTTAAGCCCTGTTTCTTTTAAGGTTCTATAAATAATCTCGACAGCACCTTCCACAAAACGCTCCTGATCCGTATCCTCAATGCGCAGAAGGAAATCTCCGCCTTCATGCTTTGCAATCAGGTAAGCATATAATGCGGTTCTTAAGTTCCCTACGTGCATACGGCCTGTAGGACTCGGTGCGTATCTTGTTCTAATTTTACTCATGTGAACACACTCCTATATTTTCTTTCTCGTGATGGGCCTGTTAAAGGGAATCCTGCCCAAGCCGTGTAGTACATTATATAACGAACCACTGGAAAAAACAATGATTTCACGGAAATTTCCGGACCAATTATAATTTCAGGAGCCTGCATGCCAACTGGAAATATATGATCAGGCTGACCGCATCCACGATGGTGGTAATGAGAGGAGCAGCCATGATCGCCGGGTCCATATGGAACACCTTGGCTGCAATGGGAAGAACTCCTCCGATGGTCTTTGCCAGGATGACTGTGACCAAAAGGCTGAGCATCACGGTCAGGCAAAGCATTTCCTGCCCTGGATAAAGAATGAGCAGACGGATATAATTCACAATCCCCAGGATCAGGCCCACAAGGATGGCTACCTTTAATTCTTTAAAGACCACACGGAAAATATCCTTTGTTCCGATCTCCCCCACGGCCATTCCTCTGATGATCATGGTGCTGCTCTGGCTGCCTGCATTGCCCCCTGTATCCGTAAGCATGGGGATAAAGGTAACAAGCAGAGGAATCACGGCAAAGGCCGCCTCATATCTGGCCAGGATTCCACCGGTCACCATGCTGCTGATCATCAGGACAAGAAGCCACATGATCCTGTTTTTTGCCAGTTGTAATACGCTGGTTTTCAGATAGGGCTTTTCACTGGGAAGCATGGCGGCCATTTTCTCAAAGTCCTCTGTTGCTTCCTGTTCCATGACATCCACAACGTCGTCAACGGTGACGATCCCTACCAGACGGTCTTCGTGATCCACCACCGGAAGACTTAGAAGGCCGTATTTCCGGAAGCTGTCGGCCACATCCTCCTGGTCCTCCGTTGTGACGGCCTTTATCACATGGATATCCATGATATCGCCGATGGCTACCTCATAAGGGTTCATCAACAGGTCCTTGACCGTGACCACTCCCTCCAGACGTCTTGTGGCATCCATCACATAGCAGGTGTAAATAGTTTCCTTATCCACTCCGTGCTTTCTGATATAGTCAAAGGCCTGGGTAACGGTCATGGTTTTCTTAAGCCCCACATATTCCGCTGTCATAATGCTTCCGGCACTGTTTTCCGGATAGTTTAAAAACTGGTTGATCAGCTTTCTGGTATCAGGGGCCGCATTCTGCAGCACTCTTTTTACCACGCTGGCCGGCAGCTCCTCCAGCATGTCCACCGCATCATCCACAAATAAGTCTTCTACAATTGTTCCCAGTTCATGATCTGTGATACTGTTTATAATATGCTTCTGCTTCTCCACCTCCAGGCATGCAAACACATCGCTGGCCATTTCTTTGGGAAGCATCCGGAACACCACCACTGTTTTTTCCCAGTCCAACGCTTCAATGAAAGCAGCTATATCCACTTCATTGAATTCCATCAGCACATCCTTCAGCTTTCGGAACTGACGGCTGTCAGCCAGTTCCATCAGCTCCTCCATATTGTAATTTTCCTGCATTTCACTCTTCCTCCATATGAACCTGTCTTTTTCGTAGTGGCGAATATGGAAGCAGAATTAATCATTGCACTGCCAAAACTTCCGGCAACGCAAAATAGCCATAATTACAGAACCTGTCTGTAATCCATGGCTATCATAAACGCAGAGAACCTTCTCTTTTAACGGCAGCGAAACCAAAGCAGACTCCAAGTACCGGATTTTGCTTTCACTGCCATACGCCTATGATAATGATCTGCTTCCATCTTTTGACTTCGACCTTCCACTCTGGTTCACTTCCTTTCCTAATGATTTTCTTAATTAAGGATAACAGTTGCCGTCGTAAAAAGCAACCCTTATTGTGCTTTTCTCTTTCATTCCATCCCCGGCCCTACTACTACCCCGCCGGAATCAGGACCAGCCGGACCAATGCCGGATGCATTTCCCTCATCAGGGTCTATATCTCCCGGAAAAACAGGGGCAGTGGTCTCTCTGGGCTTTGTGACCCCCGGACCGATTTCCTGGGGCTTCCCTATAGAATCCTCCTGTTTTGGCAGGGACTCAGCATGATTTGCCGCATTATCAAGCTGGCTCTTTAACCCATCATAAAATTCTGTGCCAGCCAACTGGTCTAAAAGTCCATAGGCGGTACTTATCTTTTCTTCCGTAGAACTGTCCCGGTGGCTTAATCCAGTTAATTCCCCGATCAGGGACTGGAGGGAGGCTGCCGCCTGTTCCACTGCCTGCCTGGCTTGCTGGGAAGCCTCTAAGTTTTTCTGTACCTGGGATTCCAGCTTTTTGCGATCTTCCTCTTCCTTCCATTTGTTTCCATTGGATCTGGCTGCAGACTCTGCCACAGAGGAAAATAAGTCCTTATTTCCTGTTGAAGCATCGGTTTTTTCTCCTCTGGAATCCACATTCCAAAGGGAAACCGTTGCCGGCATATCCCAGTCCTGGACCGGAAGCCCGCTGTTTATCTCTGCCATGAAGTCATGCCAGATCTTTCCCGAATAGGTTTTCCCGTAAACTCCCGGCATGGCCTTGGGAGTATCATATCCCACCCAGATAGCAGTGGTATAATGCTTTGTATAACCGCAGAACCAGGTATCCTTATTGCTGTTGGTGGTTCCGGTCTTACCTGCAGCCGGAATACCAAGCCCCAGGCCATAGCCCGTTCCGTAAGACTTTTCCAGGGTGCCCTTTAATACATCGGTGATCATATAAGCGGTATCTTCCGTAAATATCCTCTCATCCGCCTGGTTTCCATTGTATATTTCCCCGTCATACTGGCTTTGTAAGCTGACAATACAGGTTTTGTTGCTGTACATCCCTTTGTTTGCCAGAACAGAATATCCCTTTGCCATATCCACCACTCTGGCGCCTTCCGTAAAACCTCCGATGCTCATGCTGCTGTTTCCGTTATCCAGATAGCTTAAGCCTGCAAAGTGCATCTTTCCCAGATACCCGATGCCCGTATTGGCGCCGATGTCCTCCAGTACCTGCCAGGCCACCGTGTTCAGACTCCGGTTCAATGCCTCTCTTACGGAAACATTGCCGTAATAGCTGCCCCCGCTGTTTTTAGGCCCTTTGTCAAACAGGTGGTCATTCACCAGCCTGGAGGGATAATAAAAACCGGTTTCAAAGGCTGGCGCATAGTCGATCAGCGGCTTTATGGTGGACCCAGGCTGCCGTCTGCTTAAAAATCCCCGGTTGTACTCGTCATCAGTACCACGGCCGCCTACAATGGCCACCACATATCCGGTCTGGTTGTCAATGCACACAGCCGCTCCCTGCAAGGCGAATTTTCCATTTTCCTGCAGATCCTTAAAGCCTTTCAGCCGTTCGTCAATGGTTCCCTGGAGAGCATTCTGAATAGAAGTTTCCAGGCTGGTGCGTATTTCAAATCCTCCGTTCCGGATCATATCGCTCTTTGCCTGATAAAGCTCCTGGTACTGTTCCTTATAGGAGTCATAAGAAGCCTGATTGTTAAACACATACTGGAAAACAAATCCGTCATTTTTCATCAATTCCTGGGCGGCACAGTGTATGGCATAGCTTGTCAGGTAATTTTCCGTTGTCCCCGGCTCATAAATCTTAGCCACCGTTAAAGGCTGGGCTTTGGCATAATCCTTTTCCTCTTCAGAAATAAACTTGCAAAGAGCCATATTGTCAATGACCTGGTCCCTCTTCTTTTTTGAGGTTTCCGGATGGGCAACCGGGTCATATTTTGACGGATTATTGCTGATTCCTGCCAGGGTGGCCGCCTCCCAGACGGACAAGTCCTTTGCTTCCTTATCAAAATAATAGCGGCTGGCCTCAGATACCCCGTAGCACCGGTTGGCAAAGAAATTGGTGTTGCAGTAAAATTCCAGGATGTCGGACTTGGAATATTTCTCCTCCATACGGGGCGCTGCGAAAAATTCCGTCAGCTTTCTCTGGAAGGTCTTTTCCTGGGTCAGATAGGTGTTCTTAATGACCTGCTGGGTGATGGTGCTGCCGCCCTGGGTGATTGTCCCCTTGTTTTTTACAAATACCACGCCTGCACGCAGCAGGCCTATGTAATCGATCCCATGATGTTTATAAAATCTTCTGTCCTCCTGGGCAATATAGGCATTCTGTAAGTTCCTGCTGATCCCTGAAATCGGGACGTATTCATAGTGGCCGGAGTTAATGGTTCCTATGAGATTTCCGGCAGAATCATAGATTCTCGTATCCGTTGGCTGGGAGAAATCAGTCTTGACCGTCTTGTTCATAATGGAATCTGCCTTTTCCTTACAGGCCATGATCTCATTCTGATATTTTAAAAATACGACGCCGCCGGCCAGGCACCCCAAAACCATAATTCCCAGAAATACGAAAAGAATGGCCTTAATCGGCCGAAAGAATATGGACCATGGGTTTTTGCGTTTCTTTTTAGGTTTCCCCATATCAATTTGACTCCTTTTCATCGTTTTTGTGTACCAATGAACCAAAGGGATATGTTTGCATATCCGGTTGACTCACAACCTCAAGACTGAAAGATATCTTTCTCTCAATCTTTACATATGACAAAAACGGGAAGCCTCTTTATTAAGACTTCCCGTTTGTTTTCAGAGCTGATGACGGGACTCGGACCCGTGACCTCCTCACTACCAATGAGGTGCGCTACCACCTGTGCCACATCAGCATCTTTTTGGTTCATCGCCTGAACCTCGTATATCATAGCATGGTAAAATCTGTTTGTCAACGTCTTTTTAAATTTTTTCTAAAATGCACAAAATAACAAAAACTTCAGACTTTTGCTCTCCAACCACACTCATTTTACGCTTATAAACTTAAAGGAGAATAGGAAACCTTTCTTCCGTTTCCTATTCTCTTCCACTATTTTTATAAAATTCCTTCAAAGCTTTCCCGCAGGGTATCGCAGGATTTATGAAACTGTTTCCCCTCTTCTTCCGTAAGTGACAGGGAAAGGACTCTCTGGATTCCGTTTTTATTGATGATGCATGGAACTCCGGCATATACCTCCGACTGCCCGTACTCTCCCCGCAGCATGGCTGACACCGTAAAAACGCTGTTTTCATCTCCGAGTATTGCCCTGGTAATCCTGGTAAGGGCCATGCCGATCCCGTAATAAGTGGCCTGCTTGGCCTCAATGATCCGGTAAGCCGCTCCACGGACTTCATCTTCGACCCGCTTCAGCTCTTCCCTGCATACCATGCCCTCCTCTTCTTTGCAAAGGGACAAAATTGGTTTTGTGGCAATCATGGCCTGACTCCAGGGCACAAATTCACTGTCCCCGTGCTCTCCCATGACATAGGCATGAACATTTCTCGGATCCACCCGCAAGGATTCGCCTAACAGGTACCGGAGGCGTGCAGTATCCAGAGCCGTGCCGCTTCCAAGAACGCGTTTTGGATTAAAGCCTGACAGGGAATAGGTAATTCTCGTCATAATGTCCACGGGATTGGTGGCCACCAGGAAAATCCCGTTAAAGCCAGATTCCGTTACCGGCAGCACTATGGACTGAAACACGGAAGCGTTGCGCTTTAACAAGTCAAGCCTTGTCTCCCCGGATTTCTGGGCTACCCCTGCGCAGATCACAACAATGTCCGCATCTGAGCAGTCCCGGTATTCACCGGCATAAATCTTCATATGGGAGGTGGAAAAAGCCAGCCCATGGTTTAGGTCCATTGCCTCGCCTTCCGCCCTTTTCCGGTTGATGTCAATCAAAACCAGTTCATTGCAGACTCCCTGATTCAAAAGACAATAGGCATAACTCATTCCCACCATGCCTGTGCCCACTAATGCGATCTTTCTTTTATCTGTTCTCATAATCCAGCCACTCTCCTCTCGTTGTTATGGATAGTGTATCTGCCTGAAATACAAACTATACGTCCTACAGCCCCCGGTCGACTTTTTTTGTCATCAATTCGCTGTTGCCGCTGTATATAATAGCGCTTTCTTTGGTGATCTTACCCTCTTTATATAAATTCAAAAGACTTGCATCCATGGAGACCATGCCTTCTCCCTGGCCGGTGGAGATCACGGAATCGATCTGGTGGGTTTTGGACTCACGGATCATATTTCTGATGGCATTGTTAAAAAACATGATTTCAAACGCGGGATAAACGCTGCCATCCACAGCAGGGATGAGCTGCTGGGAAATCACCGCCTGAACCACCATGGAAAGCTGCATCCGGATCTGCTGCTGCTGATTAGGAGGAAAACTGTCAATGATGCGGTCAATGGTATTGGCAGCCCCTACCGTATGAAGGGAGGATATCACCAGATGGCCGGTTTCAGCGGCCGTCATAGCGATCCGTATGGTCTCATAATCCCTCATTTCTCCTACAAGAATCACATCCGGCGCCTGTCGCAGGGCACCCCGGAGGCCGGTCACATAGCTGTCCGTATCCGTGGTAATCTCTCTCTGGGTTACCACACTTTGCTTATGGCGGTGAAGGTACTCAAGAGGATCTTCCAGGGTGATCACGTGGGAGTTTCGGGTATTGTTGATCTTGTCGATGATACAGGCCAGAGTAGTGGTCTTGCCGCTTCCCGCCGGCCCTGTGACAAGAACAAATCCTTTTGTCAGTCTGGCAATGTCCATAACAGTCTCAGGAATATGAAGCGCCCTGTAATCAGGCAGTTCAAAGGTCACCACCCGGATCACCGCCGCGAGGGAACCTCTCTGGCGGAACACACTGGAACGAAACCTGGAAACACCGGGAAGCGCAAAGGAAAAATCATCATCCCCATGCTCCCGCACCTTATCCATGGTTCTGTTTCCTGCCAGCTCATACAATTCCGTGATCAGTGCCTCCATCTGAACGGGAAACAGCTTTTCCTCATTCTGATACACGATCCTGCTTCCTATTTTATACGAAAACGGCATGCCAGGCACCAGAAAAATATCCGATGCTTTCTGTGCCACAGCAGCACTTAACAAGTCAATTACCTTCATTTTCCAGTCTCCTGCACTTTCGTCTCCCCGCCTGTCCACACCGGCATGGAATCATCAATTTCATAATCTTCTGTCATAATTACCTTCCATCTGGATATCAGGATATCTTCTCTTTCCTCAGGCTGCAAGACCAGCTCAACAGAAAGGGCCTGGGACCGTTCCATGGGAATTTGTACCGTCACGGTTCCCTCCTCGGGATGATAAGCTTCCCCAAGCTCCCGGGTCAAAAACTGTTTACGCTCCTGGGGATCCAGACTCTTTTCCCTGACCTGGGCCGCCTTTTCTAAAACCATCTGATAAAAAGCTTCTCCCTCTCCATCCGCCCGGTAATACTCCGTCACGGCAGAAGCATTGCGTTCCGCCAGATTCCACTCGCTTTTGGCTGCGCTGAGGGACAGCATCCCAAAGGTAATCAGGCACATGACAATAAATATAAGAATAAGGGAAGGGGTGCCTATATTGGCCTTGTAGGCCTTTTCCTGTTTTGCCATGGTTCCACCTCCGTCAATATTGCGTCTCATGTCTCTTCACCGTAAGGGAATAGACCTTTTTCCCGTTTCTGCTTACAATCACATCCGCCTGGTCTGTTCCGGTGATCTCTGCCTTTACATCAAAGACAGCTTTCTCTTTTTCACAGGGATTTCCGGCCCGGTCAAAACCCATGGCATAGGAGTCAGAGCCATTTTCCGGCCCTTGAGCCTGAAACCTTTTTTCCAGCCCCTCTGTGCCATCCCCTTTCCAGACCTCTGCCACGCTTTGGGCAATCAGCACGCCCTGATTTAAATCCGCCGCCCCCCGGCTCATAAAATCCGCTTTTACAAATGTTTTTATGCAAATGGCTGCACAAAGGATGAAGAAAAAAACAACGGCGATCATCTCCATCATAAAAACTCCTGAAGGGTGTTTTCTATTCATTGTCCGATCCTCCGCTTCTTATTGAAAGCCAAAGACCGCCTCTGCCTTCCTCTTCCGTTTTTATGTGAAGGAGCCTGCCATCCATTTCCATGGAGACAGGGCTGCATTCCAGAATTTCGTTTCCGTCTCCAACTCCCAGACCACTTTCTGCATCTGTAAATAATTCCCACAGACTGCCATCCTGGTAGTAAATATTGGTCACATAAACCGAATCCTCTATTTTCTGCTCCAGCTTAAGAACAGGGATCCCATCCATCTCTGTCAGAGAAACCCTGCCGGCTTCATCCCCCTGCCTCACCTTGTTGGCTATGTAGCTTAAGGCAACATCCTTCTCATAGGTATCCTCTGCCCTGGCATTGATATTCTCATAAACTTTGCCCCCGATAAGCACCGAAAAAAGAGCGCAGAGCACAAATACAAGAAACAGCAGTATGGTAAAGAGTGCATTGGCCATCTGGCCTCTCTGGTTTTCTTTTCCGCTCAAATACCCACCTCCCGGTTATTCTTCATGGGGATTGACCGTAATATCCGGCATAAAGTTCGAAGCAAAGCCGCTGTAAAATACATCATACCGGTTCTTGTCAATCTGTATTCCATAATTTTCTTCCAGATACTCCACGTTAGGTGGATATCTTCCCTCAATGGCATAACACTGCACCGAGGCCCTGCGTATGGCAACCCGAAGGGTTTCTGCTCCCCTTGCATCGGCTTTTTTAGAAAAAATAAGCGCTCCTGACACAAAGATTCCTACCGCACATACAAAGGCTGCCAAGGAAATCAGATGGCCAAGGACTCCCCTGGGAGATTGTTTCCACTTCTTCATCAAGACCTCCTCCTATCCAATTGCCGATAAAACACTGACAAGAGGAAGCATGACAGACAGAAGCACCAGCCCCACTGCAACGGCCAGCACTGCCACCACTGTAGGCTCGAACCTGCTGACCATGTGTTCCATGGCATTATCCGCCTCTTCCTCATAGCTTCTGGATATTTCCTCCATAACCCGGTCCAGTCGCCCGCTTCTTGTTCCCACCTTTATCATCTGTGCATAAAAGCCTTTAAACAGCCCTGTGTTCTTCATGGCAGTATAATAATCCGTTCCTGCCTCAAGCGCCTGGGCACATTTCCTGATCTTTTCTTCCACTGCCTGGTTTTCCACCAGTAGTCCTGCCAGTTCCATTCCCTTTTCTAAGTCAAGCCCGCTGTGAAGGGTCAGTGCCAAAACCGCGGTAAATCGCCGGTTGGCTACGGCAAGAGCCATACGGCTCCTTTTTTTCATCCACTGAATCAGCCGTTGTGCAATCAGGAGTTTTTTTCCCTTCCTGCCAAGGAGCCACACCAGGGCAGTTGTCAGGGCCAGAAGGATCCCAAGAGCCAGGGCTGCCCCGCAGAATGCGCCTCCAAGTCTTGTTGCAGCAAGAGAAACCGGCGACATCTCTGCCCCCAGTTGTTGATATACATTTTCAAATACAGGCATAACCTTGGTGAATAAAACCAGAAGGACCACCAGGAGCATGAAGATCATGATGACAGGATAGGTGAGGGCATTCCTTATATTTTTCATAAGGATATGCTCTTTTTCATAATAACCGGCCAGAGATTCCATGATCTGATCCAGAGTCCCCGTCTCCTCTCCCAGCCTTGCCATCCGGATCACATAGGGCGGATAAACTCCGGTATGTTCCAGCACTTTTGAGAAAGGAATGCCCAGCTCTGACTCTTCCGCCATCTGCATAAGTAGTTTTTTCTCTTCCTCCCATACCGCATCCTCCGACATAACAGACAATCCCTCGTCAAGAGGGATTGCCGCATGGAGTAGAATTGATATTTGAAGGCAGAAAGCGGAAAGTTCCCTAGAGGAATACGTCTTTTTCGCTTTCGTTTTCATCTGTTGTATCTCCTTTTTCAAATGAAGTTCTTTAGTATGAGTATTTCGCTTTATAATTGGAACTGTTTGTAATGTATTGCTGTACGGCCGGATCACTGCCTCCTGAAGATGCAAATGTGGGATCCATAAGCTTCCAGTCATATCCGTCAAAATAGATGATATTGTCCACCCAGCCCTGGCCGTCAATATAAACATTGACCCAGGCATGGTAAAGACTGCCTGTATAGCCTACCACAAGCTTTGTGGGGATATTCTGGGACCGCAGCATGGCGGTCATAACAGCCGCATAGTCAAAACAGATGCCCTTTTTCTGGGCCAGCACCTGATCCACATTGGGCAGATAACCGGACTGGACGGAGTTTGCCAGCGCCGTATCGTAGGTAAAATTCGTTATCACATAATTATAAACATTGGTCACAACGCCTACGTCATCTGTTGCAGAAACCGCAAGTTCCTCTCCCTTTTTCACCACCGCGCTTCCGGCGGAAAAATTCACATACTGGTTGGGGTAAAGGAACGGGTCAAACTGGTCTGCAAGGGTCACATTAACATCGCCGCTGGATTTTATGGCGTACTGGGTTCCCTGTACCTGCTCTAAAACCCGTACCGTGTATTTTCCGTTTCCTTCTGTCAGAGGGAATACCTCGTAGGCAGATCTGGCATTTAAATCATAGGAATATGTTTCTCCTCCGCTTTTAATCACCTGCACCTTGATCTTGGAAGATTTTCCGCTGTACTGGACCATTACATAGCCATGGCTGGTATTGGACACATCTATAAGCGCAGTATCATTTCCAAAGGTGACTGTTCCCGGTGCCTGAGGAGTCCTCACATTGTTTCCGGAAGGCTTTGAATAAAGAGGAACCGCTTCATCCTCAATGCTCACCACGGTCTTCCACTCAATGCTCTCATTGGTACTGTCCGCCGAAGCAATATTAGTGCCTGATACAAATCCGCTGAAAGAAAACAGTATCCCCGCGCAAAGAACCGCCATAGCCGTACCATTTTTCTTCATAATCATCACTCCTCATCTATTGTCCCAATCGTTGTCTTACGATCTCATAAGCCAGCACACCTGCTGCCACAGAAGCATTGAGGGAATCAATGTTTCCCTTCATGGGTATGGAAGCCACCATGTCACAGTTTTCCCTGATCAGTTTTCCCACACCGCTTCCTTCGCTGCCGATCACAAGACCAATCGGTCCCTTTAAATCAAGACGGTACATCACTTCTCCGCCCATATCGGCGCAGACAAACCACATACCTTTTTTCTTTAATTCTTCCATGGTAGCCGTTAAGTTGGTAACCTTTGCTACCGGCGTATAGTTAAGCGCCCCTGCAGAGGTCTTGGCAACCGTAGCCGTAAGGCCTACGGCCCGCCGCTTTGGAATAATGACCCCGTGGGCTCCCGCTAAATTGGCAGTACGGATGATGGCCCCTAAATTGTGAGGGTCCTCGATCCCATCCAGCAGAAAGAGAAAGGGAGGCTCCCCCTTTTCCTCTGCCGCCTTTAATAAATCTTCCACCTCTGCGTATTCGTAGGCTGCCGCATGGACAATAACGCCCTGATGATGACCGTCCTCGGACATCTGGTCCAGGCGCTCTCTTTCCACGAAATTAATGATGGTATCCTTCTTTTTTGCTTCCCGGATAATGGACTGGATAGGGCCATCCTGAACTCCCTTTTGTACATAAAGCTTATCAATTGTCTTTCCGGAACGGAATGCTTCCAACACTGCATTCCTTCCCTCTATGGTAAATTCCTCTATCATTCCAGTTCTCCTATTCGTTCAAGTCCCTTGCCTATCAGGGTGACCAGCCGGTCTAAATTTCCGTTTAAATACAGATAGCCGCATAAGGCTTCAAATCCGGTTGCAGTCCTGTAATCCACAACGGTGGCATGTTTCGCAGTTGTCACGGCTTTTGCATTACGGCCACGCTTGTATACTGCTACCTCTTCCGGAGTCAGATCTTCATCTTCAAGAAGCCGGCGGATGATCCCTGCCTGGGCTCCTGCGTTCACCAGCTTTGCACTCTTCTTATGCATATTATGCACCTGGGTGCTTCCATGGTTCATCACCTTTGTCCGCACGATCAATTCATAAACCCCATCCCCGATATAGGCAAGTGCCAGCGGGGAATAGGTTTTTATATCCACTTCCTTTAACTTCAGCGTTTCCTTGAAAAAGTCAGAAAATCCTGACAGTGATGTTATACTCTCTTCCATTTTACACCTTCCCTGGTGTCCTCCAGAACGATCCCCTTTTCTAAAAGCTTTCCGCGGATCTTATCGGCAAGGGCAAAATTCTTATCTTTTCTGGCCTGCTGCCTGTCAGCGATCATGGCTTCAATCTCGTCATCCAGGATCTCTTCTTCCTTTTCCGTAATGATTCCAAGAACTTCACACAGCCTTTCAATGGTTTCCTTTAAATAGGTCACATATTCCCTGGAGCTGTCTTCGTTTGTGGTAGAATTGCTTAATTTTACCAGTTCAAATATAGCGGATATGGCATCTGCCGTGTTAAAATCGTCATCCATGGCAGTCTCATATTTGGAAACCAAGTCCTGTACCGCCTTATTATCTTCACCTTCAAGAAGGGTTTCTGTTTTTGCAGAAGCCTCCAGGCCTTTTAATTTGTCTACCGCGGTCAAAATTCTATCCAACCCGTTTTTAGATGATTCCATTAAATCGGAACCGAAATTAATAGGGCTTCTGTAGTGTGCACTCAGCATAAAGAAGCGCAGCACCTGTAAATCATATTTTTCACTGATGTCCCGGACAGTGAAAAAATTCCCCAGAGACTTGGACATCTTTTTATTATCAATATTCAGGAATCCATTGTGCATCCAGTATTTTGCAAATTCTTTCCCATTGGCTGCCTCACTCTGAGCGATCTCGTTCTCATGATGGGGGAAGATTAAGTCCTCTCCGCCTGCATGAATATCGATCTGATCCCCAAGATATTTCTTGGACATTACGGAGCACTCAATATGCCAGCCTGGCCGCCCTTCACACCATGGGGATTCCCAGTAAGGCTCCCCTTCTTTTTTCGGCTTCCAAAGGACGAAATCCGATGGATCCTCTTTTCCGTCTCCCCCGGTCACCTTGATTTCACGGAAACCGGACTGTAAATCTTCCAGATTCTTATGAGACAGTTTTCCATATTCCTCAAAAGTTTTCGTACGGAAATAAACCGTTCCATCCTCCGCCTCATAAGCATGGCCGGAGGCAATGAGTTTTTCAATCATATCCAGCATACCGCAGATTTCCTCTGTTGCCAGGGGGTTCTTGGTGGCTGGCTTTACATTCAGACTTTCCATATCCTTTTTGCATTCCTCAATATAACGATTGGAAATGGTGTTTGCATCTACCCCCTCTTCAATGGCCTTTTTTATGATCTTATCATCTATATCGGTAAAGTTTGATACAAAGTTTACCTCATATCCCTTATATTCAAAATATCTTCGTACCGTATCAAACACGATGATGGGTCTTGCGTTACCAATGTGTATGAGATTGTAAACCGTTGGTCCGCAGACGTACATCTTGACCTTTCCAGGTTCTAAAGAAACGAATTCTTCCTTCTGTCTGGATAATGTATTATAAATTTTCATAGTATCTTCCTTTCCTCTTTATTGCGCAGGGTGTTTCCTCAATTCTGTTTTATTTCCCGCAGCCTCCGCAACAGCCTCCGCAGCCCTCCGCCATGATTTTGTCATCATAACAGTAATCCTCCATGGAGGTCAGCAGGACAATGGCCTGAGAGGATATCCCCTCTCCCTTTCCGGTAAAGCCAAGCCCTTCCTCTGTAGTTGCCTTTACATTGACCTTTCCATGGGGAAGCTTTAAAGCATCTCCAATATTTTTCACCATCTCTGGCCGATAGGTCAGAAGCTTAGGCTTTTGCGCAATGACAGTGGCATCAATGTTTTCAATCACATATCCCTGCTCCTCCAAAAGTCCACCTACCTGCTTTAAAAGTTCAATGCTTGATACTCCTTGATACCTGGGATCCGTATCCGGGAAATGCTCTCCGATGTCTCCCAAAGCTGCCGCACCTAAAAGGGCATCCATGACTGCATGGACCAGCACATCTGCGTCAGAATGGCCCAAAAGTCCCTTTTCATAAGGAATCTTCACACCTCCCAGAATCAGATCCCTTCCTTCCGCCAATTTATGCACATCATATCCCTGTCCAATCCTCATAATTCTTCCTTTCTTTCCTGCCCATGCTTTTTGGGCATAGTTGTATACCCGTAGGGTGTTTCTTCTTTCCTACCATGCCTTTCGGGGCAGGGCCCGCCCCGCTTTACCGGGCGTAGTGGTATCCCCGCAGGGTGTTTCTTCTATATAACATATCATTTCTATACAATCATGCGCAGCTTTTTACCGATGCACCGAAGCTGCACGTCGTTTTGGCAAAAACAGCTTTCTCCATCTACGTGGACTGCCATTGGACGGTCCATATGGATCATAACTTCCTCGCAGGAATAATACCTGATGCCACTATTTAAAGACTTCCTTCCCATAAGGGAACGAAGGAGCACAGGGATCAGTTTTCTTTTTTTCCTGTTGTTCATAACGCAGACAGACAACTGCCCATCCTCAAAATTTGCATTGGGAGCAAATTTAAATCCGCCACCCTCATAAGGATGGATGTGGACGGATATAAAATAAGCGTGGTTAAACTCCACTTTCTGAACTCCGTTAAGGAGAATATATCCCTTTGAAGGTTTTGCAAGGACAAGCTGCTTAATTCCTGCCAAAAGATAGGTAAGCTTCCCAAAGCAAAGCTTATGAAATATCCCCTTTGCCTTTGAATAAAGAATGTTATGGCAAACAGCCGCGTCCATTCCGATCCCCGCGCTGACCATAAAACGGCGGTGGGATATTTCCCCGTCACCATAAGACAAAACTCCGTAATCCATAAGCTTATAGTATTTCGGATGCAGTATTTTCTTTAGGCACCGGACCGGATTCTTTGGAAGCCTTAAACTTCTTGCCAGATCATTGCCGGATCCGGCAGGAATATACCCCAAAGTAACAGAGCCGCAAAAGGAAAGACCATCGAGGATCTCATTTACGGTTCCGTCTCCGCCTACCCCGATGATAACGTTTGATTCCCTGCAGCCTTCCGTCAACTCTCTGGCAAATCTCCTGGCATCTCCCGGTTTTTCCGTAAGAAAGGCCTGATACTCCGTATGACTGGATTTTAACATTCTTTCCACTTTTTTCCAAATGTTTCTTCCCCGTCCGCACCGTGAGTTCGGGTTTACAATAAAATAGTACATGGAATCCCTCCACTTTTTGCTATTTGTTAGTATAACATAAAACAGGAGAAATGAATATAAAAATTATGGAAAAACCATTTACACTTATGCCGGAACAAAAAAAGAGCGGCTCTGCCCTGGCCGATATACCCAGTCCAGACAGCGGCGCCCTTCCTACATTCCTGTATTCAAACGGTTTTTTATAATATCTCCTTCTTAAACGATTCCACATCATCAATTAAAATTGCCTTTGCCCGTTCCAAATCACCGGACTCAATGGCCTCTACCAGATGGACATGGTTGCTGCCATCGGTAACCTTGCTTTCATTCCATAGCTTTGTAAAATACTGGTTGGATATCCTGGTACAAGTATTCATGGCGTCTGCCAGTGATTTCTGTATATAGCTGTTCCCACAATAGCTGCACAATGTTCTGTGAAAAAGATTATTTGCTTCCCAGTGTATCTTTGAGTCTTTGGTATCGGTAATCCGTACCGCCTCTTCGTTTTGGTGCTTTAATTCATTTATTTGTTCTTTTGTAAGGCGGAAAAAACACAACTCCAAAGCGCCCAATTCAATCACTTTTCTGTATTCAATAATCTCCATAATCTGACTGGGAAGTATTGCAGTAAGCTGGTAGCCGAATCTTGGAATATTATTAAGCACCTCTTCGCTGCACAGTTGTACCAGGGCCTCTCTCACCGGAGTCTTGCTGACCCCGTATTTTTCTATGATTGTTCTTTCATTAATAATATCATTTGCCTGGTAGACACCATCCAGGATATCTTTCATGATACCCTCGTATACCTGGTTTTTAATCGATTGGCCCTGCATCATGTTTCCCCTTTTTCTCTTCGTTATTAGCCTTTTACAGCCCCCGCCATCATTCCAGCCTTCTGAAATGTTTGCAATATTAAATATAACACAATTATTGGAATAATTACAAGTGTTGTCCCTGAAAGAATTACAGGCCAGGGTGTTGAAAGACCCTCGCTGACAGGAAGCAGGGAGATTGTTACCATCAAAGTATATTTTGCCTGTTTTCTCAAGTACAGCAGAGGCCAGAAGAAGTCATTCCATCTGGCAATCAAGGTTACGGCCGCCCAGGAAGCCAGGGCCGGTTTAATAACCGGCAGAATAATCCGCCGAAAAATCCCAAAATCCTTGCAACCATCGATTTTAGCCGCCTCAATCAGTTCGTCAGGCACATCGCTTATATACTGATGCATATAGAAAATACCTACAGCCGTAGCAATACGCGGAATCACCAGAGACCACAGGCTGTTGATCAGATTCAGTTTCTTCATGATGATAAACAGGGGAACTGCCCCTACCTCCGGCGGCACAAGCATGGTTGCAATAACAAAATAAAACAGGAAATTTCTTCCCGGAAACTTATATTTTGCAAATGCAAATCCTGCCAGGGAGCAGAAAAACAGGGAAGTCACAGTTCCCATAACAGTCGTAAATACACTGTTAAAGAAATTGGCAGCCACAGGTATCATGGAAAACAGCTTGTAAAAATTACTCAAAGTGGGATCAGCAACCCAAATGGACTGGAACCCGCTGATACTTTCTGAAGTTGGCTTAATGGAAATCAGGCACATCCACAAAATGGGAAGAATGCAGATGAAGGAGATTACAGTCAATGCTCCATGAACAACAAAGGATGCCAGATTTTTCTTACTCTTATATCCCATATTCTCTCCTCCTATAATTCTCCCTGTCTTTTTTTCACTATCATCTGTACCATTGACAAAGCAGCCAGTATCCCAATCAGAATTACGCCGATTGCGGACGCATAACCCATATTGAAAATATTAAATCCTGATTCATACATATACTGGAACAAGGATGTGTTGGACGTACCCGGTCCAGGCAAAATGTAGGATTCATTAAAAAGCTTCCAACTGTCCACCGTAAGGGTAATGGAGCAGAAAAACAGAATGTTGCCCAGGGAGGGCATGGTAATATAAAAAAACTGTTTCCACTTATTGGCGCCATCCACCGTAGCCGCTTCGTAGTAATCCCTGGATATGTTTAACAGGCCGGAAAATACAATCATGGTAAACCAGGGAGTATTTCTCCATACGTTCAGCATAATAACCGGAATCCTGGAATACCGGGTACTGGTGAGCCAGGGGACCTTTTCCAACCCAACAGAAACCAAAAGCTCATTAAACAGGCCTACATTCTCATCAAAAAGCATCCTGAAAATCAACCCCATGGCAATGGCCGCACAAATGTTGGGCAGAAATGTAACTGTCCTGAAAAACGCTCTTCCTTTTAGCAGATCGGAATTTAACAGACTGGCAATGAGCACAGACAGCACCAGTATGAATATAAGGCCTGTAATCCAGTATTCAACGGTATTCCTTAAAGCAGCCCAGAACATGTTATCAATCAGCAGCTTCTTATAGTTGCCCAACCCGCAAAACTCCGGTGTTCCGATTCCCTTCCAGTTGGTAAGGCTGATGTAAAAGGTCCAGACGGCAGGGATCAGTTGAAATATAAGAAACAACAGAAAAAACGGCAGTATGAACAGATAGGGAGCTTTATATTTATTCAATGTCTTAAGCATATGATTTCTCCTCACATTTTACAACTAAGAAACACGCACTTTGGGAGTTTTTCTTAGTTGACGCGGCATTCGCCGAATGAATGTGCAAGCATATTCATCCGGCTCCTTGCTCGCGTAAATACAATGGAAAGGCAGATCCTTCCCCTTATAAAGTCTCTTGCTACTTGACGATTTCTGCCTTGCCGATTTTAGCCTTCAGATTCTTATCCATATTGGCAATGGCCTGATCCATGGTCTGGTTGCCTGCCACGTAATTCTCAAGCTCTGCTGAAATAATTCCATCCGCCTCTGCATCCTGAGGGGTAACAACCAGATTGACTGCACCGTTCTCCAGACACTTGCCTTCCATCTCACGGAAAGACATACCGCCATAGAAACTGGAAGGCTCTTTCCAGAAATTATCCTGAAGCATTTCCAGGGAAATGGGGTTGGCATATGGAGCATTCTGGGATTCCATGGATTTTACCCATGTATTCCTGGACTGGGTATCAAAGGTGAAATCCTTCCACATCTGTTCCAGAAGTCCTGCATATACGTTATCGCCCTTGTTTACGATACAGAAATAGGAGGATACGGGAGCCCCTGCCTTTCCCACGTTTTCAAACACTGGGGAAGACATGACCTGCCACTGTCCTGCAGTCGCCTGGCAGTTCTTTCTCATGAACTCATCCCAGAAAGCACCGATATAGAAGGTAGCCACTTTCTGTCCGTTGATAGCATCGTATAATGCAGGTTCCATGATTTCAGATTTTAATAGCAGCCCTTCTGAATATAAGGTGTCCAAAGTTCCCAAAGCCAGCTTTGCCCCTTCATCCTCTCCTATTACAATACCGCCGTCTTCGTCCCAGATTCTTGCATTGGCCTGAGGCATAAGACCTCTTCTTCCCCAGTACCTCCAGGTCTTGCTGCTGGGGCTGATATAGGACAAATACACCTCACCGTTGCTTTTTTCCTTTAACAGGCGTCCTGCTTCCACATAACCCTCAAAGGTTTCCATCATAGCCGGATCTACACCGTATTTTTCAAAAATGTCCTTGTTATAGAATAACACATTGGGCCGCACCGATTCCGGAAGTCCGTAGATCTTGCCGTTTAAGGTAGCATCATTGGCGGCACCTTCCACCATCTTATCCATGTAGGGCTTCAGGAACTCTGTCTCTTCCTTTAATATCCCTGCCTGAGAAAGATCCATGATATTTACCGGGTCTAAATATGTAGCATCAGGAAGATCGTCATCTGCGCCTGCCAGTGCTGTCATGGTGATTTTCTCACGGCTCTGTGCATGCCCCTCTGTCTGCACAATCTCAATCTTCACATCCGGAGCAATCTCTTTGTGGTCAGCCAGCCAGGCATCATAGTACTCCTGAAGATACTGGGGCTGGCCTGTGCCGTAGATGGTGATGGTACCTGCCGGATATACGGTTTTATCCTCAGCCGCACTTCCCTCCTTATCTGCTGTCTGAGTGGTGTTACCTGCGGATGCCGTTGTACTGTCTGTACCGGCGTTGTTCCCCCCGCAGCCTGCAATCATGCCTGCGGTCATTGCTGCTGCCAAAATACTTGCTACTGTTCTTTTCATTTTTAATCCTCCTCTTACATCTCTCTTGCCGCTTCTGCGATTGCACGGATCCTTTCATAAGGAATCTCAGTGGGAAGTGTACAATCAGCGCCAAGGATGAATGATGTTTTTCCATAATTACGAATTACCTTCTTTGCTTCTGCTTTCAGCTCATCAATAGTCCCCTCTACCATGACACCGCTTCTGTTGGCAAGTCCGCCCATAACGGTTATGCCCTGGAAAAGCTGTTTTCCCTCTTCAAGGCTGAAATCTGTCTCATAAATCCCCCAGTTTACCACATCAGCCAGGCCGTTATAGGATTCGTACCTCTTCATATTTAAATTATTTTTGCACATATGAAGGAAGTTAATACATCCTGCTTCTTTGGAAGCCTTCAATATCTCCTTGTCAAAGGGCTCTATCACTTCTGAAAATTCTTCATCCGTAAAGTAATGCCTTTCTCCGCCTAATGCTGCGTAATAAATTCCATCCAGACCCAGTTCCTTATACTTTGCCGCCAACTGGCACATTCCATCTGCAATCCTCTTAAATGCTTCCAGAACCGGCTGCTTATTCTCCCTGATATGGGTACAGAACAATTCTCTTACGTTCTCATAACCATAACGTGCTTCAATGGGATGAATGGCTGATGCACAAATGCCGTGAAGGGTACCCAGGGCGAATGCATCAGGATCTGCCTTGTCCATGATTTTCTTTGCCATTTCAATCTGGCTTTTCATGAAAGAATCATTTAAGGAATAACTGGGTATTTTATTCCAGTCCTCAGGAGTTCTGATTTCCCCTACATCCGGAACCAGGTTCTCATTCATGATCTTGATGATATCCGTATCTGTCTGACGGAAAAATTCAAGATGGGACTGCACTCCTTTCTCCCCTTTCGTCTCACCTTCCGGAAAATGTAACGAAAATCCGGTGGGTATATAATCCACTTCTCTTCCTTGAATCGCTGCCAATACCCGCTCTCTTTTTGTCATAATCATGTCTCCTTTATTCCTCTGTTTATACCACTGATATTATCACTGTTATTACCACTTGTCAATACGAATTCCGTCATTTTTTATACTTTTTCTGATATTTATTTTTTATTTTGTATACTTTGCCTTTCCATGCCGCTTACTGACTATGGAAAGATACACTTTTTTACAATGTTACGCCTCATTACAATGGCTCTGTTGAGACAGTTCCATGAATTCTCCTTTGACCTCCATGCAATATCTCTGATTTCACACACTCAGCCTGGAACAAAGTTCAGCACGCTCAACTCACCTGCTTTCATTTATGAGGAGTTTAGGGTTCTTTCTTTTTACGTTACGGTCTGAATCCAGCGTTGCCGGACACGTCCTGTAACGCAAAAAAAGACATCTGTTAAACAACAGATGTCTTAAAAAGTAGCGGAAGGGAGATTTGAACTCTCGACACCACGGGTATGAACCGTGTGCTCTAGCCAACTGAGCTATTCCGCCATATTTAATTGAATGGATAAGCATATTCGCTTATCAATGGGACCTACAGGGCTCGAACCTGTGACCCTCTGCTTGTAAGGCAGATGCTCTCCCAGCTGAGCTAAGATCCCAGTGCTTGTCTCGGTCAGAAACTCTTTATTTCCTCTTGCTCCCGACTGCTACATTAGTATAATATGAATTGTATTAATTGTCAACACTTTTTTGTCAATTTTTTTCATTTTTTCCCGCCCCCCTTTTGCCCCTGATTCCACCAGGGATTCCGCCATTTCTCCATGCCAATGAGACCGGATTTAAGGACGTTTTCCACCATCCTTCACTCCCCATGAAGGATGTCAAACAGCTCCTGGTAATAGGATTCAAAAATACTTCCCTTCCTCCAAATAAACGTAAAATCATGGGTCAGATGAAAATCCTCCAATTGGATCCTTTTTAATATTCCCCTGTTTAATTCCTCTTTTACCGCTGCTTCATAAAGAAAGGTGATCCCCTGTCCTTTTGCCACCATTTGTTTCATGGCACCGATGTTGCTGATTTCCATTAAATGAGGAAAATCGTGAAGCAATAAATTCTTCCCCTCCAGATAGCGTTCAAAAACATATCTGGTTCCTGAGCCAGGCTCCCGGATAAAAAGCCGTTCCAAAAGAAGGTCCTCCAGCTTTCTCACAGGCTTTTGAAACCTGTAGTCAGGCCCGCAGACCGCTGCAAAGGGTTCCGAAGCAAAGACCAGGAAATCGTATTCCTTTTTCTGGAAAAAGCCCTCCACCAGGGCGAATTCGATCTCCCCGCCATTGAGCTTTGCAAGAAGCTCCCTGGTATCTCCAACCACCATATAAACCTCTGTCCCAGGATAAACATCAAGGAACCGCACCAGCGCCTCCGGCATCACGTACTCCCCGATGGTCATGGTAGCTCCAAATACCAGCCTCCTGCCTTTCCCTGACTGCTGCTCCATGATCTTCTTTAAGTGCAGCTCGTCCGCCTTCATGGTTATGGCGGCAGATAAAAGAGCTTTTCCCGCCTCCGTCAGGCTCACCTTTTTTCCGTTGTATTCAAACAGTCTGACCCCGTACTTTTCTTCCAGATAATGAATGTGGTGGGATACTGCAGGCTGGGTAATATGAAGCTCACCGGCAGCCTTTGTAAAGTTCATATGACGGCATACCGTAAGAAATGTATCGACTCTATAATCCAGCATGAATTATTTTCTCCTCTATGATTTCTCCACTAACCATAACATAATATTATGATTTAATAAATATAAATAATTTTATTTTATTGTTATTTTCCAATATAATAAAGCCAGATCAAAAAGGAGGAATTTACTCATGAAAAAATACGCCCCAGGCGTTCTTCTCTGCCTATTTATATCCGCTCCCTCATGGTTTTTAGGAAAAGCCTTCCCGGTCATCGGGGGCCCTGTGTTTGCCATTCTCATAGGCATGGCAATGGCGCCCCTTATAAAAGGGAAGGAATTTTTCCGTCCGGGAGTGGCTTTTGCTTCAAAAAAGATCCTGCAGTATGCAGTGATTCTCCTGGGCTTCTCCATGAACCTGGCAACAGTTCTTCAAAAGGGCAGGGAAGCCCTTCCCATAATCCTGGCGACCATTACCACTTCCCTGGTGACCGCATACCTTCTTTCCCGAAAATTAAGGCTTCCGGACAAAACCGCTATTTTAATTGGTGTGGGCTCGTCCATTTGTGGAGGCTCTGCAATTGCCGCAACGGCTCCCGTAATTGACGCCGATGACAGTGAGATCGCCCAGTCCATTTCCGTCATCTTTTTTTTCAACATTATAGCCGCTTTGCTTTTTCCTGCTTTGGGCACAGCTTTGGGTCTTTCCAATGAAGGTTTTGGGTTGTTTGCAGGAACTGCCATTAACGATACCTCTTCCGTAACGGCTGCGGCTTCCGCCTGGGATGGGATCTACGGCAGCAACACCCTGGAAGCAGCCACCATAGTAAAACTGACCAGAACCCTGGCCATCATCCCCATTACCTTATTTTTAGCCTGTTACCGTACCGGAAAAGAAAAGAACGCTTCGGAACGATCCATTTCCATTCAAAAGGTTTTTCCTTCCTTTGTACTCTTTTTCCTGGTGGCTTCTATCATCACTACAGTCTTTCCCATACCGGCAGGCATTACCGGTTCATTAAAAGATTTAAGCAAGCTTTTTATTGTCATGGCCATGGGAGCCATTGGAACCAATACCGATTTAGTCAAACTGATCCGGACAGGGAAAAAACCCCTTTTATTAGGTTTTTGCTGCTGGTTTGGGATTTCTGTGGTAAGCCTGGTTCTCCAAATAGTTCTGGGAATCTGGTAAAGCAAATCCCCGCAGCTTTCCTGCATCCGGATCATTGCCTGAGGTATAAGATGGCCAGGAAACACTGATCTCGTTTTCCTGGCCAACCGTCATTTATTCTTCTTTTTTCAGATACACTGTCTTATTATTATTTTTATTTTCCCTGACCTCCAATTGTCCGATGCTGTGGACAAATTTTGAGAAGGTGGAATACCCGTAATCCTTTACCTTGAAATCTGTAAATTTCCGGTGCATGCCATTTCCCAGGGCCGCCAGCTCCATGCCGTTCTTTCCGCCGCCCGTTACCAGCCATACTGCATAATCATCCAGTTCCTGCTTTCTGGTGCGGTTATCCTTCATTCGAACCGTCACCACATTATTGGACTTTTTAAGCTCAAAGCTGCCCATTTCCTCCAAAAATTTGGACAGGGAGCTGTAGCCGTAGTTTCTCACATCAAAATCAGAGTATTTTTTCACAAGGCGGTTGCCGATCTCTCCAAGCCCTGTTGCCTTATTCTTATCGTCATTTTCCAGAATGATTGAAGTAATATCCTGTTCGATCACCTCTTTTCCTATGGCGCCTCCACCTGTGCCCTCCTCATCCTGGTCAAGGAGAACCTCCAGATTGGTAAACACCGTACAAGCCGCACGGAAGGATTTGGGCGTTTTGTCCTCTCCCATTCCAATGACTTCCTTACCCGACTCCCGAAGCCTGCTGGCCAGGCGGGTAAAATCGCTGTCGCTGGATACGATGCAGAATCCATCCACATTGTCCGTATACAGCAAATCCATGGCATCAATGATCAGGGCGGAATCCGTCGCATTCTTTCCCACGGTATTGGAAAATTGCTGGATCGGAGTGATTGAATTTTCAAGAAGCTCCATTTTCCATTTTCCCATCTGGGAGCTTGTCCAATCTCCGTAAATCCTTTTGTAAGTAATGACGCCGTAGCGGGTCATCTCATCCAGAATGCATGTAATATACTTTGCGGAGATATTATCCGAATCAATCAATACTGCAAATTTCTTGTCGCTCAACACTCTGTTCTCCTGTCTTCATTTATTTTCATTATTCTGCCAATTCAATCCTGCTTTTCCATTATATTGCATTTTTTCATTTATTACAATATCATTTCAGTGGTTAAAATGGGAGAATTTTTGCAACGTTTTTTAGTCAATTCCAACCATACTAAAGAAGAAAGCTCAATGAATGATTGAAAGGAGTGTTATTATGAATTCATGTACTTCATGTGGATGTGACACATCAAAAGTCAGTCCTGCTACACCTTCTGCAACGGTCCAACTGGCCATTGCCACTGTTCCCATGCAACCCTGGGAACAGCCTTATGATCCACAGACAGCCTTAAAACATGGAACCATTTTCCCAAGTCTTAATCTTCCTTTCTATGTAACGGGAGGTGGTCAATAATGGCGGATCAAAAAAAACTTTTAAAACAGATCACGGAAATAAGCTTTACTGTTAATGATTTGACCCTGTATCTGGATACCCACCCATTGGATGAAAACGCATTAACAGCCTTTAAGCAGGCCATGGAACAAAGAAAGCAGCTTTTAAAAACCTATGCGGAAAACTTTGAACCACTCACCATAAACTGTGTCTGCCCTGATACTAACAACAAAACAGAAACCCAAACGAAATATGCGGGACAAAAGCATTTTACCTGGACAGACGGCCCGCTTCCTTGGGAAGGAGGTAACGTATAATGTGGAATTATGAAAAGAGATTGCAGTTCCCGGTAGACATTAAGGAAACCTGTCCGAAAACAGCTTCCTTAATCATCAGCCAGTTTGGCGGGCCCGATGGAGAGCTGGCAGCTTCCATGCGTTATCTTTCCCAAAGGTATTCCATGCCATGCAAGGAAGTTGGAGGTCTTTTAACAGATATTGGGACGGAAGAGCTTGGACATCTGGAAATGATCTGCGCCATTATTTACCAGCTCACAAAAAATTTGACTGTGGAGCAGGCGAAAACAGCAGGATTTGATGCCTACTATATTGACCATACAACGGCCCTTTGGCCTACTGCGGCAGCCGGAGTTCCTTTTAACGCCTGCGAATTCCAGTCAAAGGGCGATGCCATTACCGATTTGATCGAGGATCTGGCTGCAGAGCAGAAAGCAAGAACCACCTATGACAACTTAATCCGCATCATACCCAATCCTGATGTGAGAGAGCCGCTTAAATTCCTCCGGGAAAGAGAAGTGGTCCACTTCCAGCGGTTTGGTGAAGCGATTGAAAAAATCAAATCAAATTTAAATCCTAAAAACTTTTATTATTATAACCCGGAGTTTGACAAGCAATTTATTAAGACTACCACGAAATAGGCTGGAAAGGCTGGAACAGATTCCCTGGTTCCAGCCTTTTCTTTTTATTTACTTTTGATGCAGGCAATATCGATCAGAGTCAGTTCTTTTGCCCTGTTTTCCATACTTGTGACCAAAGCGGCAGCCGTATCTAAGGAAGTCAGAACCGTTACACCGGTCTCTATGGCATTTCTCCGGATTACAAAGCCGTCCCTGCTTCTGTCCGCCCCCTGGGTTGGCGTATCAATGACCAGGTCGATTTCATGGCCAAGGATCAGATCCAGAAGGTTGGGGGATTCCTGTTCCAGCTTGCGCACCATGAAAGCCTTTATCCCATGATCCTTAAGGACCCTGGCCGTTCCTGATGTGGAAAATATCTTATACCCCTGGGCCTGGAACCTTTCGGCAATGTCAATGACCTCCTCTTTATCAGAATCCTTTACGGTTATGATCATGTTCTTATGCCTTGGAAGCTTGATTCCGGCTCCTGCAAACGCCTTATACAGAGCCTCGTTAAAGGTCTTTGCTATACCTAAGCACTCTCCTGTGGATTTCATCTCCGGCCCAAGGCTTACATCGGCGCCCCGGATCTTTTCAAAGGAAAATACCGGCATTTTCACGGCGATATAATCCGCCTCAGGCAAAAGTCCAGGCTCATATCCCAGCTCCCTGATGGAGTGTCCGCAGATGACCCGGGTCGCCAGGGGAACGATGGGAACACCGGTCACCTTGCTGATATAAGGCACCGTACGGGAAGACCGGGGATTTACCTCAATAACATATACTTCTTCTCCACTTACAATGAATTGAATGTTGATCATTCCCTTCACATGAAGGGCTCTGGAAAGTCTTTTTGTATACTCCACAAGCTTTTCTTTTATTGTTTCGCTGATGCTTTGAGCCGGATATATGGAAATGCTGTCGCCGGAATGCACGCCGGCCCTTTCCATATGCTCCATAATACCTGGAATCAGGATATCTTCTCCGTCACAAACCGCATCCACCTCGATTTCCTTTCCCGGGATATATTTATCCACCAAAATGGGGTGTTCCTGTGCGATCTGGTTGATGATTCCTATAAATTCATCAATGTCCTGGTCGGAAATGGCGATCTGCATGCCCTGGCCGCCCAATACATAGGAGGGCCTTACCAGTACCGGATATCCCAGCTCTCCTGCCACCTTTTTGGCTTCCTCCGCCGTAAATACCGTCTGACCCGCAGGTCTTGGGATCCTGCATTCCTCCAAAATCTTATCAAACAGCTCCCGGTCCTCTGCCGCGTCCACGTCCTCTGCAGCCGTACCCAGAATGGGGATTCCCATTTTCATCAGGGCTTCCGTCAGCTTAATGGCCGTCTGGCCGCCGAACTGGACCACCGCCCCGTCAGGCTTTTCAATGTCAACGATGCTTTCCACATCCTCCGGGGTAAGAGGCTCAAAATACAGTTTATCTGCAATGTCAAAGTCCGTGCTCACTGTCTCCGGGTTGTTATTGACAATGATGGTTTCATAGCCTTCCCTGCGGAAGGTCCATGTGCTGTGAACCGAACAGAAGTCAAATTCGATTCCCTGTCCGATGCGGATGGGGCCGGAGCCAAGAACCAGCACCTTTTTTCTCCCCTGGGTTTTTACCGCTTCGTTTTCACTTCCAAAGCAGGAGTAATAGTAAGGGGTTTCAGCGGCGAATTCGGCGGCACAGGTATCCACCATTTTAAACGCTGCCACGATTCCATTTTCCTTTCTCATCCGGAGGATTTCCTCCCCTGGGATTCCTGTGAGCCTGGAAATGACCGTATCCGGGAATTCAAGCCTTTTTGCCTCCTTCAGCAGATCCTGGGTCAGCGGCTCTTTCTTAAGAGCGTCTTCCATTTCCACAAGAATTGCCAGCTTATCAATGAACCACACATCAATTTTTGTAATATCATGGATCGTTTCATAGGAAAAGCCTCTTCTTAAGGCCTCGGCAATGACCCAGATCCTTCTGTCGTCCACAAGATGAAGGGTTTCGGACAGCTCCTCATCCGTAAGCCCTGTAAAATCATAGGACATGAGGCTGTCCACATGCTGTTCCAGGGAACGGATGGCCTTCATAAGGCCGCCTTCAAAGTTGGTGCATATGCTCATGACCTCGCCCGTGGCCTTCATCTGGGTTCCTAAGTTCCTCTTTGCGCTTAAGAACTTGTCAAAGGGAAGGCGGGGCATCTTGACCACACAGTAATCCAGCATGGGTTCAAAGCTGGCATAGGTTTTCTTTGTCACCGCATTTTTTATTTCATCCAGGGTGTAGCCCAGGGCGATCTTGGCCGCAACCTTTGCAATGGGATAGCCGGTGGCCTTGGAAGCCAGGGCCGAGGAACGGCTGACCCGGGGATTTACCTCGATCACACAGTATTCAAAGCTTTCCGGGTGAAGGGCATACTGCACGTTGCAGCCTCCGGTGATCCCCAGCTCGCTGATGATCCTTAAAGCAGAGGTGCGGAGCATCTGGTATTCCTTATCACCCAGGGTCTGGGAAGGGGCCACCACAATGCTGTCTCCCGTATGCACGCCTACCGGATCGATGTTTTCCATATTACATACGGTGATCACATTGCCTGCGCCGTCACGCATGACCTCGTATTCGATCTCCTTCCAGCCTGCAATGCAGCGTTCCACCAGGACCTGTCCCACACGGGACAAACGAAGCCCATTTTCCAGGATCTCACGGCACTGTCCCGGATTTTCGGCAATTCCTCCTCCGGAACCTCCCAGAGTATAGGCGGGACGGAGGACCACCGGATATCCGATTATTTCAGCAGCTTTCAGGCCCTCCTCCACATGCTCCACAATATCAGAGGGAGCCACCGGTTCGCCGATTTTTTCCATGGTCTCTTTAAACAGCTCCCTATCTTCTGCCTTCTTAATGGTAAGGGCCGTGGTTCCAATGAGGCGCACCTTGTGTTCTTTTAAAAATCCCTTATCATCCAGCTCCATGGCAAGGTTTAGTCCTGCCTGTCCTCCAAGGGTGGGAAGAACGCTGTCCGGTCTTTCCTTTAAGATCAACTGTTCTACCACTTCTACGGTCAGGGGTTCGATGTAAACCTTATCCGCAATATCTTTATCCGTCATGATGGTCGCAGGATTGGAATTTAACAGGACTACCTCTATTCCTTCTTCTTTTAAGGAACGGCAGGCCTGTGTTCCGGCGTAATCAAATTCTGCTGCCTGGCCGATGACGATAGGGCCGGAGCCAAGAACGAGCACTTTTTTAATATCATGATTCTTCGGCATTATTTTCCCACCTCCATCATTTTTATAAACCGGTCAAATAAGTAGCCGGAATCCTGAGGTCCGGGACAAGCCTCCGGATGGTACTGCACGGTAAATATGTTTTTTCCCGTATATTTTAACCCTTCGTTGGTTCCGTCATTTACGTTGACAAAGGCAGGAACCGCTACCGACGGATCCATGGTATCCACATCCACCACGTAGCCATGGTTCTGGGAGGAGATATACACCCGTCCGGTTTCTAAATCCTTCACCGGATGGTTGCCGCCCCTGTGTCCGTATTTCAGTTTGTGGGTATCTGCGCCGGCGGCAAGGGCCATAAGCTGATGCCCCAGACAGATGGCAAAAATCGGAACATTGGATTCATATAATTTCTTTATCTCTCCAATGACCTCCACGCATTCCTTTGGATCCCCCGGCCCGTTGGAAAGCATGATTCCGTCCGGGCAGGAAGAAAGGATCTCTTCCGCTTTTGTCAAAGCAGGGTAAACGGTCACTTCACAGCCTCTCTCCTGTAAGGAACGGGCAATATTCTTCTTTGCCCCAAGATCCAGAAGGGCCACCTTTTTCCCGCTGCCTGGAAGGACATATTTCTCTTTGCAGGTGGTCTTCTTAACCACTCCGGTCACAGAATATGTTTTCATACGTAAAATGACATCGTCAAGGTCATAACCTTCATTGGTTGTGATCATGCCGTTCATTGTACCTTTTTCTCTTAGAATTTTTGTTAGGGCTCTTGTATCGATACCACTGATACCTGGAATGTTGTGTTCTTTTAAGAAATGCTGAAGGGTATCCCCGCTTCTAAAGTTGCTGGGAATTCTAGATAATTCTCTGACAATGTAGCCATCCGGCCATGGTTTTAATGATTCCATATCTTCATGACAAATACCGTAATTCCCAATTAGGGGATAAGTCATCACAACCGCCTGCCCTGCATAAGAGGGGTCGGTGAGGACTTCCAGATAACCCGTCATGGAAGTATTAAATACGATCTCACTGATCACTTCCCGGGTCGAACCAATGCTTGATCCTGCAAACACAGTACCGTCTTCCAGTATTAAAAACGCTTTCATACGCAAAGTCCCTGTCCTTTCTTAATGCTATGGTTATTGGGCCTGCCCCAATATTACGGTTCAGCCATGCCATTCATAATTTGGCGGATAGAATATTTTTCCAAAAGACGAATATGTATGCCGCCAAAGGTTTCTCCATGACTGAACGGTAATGCCCAAATTGTATAGATTATACATGATACTGCGACATTTTTCAACTGTTTTCTTCTTATATATTTTCTTATATTTACTTATAAATCATGTATATTTTATTATTTTATTAATAATATGTGCATAATAATGCAGAATGCATGGTTGATTTTTCAAAAGTATACTTTCCCCGCAATCCGCACAGACTATGACCAAGGTGACAAGAATTGAAAGAGAAATGTCTTTCGACCTTGAGTTTATAAACAGCGCGCCCCGCTTCACCGGGCGTCAACTGGATATGCAAGCATATCCGCTTAATTCGTCAGGAGGCAAATCATGATTGATAACAGCGAACTGCCCATCGGCTTTACCATGGAGTTAGCACAGCACTCGGATATTCTGGCCCGGTTCGCCGGACTTCCGGAAGAACAGAGAAACAGGATAGTAAACGGAGCCAGAAACGTTGACAGCCGGGATGAAATGCGAAACTACGTGGAGTCCATGTTTCAAGAAACAAAATCATCCTTTTTCTAAAAAACCTCCCGCAGGATTAAATTTTATCTTTCCCTGCGGGGGCTTTTGTAATTATTCCTTTTCCCCCTTAATATATTTTAATAATAATTAATTCTTTAAGGGGCATTCTATGAAAAAATACATGATGGCTGCGCAACAGGAAACCACTGCTTCCGGCTCTCTTCAGGTAGATGTAGTTTCCCAGGAAAATAACTTCCCGATCCGGGATGCAGAGGTTTCCATTGCCTACAAGGGAGATCCTGAAAGTACGCTAGAACAGCTCACCACTAATTCATCCGGCCAGACGGAGCAGGTCCAGCTTGCCGCTCCTCCCGTCGACTACAGCCTATCACCTGGCCTTGTTCAGCCCTACTCGGAATACACACTTATGATCCGGGCCCAGGGATTCGAGCCTGTGGCCATCTCCGGCACAGAGATCCTGGCGGATACAACGGCCATTCAGCCGGTTCGCATGATTCCGGTCCAGGATGAAGTATCTCCTGACGTTCCCATCGTCATCCCAGACCATACCCTTTATGGAGAATATCCTCCCAAAATTGCGGAAGCCGAAGTAAAGCCAATAGCAGAAACAGGAGAAATCGTTTTAAGCCGGGTGGTGGTTCCCCAGACAATCATTGTCCACGACGGAGTTCCCACAGATCCCACAGCTTCCAACTATTACGTTCCCTACCTGGATTATATTAAAAATGTGGCCTCCAGCGAAATTTACGCCACCTGGCCCAGGTCATCCATTACCGCCAATGTATTGGCTATCATGAGTTTTACCTTAAACCGGGTTTATACGGAATGGTACCGGAACCAGGGATATGATTTTACCATTACATCCTCCACAGCCTTTGACCATAAATGGATCTATGGGCGGAATATTTATGAGAGCATTTCCCAGGTTGTGGACGAAATCTTTAACAGCTACTTATCCCGCCCGGGCATCAGGCAGCCCATACTTACCCAGTACTGTGACGGCAACAGAGTCCAGTGCCCAAACTGGATGTCTCAGTGGGGGAGCTGTAACCTTGGAGAACAGGGCTACTCCGCCATAGAAATACTGCGGCATTATTACGGAAGCGATATGTATATCAACACCGCCGAACAGGTCTCCGGAGTTCCCTCTTCCTGGCCCGGCTATAACCTGACCATCGGCGCCAGCGGAGATAAGGTCCGCCAGGTTCAGGAGCAGCTTGATACAATTGCAACGGTCTATACTGCTATCCCCCGCATCAGGGCTGACGGGATCTATGGCCCGGCAACCGCCGATGCAGTCCGGCAATTCCAGTCCATTTTCGGGCTTCCGGTAACCGGCATCATCGATTTCGCCACATGGTATCGAATTTCCCACATTTATGTAGGGATCACACGAATCGCAGAGTACTCATAACTAAGAAAAACACGTTTTACAAGTTTTTCTTAATTGCCGCGGCAGCCGTCCAATGAATATGCAAGCATATTCGCTGGGCTCATTGCCCGGGCAAATAAACAGGGCCTTGCAGGCCCATAGGAATATGTACGCAATAAAAGGAGGAAGACCCTTTCCATGAGGCCTTCCTCCTTTTCGACTGAAGGCTGGCAAAACCTTCTTATTTCCTGCACAAACAGAAAGGATGCCCTGACGGGTCAAACATTGTGATAAAATCATCACCACCGTATTGACTCTCAGCCATAACAGCACCTAATTCTTTCGCAAATTCTGCCATTTCCAAAATATCCTCAACCTGAAAATCAAAATGCATCTGTTTTTGTTGTTTTTTGTTTTCTTCCGGCCATACCGGCGGAATATATCCTGGTTCTTCAATGAACAAAAATACAATTCCGGTGGAACTGCGCACAGCCGGCCGGCCAAATAATCGGCACATCTCCCATCCTAATAATTCACCATAGAACTTCTGTAATCTTCTTTCATCATCACAATCAACCATTACATTGCCTAATACTGCTTCCTGTTTCATTTTTCTCCTCCGTTAATTCCTTATTATTTCATTATAGCAAAGGCAACATGAAAAATATAGCCTTTTCTGCTTATCCTTCTCCCCCCAGTAAATCCGCCGCAACATATCCCAGCAAAGCCAGGGCAATTCCTCCAAGCAGCTCATACAGCTTCACCTTTTCCCACGTCATATCCCACAAGATGACAAATGGTGAGGAAAGAACCAGGCCTATGATGACCCGGTACATCTGGCGTTCATGGCGGGTGAGAAGACGTTCCACCACTTTTGCAAACAGAAAAACACCGATTGCAAGACCAGCCACATAGGGGGCAAGCACCATGCCATTTATCAAAAGGCTTTGGACATCAAAAGATGACATGGCCCTTATACAGGCATTGTTGGTCTGCAGTATGGGCTCATAATAACCGATCATCATCATGATCATGGACCCGCTCACTCCCGGGACCACCATGGTGGCAGCAGCTAACAGGCCTACCAGAAACAAGGTGAACACCCAGAGTTTTCCGGAAGAAAGATAGGCCGCACCGGAAGCCATATTCATCCCTTCCCCGCTATGGCCGGAAGTAATGGTGGTTTCTGCAATAAAGGTGATGAGAAGAACCACGCAGCAGGTAAGGCTGGCCGTTAATATCCCCTTTCTTCGGTCTGTCCGGTCTTTTGAAAACGATTTTTGAAAGAGAGAGGGAAGGCCGCCGCCGATCATCCCTAAAAACGCCATTTTGGTCTGAAGCGGATATGTATGGAAGAGATATTCAAATGCCAGAGAGAGAAAAATAATGCCTGCCACCGCCCCTACCCCATAAGGAAGAAGAACCCGCAGGCTTTTTAAAGGTTCCCGGAAAAGCTGCGTCACCGCATGAATGATCTTATCGTACACTCCCATGGTGATGGCCAGCATTCCCCCGCTGATGCCGGGAAGTATGTTTGCCACACCAATGATAACCCCCCTTAGAATCTCACTGATATATTCCAAGCAATTCCTCCTAATTTAATATGTATGGTATATCCTATGCCTTCCGGACCGCTTCTAATACACCTTTCCTCTGGTTCCGGCCATTACCTGACAGCGAAAAAAAGGCAGGCCCGGCTGCAAAAAAAGCCGCAGGGACGTGACTTTTTCTAAAAGTCTGCGTCCCTGCGGCCGGATTTCAGAACACTGCCGGTCTTTTTACCATAAACGTGGTATATCCGCACTGCCTGAGAGCCTGCTCCATTCGCACCGCATTATCCAGATTGCGGAAAGCTCCCACACGGACCTTATATAACCCGTCTTCATAAACGACAAACGCCGGGAACCCCTGAGCCTTTAAGGTGCTGACCTCCTCTTCTGCCAGGGTATGGACCCGGAACGCCCCCGTTTGTACCTGATAATATTCCGGACGTATTTCCTCCTGCTCCTTTATGGAATTCATGATGCCATCGGCAATGGCCTGGGCAATGGCATCAAAGTTCTGATCAAACAGGTCATTATCCGCTTCATTGTCTATAAATCCTACTTCCACCATAACCGTTGGTATCTTTGTCCGCTTAAGAATTACCAGGCCCGGACGTTCCACTGTGCCTAAATTGGCGAATCCTGCCTTATTTAAGGCTTCTCCTATGTTCCTGGCCAGCATGCCCGGTACCCCTTTATCTTCAAATACAAGAACCTCTATTCCGGAACCGGTGCCTGGAACCGGCATGGCATTGCGGTGAATGGAAACAAGAAAATCGGCTTCCGCATCGTTGGCCATCATGGCCTTTTCAAGGGGGGTGTTGTAGGTATCGTCAGTTCTGGTATACCTGACGTCAACTCCGTTGTCTGCCAGAATTCTTCCCACAGCCATCGCAAGCTTTAAGTTATCATTTTTTTCCTGCCGTCCTGCATAGGATGCACCTGGGTCAGCGCCGCCGTGACCGGCATCTATTACTACGATCGTTCTCTCAGCCAAAAGAAAGACTCCCTTCACATACTTCTATTATATAAAGTATGTAAAGGCAGCCTTCTCGGTACCACTTTTTGGTACCATATTTATTCTTTTTCTCCTAATTCCGCCATTACATCCACGTCTCTCGGCCCTACCGGAGTAGAAAATACAATCTGAGTGTTGGTCTTTCCGTATTTTTGAATCCACCCGATAAACACATCCAGCTCCATGGTGCTGGGAAAGGCCACTTTGACCAGCATGGAGTATTCTCCTGTGACGCAGTTGCACTCCAGCACATTGGGAATGGACTCCATATCTGCATAAAACTGGATCTTATCCATTGGCGGAACCTCCAGGCTCACAAATGCGGTAATATGGTACCCCAGCTTCCTTGAATCCACTGCCGCATGATAGCCTGTGATAATTTTTTCCCTCTCCAGCTTTTCAATTCTGGCAGAAACTGCAGGAGAAGACAAAAAGGTGGTTTCTGCTATGTTTTTTAAGGATTCCCTGGCATTCTTTTGTAATGTCTTCACTATTTTCTTATCGATGTCATCCATGTTTTCCTCCCAAAAAGAAGAAAAGCGTCAGCACCACCATGGCACTGAACGCTTTTGTTCTTTCAAATAAAACTGCACGCTTATGAAATTCTCTTGAATTTATCATAACCAATCAATAATTGCTTGTCAATGTTTATTTTTTTAAGGATGGCATCTTTTTCATCCGTTCCATGGCTTCTACTGTATTTTCGTAGGTCCCAAATGCCGTCAAACGGAAATATCCCTCGCCGCTTGGTCCGAACCCGCTTCCAGGAGTTCCCACCACGCCGGCTTCCTCAAGTAAACGGTCAAAAAATTCCCAGGAGGTCATTCCTTCTGGCACCTTTAACCAAATATAAGGCGCATTGACACCGCCGTAAACTTCACATCCTGCTTCCTTTAACCCAGTGTAGATGGTTTTCGCATTTCTCATATAATAAGCCACCTGTTCCTTTAACTGGGCCTTTCCTTCCCCAGAATAAACCGCAGCGCCGGCCTTCTGAACGATGTAAGGCGCTCCGTTAAATTTGGTCCCATGACGTCTGGCCCATAAGGAATGAAGGGAAACCCCTCCCCTTTCCAGGGCCTTTGGAATGACGGTAAAGCCCAGGCGGACTCCGGTAAAGCCTGCATTTTTGGAAAAGGAGCGGAATTCAATGGCACAGGTTTGGGCACCCTGAATCTCAAAAATGGAATGAGGCACATCATCCTGGGCGATATAGGCTTCATAGGCGGCATCATAAAGGATCACCGCTCCCTTTTCGTTGGCATAATCCACCCATACCTTTAGCTGATCCCTTGTGAGGGTCGTACCGGTAGGATTGCCTGGAACGCATAAGTAAATCAGATCCGGCGTTTCTTCCGGAAGCTCCGGCACAAAATGGTTTTCAGCCGTACAGGGCATATAGATCACGTTGCTCCACTTACCGGTGGTTTCCTCGTATTCCCCTGTTCTGCCCGCCATAACATTGGAATCCACATAAACCGGATAAACCGGGTCGCAGACCGCAACACGACAGCTTTCGTCAAAGATCTCCTGGATATTTCCACAATCGCTCTTGGCTCCGTCCGAGATAAAAATCTCGTCAGGGGATATGTCACATCCTCTGGCTGTGTAATCTTCCTTTGCAATAATTTCTCTTAAAAATCCATAGCCAAGATCCGGTGCATAGCCATGAAAGGTCTCCTTATGACCTATTTCATCCACTGCTTCGTGAAGAGTGCGGATAATGGCCGGTGCAATGGGCTGTGTCACATCACCGATTCCAAGGCGTATGATCTTCTTATCCTGATTTGCCTCAGTATAGGCGTTTACCTTTTTTGCAATGGTGGAAAAAAGATAGCTTCCCGGAAGCTTTAAGTAGTTTTCATTGATTTTTACCATAGGTTCCTCCTGTTACTTTAAAGATTATTTATGTCAAATTCTCCTTCAAATACCTCTACCGCCGGCCCGGTCATGAACACATGGCCGCTTCCTTCCCGGTCCCAGTGGATGGTCAGATTGCCGCCTTTTAATTCCACCTCCACAATATGGGAGGTTCGGCCGCTTAAGGCAGAGGCAACTGCGCTGGCGGTGGCTCCTGTCCCGCAGGCCCATGTTTCCCCGCTGCCTCTTTCCCACACCCTCATGCGGATGTAATTCCGGTTCACTACCTGGATAAACTCTGAATTCGTCCGTTCCGGGAAACGCCCATGGTTTTCAAAAGCAGGCCCAATCGTTTCCAAATCCAGGCCGTCAATGTGGTCCACATAGTAAACGGCATGGGGATTTCCCATGGAGATGCCGATGAATTCATACTCTTTCCCGTCAACCCATATAGGTTCCGGCACCTGGCTGGTGACCTCAGGCACGCCCATGTCCACGGTGATATTCACAGCTTTGCCATTCTCCGGACTGATCTTTATATGCTTGATTCCTCCTCCGGTCTCCACGTCAAATTCCGTTTTTTCCACCAGACGGTGATCGTAAACATATTTTCCTACACAGCGGATGCCGTTGCCGCACATCTGGCTCTCCGAGCCGTCGGCGTTAAACATCCTCATGCGGCAGTCCGCTGTTTCTGACGGACAAATAAGGATCAGCCCATCGGATCCAATGCCAAAATGGCGGTCGCTGACCTTTTTCGCAAGTTCCTCCGGGGCCTCCACGGATTCTTCAAAGCAATTGATATATACGTAATCGTTACCGATTCCCTGCATCTTTGTAAATTTCATTATTCTCTCCCATAACTATCGATTGATCAGGCTCATGATCATCTGGGCGGTTTCCACCATATTGGTTCCGCTGTCCATGCTGCATTTCTGGATGTACCGGTGGGCATCCGTTTCAGACATATGGTTCCGCTCCATCAAAAGTTCCTTTGCCTGCTTAATCAATTCCCTCTCTTCACTGCTCCGCTCTTTTGGCTGGCTTTTTAATTTCTTCCGCCTTTTGGCCAGGGATTCCACCATCATTTCTAAGGTACTTACCAGATCCTGTACCTTTAACGGGTGGCCCAGGCAGACCACACCTTCAGGCGCCCGGCCGCTCCACTGGCTGGGTGACACTAAAAGAAGCATCTGCATATCTTTGGGAAGGCATTCGTAAAGCTCATAAAATACCATATCTGCAAACCTGCAGCCGCATACTACGATTCCACTGCCCAACTCATCGGCGCTGTTTACCGCCTGGGCACCGGAGGTGCAGACCGCTGCTACCGTAAAGCCGTTTCTTACAAGAATATTTTTAATATTTTTTGCATCCTCTTCTCTGGAAAATGCCACTATCACATTGGTCAAACACTCTCACCTCCAGATAACCGTATCAGAAAACATTAATATTTATACAGGTATTCTTCCACTTCCCAATCTGTTACCTGGGCCCGGAACAGATGCCATTCAGCTTCCTTGGCTTCCAGGTATTTAGTAAAGATGTGTTCGCCCAGCACTTCTTTCATAAAATCATCCTTACGGAAGAACTCAATGGCTTCTCCCAGAGTTTCCGGCAGATGCTCAATTCCTTTTTCCAAAATCTCCTCCGGCAGCATGGCGAAAATGTTCCTGTCAACGCTCTCCGGCGGAGTCATCTCTTTTTCGATCCCGTCAAGGCCGGCAGCCAGACAGGCACCCAGGGCCAGATAGGGGTTGACCGCAGGATCCGGGCAGCGAAGCTCGATCCTGGTTCCTGCTCCTCTGGAAGCCGGGATGCGGATCAGGGGGCTTCTGTTTGCCTTGGCCGACCATGCAATGTAAACCGGTGCATCGTATCCTGGAACCAGGCGCTTATAGGAATTGACCAGAGGATTAGTGAGTATTGCCATCCCTTTCATGTGATAAAGGATCCCGGCTATAAACTGATAGGCAATCCTGCTTAAGCCCTGTTCATCGGAGGCGTCTTCAAACATGTTGTTGCCATTTAAATCAGACAGGGACATGTTGATGTGCATCCCGGAGCCGTTGACGCCGGCCTTGGGCTTTGGCATAAAGGTAGCGTGAAGTCCGTGGCGCTTGGCAATGGACTTTACCGCCATCTTAAAGGTCATAATGTTATCCGCCGTCACCATGCCCTCTGCATACTGAAAATCAATTTCATGCTGTCCCGGGGAAATTTCATGATGGGAAGCCTCAATCATGAATCCCATCTCTTCCAGATTCAGCACCATATCCCGGCGGACATTCTCAGCCAGATCAATGGGGGCCACATCAAAATAGCTTGCCATTTCATGGGTATCCGTTGTGGGACGCCCTTCTTCATCCGTATGGAAAAGGAAGAATTCACATTCCGGCCCCGCATGGAATTCAAATCCCATGTCACTGGCTTTCTTTAACACTTTTTTAAGCACGAATCTGGGATCACCTTCAAAAGGCGTCCTGTCCGGACAATATACATCACACATCAGACGGGCAACCTTCCCCTGCTGGGGACGCCATGGAAAGATCTCAAAAGTATCAAGATCCGGATAAAGATACATATCGGATTCTTCAATTCTTACAAAGCCCTCAATGGAAGAACCGTCAAACATGCAGCGGTTATCCAGAGCCTTTCCAAGCATGCTTTTCGTAATGGCAACATTCTTCAGCATACCGAAAATGTCAGTGAACTGAAGGCGGATAAATTCCACATCCTCTTCCTCTACGATCCGGAATATATCTTCTTTGCTGTATTTGCTCATAATATTTTCTCCCTTCCCAACCTCTAAAATAAAAAGCCCAGTTTTCCTGTAAAAACAAAAAGGGCAGGCAAAAACAGCCATCACTATGGACCATCTTTGCACCACCCCGTCATATGTGTAAAATATAACAGCTTCAAAAAAATTTGTCAATGCTTTTATTTACTATTTTTATACCTTAAAGCCCGGATAGCATTTAAAATGGCAAGCACCGAAACGCCTACGTCTCCAAATACGGCCGCCCACATGGTCGCCAGTCCGGCTGCTGAAAGTAAGAGGATGAGCACTTTTACCCCTATGGCAAAAATGATATTCTGCTTTACTATGACTGCTGTTTTTCTTGCGATTGCAATGGCGTCTATAAGCTTTGACGGCTCGTCGGTCATGATCACCACATCCGCAGCTTCCACCGCTGCGTCGGAGCCGATTCCTCCCATGGCGATTCCCACATCGGCCCGGGCAAGAACCGGAGCGTCATTGATGCCGTCGCCTACAAAGGCCAGGTTCTGTCCTTCCCGTTTTCTTAATAACAGTTCTTCTACCTTACCTACTTTATCACCGGGAAGCAGCCCGCCGTGAACCTCATCAAGCCCCAGCTTTTCGCCGACCGCCTGACCTACTTCCGGCTTATCTCCTGTCAGCATCACCAGCTTCCTGACCCCGGCTTCCCTTAAGCCTTTTAAAGCCATGGGAACATCTTCCCGGATGGTGTCGGAAATGGTAACAGAACCAAGATAACGTCCGGCCTCTGCCACATAAAGGGAGGTTCCTGTTACAGACTCCCGGGCAGGAACCGTGATCCCCTGCTGCTCCATAAGCCTTGCATTGCCGATAAAAAGTTCCTGTTCTTTCCCTTCCTCTTTAAGCTCTGCCCTGATGCCGTATCCTGCAATTTCTTCCACTCTGCCGATGAAAGTCTCATCAACAGGCTTTCCATAGGCTTCCTTTACGGATAAAGCGATGGGATGATTGGAATGGAATTCACCGTAAGCCGCCAGCCTTAAAAGCTCTTCCTCTGTTCCTTCCACGGGATCCACGTTTGTGACCCGGAATTTTCCTGTTGTAAGGGTGCCTGTTTTGTCAAAGACAACGGTATCAAGGGAAGCCATGGCTTCCAGGTAATTGCTTCCCTTCATGAGGATCCCATGTCTGGAAGCAGCGCCCAGCCCTCCGAAAAAGCTTAAAGGTACGGAAATCACCAGGGCACAGGGACAGGAAACCACCAGAAAGCTGCATGCCCGGTATATCCAGGTTCCCCACAAGCCACCAAAAAAGAGAGGCGGAACCACTGCCAGAATCAGAGCAAGCGTCACCACAACAGGCGTATATACCCTTGCAAATCTGGTGATGAAATTCTCGGCCTTTGCTTTTCTAAAGCTGGCATTTTCCACCAGCTCCAGGATCTTTGCCACCGTAGAATCATCAAACAGCTTTGTTACCCTGACCTCCAAAACGCCGTTTAAATTAATGGAACCGCTGAGGACAGCATCGTTTTCCTTCACTTCCACAGGCATGGATTCTCCTGTCAGGGCTTTTGTATCCAGCCCTCCGGTTCCCTTTACAACAACGCCGTCAAGAGGCACCTTTTCTCCCGGTTTTATCACGATGATATCCCCTACGGAAACCTCATACGGGTCTACTTTCTCCTCCCTTCCATCTTTAAGAAGGTTGGCATATTCCGGATTAATGTCCATAAGCTCGGTGATGGACTTTCTTGATTTATTTACCGCATAATCATTAAAAAGCTCCCCGATCTGATAAAACAGCATAACTCCCACTGCTTCTTCCAAAGCCCCAATGCCGATGGCACCGAAGGTCGCCACTGACATAAGAAAATTTTCATCAAAAAACTGGCCGTTTTTAATATTCCGTAATGCTCTTAAAGGAATGTCATATCCTGCCGCCAGATAGGAGACCAAAAAGAACATCCAGTACCAGACAGTCTTTTCCTCCGAAAGCATTCCTGCTGCAAAAAACAGGGCGCTGGCTGCAAGCCTTATTGCCATCCGTTTCTGTTTCTTCGTCATAACTACTCCTTTGCCCTTACCGAAGCACCTTAAATTCTGCTTCCGGCTCAATCTTATTTGATATCTTTTTAGCTGCTTCCAGGATTTCATCCGACTTTCCGTCCTGGACTTCCATGGTCATCCTCTGGGTCATAAAGCTTACGGATGCACTTTCCACACCCTCCAGTTTTTTTACCTCTTCTTCAATCTTGGCCGCACAATTGGCACAGCATAAACCTTCCAGCTTAATAATCTTTTTCATAACCAATTCTCTCCTTTTTCATTCTTTTATTATCATTTTCTTCACTCATTGATATGCTCCATCCCCTGGGCCAGAATTGTCTCGATGTGGCCGTCAGACAGGGAATAAAATACGGTTTTTCCCTCTCTGCGGAACTTCACCAGGCGCATCTGCTTCAGCACCCGGAGCTGATGGGAAATGGCTGACTGCCCCATCTTTAAAAGGTTTGCGATATCGCACACGCACATCTCCGACTGGCTGAGCACGTAGAGGATCTTTATCCTGGTGGCATCACCGAATACTTTGAAGAAATCCGCCAGATCAAGAAGTTCCTGACTCTGGGGCATGGCCTCTAGTACCTGACTTACAACGTTTTCATGAACACAGATAAAATCGCACTGGTCGATTTCACAGTCCTGAATGCTTTTCTTGATGTCCTGCTCCATTTGGTACCTCCTTAATCTCACTATTATTATATGAATATATGTTCATATGTTTATATTATCACTTTTTCATATTTTGTCAAGAGTTTTTTTTGCTCACTTGACAGCCTGTTTTGGCAGTGGTAGACTAGAAGTCCTTTTCCAATCTAATTCACATCTCACATTCAGGAAAAGAGAATATTGATACCACGGTAGAGTCCCCGGAAAAAGAAAATTTCTTATTCCGGAGAGCAGCGCTTCCATTGGTTTATCTGGCGGCGCTCACCGCTTGGCAAGATATTAGGACCATCTGACCGGTTATGACAGGTTTTTTTCATTGAAAAAAACTGCCCGCTGCCGGAAGAAACAGGTTCACAAATATTACTACCAGGAGGAACTTTTATGATTCAAGTGGAACACATGAACAAGACCTTTAAGGTCGCAAGGAGAAGTGCCGGCTTTTCAGAAGCAGTCAAGGCCCTTTTTCACAGAGAGGTGGAAACCATCCACGCCCTTTACGACATCTCCTTTACCATAGGAGACGGAGAAATGGTAGGCTATATCGGCCCCAACGGCGCAGGGAAAAGCTCCACCATCAAGATTCTAAGCGGAATCCTTACACCGGATAACGGCACCTGCCGGATCAATGGCCGGGTCCCATGGAAGGAACGAAAGGCACATGTAAAGGACATTGGCGTTGTCTTCGGCCAGCGCAGCCAGCTTTGGTGGGATGTCCCCATCCTGGATTCCTTTGAACTACTCCGCGACATCTACGAAATCCCCACAAACCAATACCAGAAAACTTTAGACGAGCTGACGGAACTTTTGTCCTTAGGGGAGCTTTTGCGCACTCCTGCCAGGCACTTATCCCTAGGCCAGAGAATGCGCTGCGAGATCGCTGCTTCTCTTCTCCACAGACCAAAGATCCTGTTTTTGGATGAACCCACCATTGGTCTGGACGCAGTTTCCAAGCTGGCGGTCCGGGACTTTATCCGAAAGCAGAATCAGAAGCACAAAACCACAGTCCTTCTTACCACCCATGATATGCAGGACATTGACGCCCTGGCAGACAGGGTTCTTTTAATCGGAAAAGGACGGCTGCTTTTAGACGGCGCCCTTTCTGATTTAAAATCCCACCGTCCCAGGGAAGATGCCACACTGGATGAGATCATTGCCGCCCTTTACCGGGATTACCGGATATAGGAGGAAAAACCATGAAAAAATACTGGTCTTTCTTTCGCATCCGTTTTATCCGGGGGCTTCAATACCGTGCGGCAGCCCTTTCCGGAATGGTCACCCAGTTCGTATGGGGGGCCATGGAGATTCTTTTATTCCGGGCCTTTTATGAGGCTGCGCCTGAAAGCTTTCCCATGGAATTTCAGGCACTTTCCACCTATGTGTGGCTTCAGCAGGCCTTTCTGGCCCTTTACATGACCTGGTTCTGGGAATCTGAGCTTTTTGATTCCATTACCACAGGAAATGTGGCCTATGAACTGTGCCGCCCTGTCCGTCTTTATGATATGTGGTTTACCAGAGGACTGGCCACCCGCCTTTCCAAAACAGTCCTGCGGTGTATGCCCATTCTGCTCCTTGCCTGGCTGCTGCCTGCCCCCTACGGCCTTGTACTTCCCGGAAACTTTTGTATATGGTTTTTTACTCTTTTATCCATGACCCTGGGACTTCTTTTTGTGATTGCCTTTGGCATGACCGTATACATGTCCGCTTTTTATACCATTTCCTCTCAGGGGATCAAACTGATCGTCACCTCCCTTTCCGAGTTTTTAAGCGGTGCGGTCATCCCTCTTCCCTTCCTGCCGGATGGGATCCGTCAGGTGGTGAATTTTCTACCCTTTGCATCGGCTCAGAATGTCCCCTTCCGGATCTTTGGCGGGGACTTAAAAGGACATGACATGTATGTAAGCCTTCTGGGACAGGTGTTCTGGCTGGCAGTGTTCCTCATCATCGGACGGGCCCTGGAACGCAATGCGTTAAAACGCGTTGTGATCCAGGGCGGTTGAAAGGAGGCATCCCATGAAATCAATCCGGTTATATGAAAAATACCTGCTCATGCATTTAAAAAGCATGATGCAGCATAAAACCTCCTTCTTTTTAACCACCATTGGACAGTTTCTCATATCCTTTAACGTATTTCTTGGAGTCCTCTTTATGATGGACCGTTTCAAAGAGGTAAAGGGCTTTTCCTACGGGGAGGTTCTCCTTTGTTTTTCCATTACCCTCATGGCTTTTACCATAGCAGAGACGGTCTTCCGAAGCCTGGACACCTTTGAGACCATCATCGGAAACGGAGAATTTGACCGCATCCTTTTAAAGCCGAGGGACAGCCTGTTTCTGGTCCTGTGCAGCAAAATAGAACTGACCAGGATAGGCCGGCTTTTCCAGGCTGCGATCATGTTCGCCTACGGCCTGCACTCCAGCACCATCGTCTGGACCCCTGTCCGGGTCCTTACCGTTGTACTCATGGTCATAGGCGGTGTGGCGGTATTTGCAGCCATTTACTTAATTTTTGCCTCCATATGCTTTTTTACCCTGGAGGGACTGGAATTTATGAACATATTCACTGACGGGGCCAGAGAATATGGGAAATATCCCATAGGCATCTATGGGAAGACTCTTTTGACCGTCTGTACCTACCTGGTCCCCTTTGCCCTGTTTCAGTATTATCCCTTTTTATATCTTACAGGCAGGACCTCACATTCATGGTACAGCCTTCTTCCTCTGGCCGCCTGCTTCTTTTTGGTCCCGGCAGGATTTTTATGGAACTTCGGACTGTCCCGTTATCAGTCGGCTGGTTCTTAAGTCATAACAAAAAGACCGGGGAGCAGATAGGGAATCCTTAAATTCCCCCTGCTCCCCGGTCTTTCTAAAAGGCACAACGATCCGGGCTAAACCACAGGATCATTTGCTCCCTTCCATATGTCAACAGCTTTTTGCCTCTCTTTTTTTCAAGACCCGGTCAAGTACCAGCAACGTCACGGTCACCGACACCATAACACTGATGAAATCCGAGACCGGCTCCGTGTAAAATATTTTATCGATCCCAAACCAGACGGGAATAAGGGCGGCGCCGCCTAAAAATATCACCTTCCGGAACATGGAAAGGGAAATAGCTACCTTTGCAACTCCCATCCCCACAAACCCATCCACCACTGCATACTGCAGCGCAAGAGGTATGATGCCCATGGTATAAATCTTAATGGCCCAAACCGTCAGTTCCACGTAAGCCTCATTCTTGGTAAAAATGCGGACAAAATACCCGGGAACCGTATGAGCCAGAATAAACATGATGGTGGTAAACCCAAGGGCCAGGCATGAAATATGAATGCTTGCCTTTTTAATCCGGTCAGGCCTTCCTGCTCCAAAATTATAACCCAGTATGGTCTGGGTTCCTCCGGTGATTCCTCCAAGAGGCATGGTAACCATGAGCATAAAGCTCTGTACAATGGTCATGCAGGTAAGGAGCATGTCTCCCTGGTTCTCTCCGCCATAGCGCTGAATCATCATGTTTAAGGATATGATCAGAACATTATCAAATGCAATAATCAAAAAGGGGCTTAGGCCCAGCATCAGTACCCGCTTCATGACCTGCCAGTCATAATTGCCAAAGGTGATCCGGATGGGCGGCTTGTCTCCAAACAGGAACCGGAGTACATAAATGCAGGAAGCCATTTGGGACAGCACCGTAGCGATTGCGGCTCCCCGCACTTCCAAGCCAAAGACAAACATGAACACCGGGTCCAGCACAATATTGCACACTGCCCCCAGAAGAACCGACTTCATTCCGGTCTTTGCAAATCCCTGACAGATGATGAACTGATTCATTCCCGTAGACAAAAGTGCAAAAACTGTGCCCAGGAGGCATATGGTAATGTAGTCATTGGCATATGAAAAGGTGGCTTCGCTGGCTCCAAACCACATCAACAGCTTTTCCTTTGCCATAAAAGAAAAAATGGTGATCAGCACCGATAAAACCGTTAAAAGAAAAAAGCAGTTTGCCAGTATCTGGCTGGCAGCCCGTTGGTTTTTCTCTCCCATGCGGATGCTCATCAGGGGGGAACCGCCTACGCCCACTAAAAAAGCCACAGAAGAGATCATGGTAATAATGGGACCGCAGATTCCTACTCCTGCCAAAGAAATCTCACCGGTTCCGGCGATGTTTCCTATGTACATCCGGTCTACAATGCTGTAAAAAACACTAACAAACTGGGCCAGCATGGAGGGAATAGCCAGCCTCCACACCAAGCCCCTGATATGATCCGTATCTAAATTATTTTCTGTCTTCACGTCAAAACTCCGTTAATCCGGTCACTGGACCATGGCCCCGTCAGAACCAAAGGTATAGGAAACTCCGTCAATAGCCATGGTGGTATCATGAATCATGATGCCATTGGAATCCAGATAATACCAGATGTCTCCCACCTGTACCCAGCCGGTCTGCTTTATATAATTCTTTGTATAATATTTATTTCCGTCAATGGTCTTCCAGCCCTCAGAAGGGATGAGAGCGCCGTAATCCGCAAAGGAAAGTTCAATGGTCACATCTCCGCTGATTCCTTCCACTTTTCCCTGATCCGTGCATTGCCAGATAGTACGGTTCTTATAATTGTTGACGGTTCCGTATCTGGCATACCACACATCATATGGGATCTGGTCCATATCAATGTGATTGGTCAGCCATTGGTTATTGGCATATACGATGGGCCGGTATCCTGCATCGGAAATAGTCTTGCAGAATGCATTGATATTATCCGTAATCTGCTGTTTTGACAGATTATTGTCAAGAAGGTGCTGGGATTCCACATCATAAGCAATTGGATAGGAAACCTGGTAATCCTTTACCATCCGGAGCACATATCTGGCTTCCTCTACTGCGGTCTGGGTATCCAGGGCCTGGGTATAAAAAAACACTCCGGTCTTAAGCCCGTTTGCCGCTGCCCCCTCCATGTTTATAGAATAATAGGGATCTCTGTCATTGAGATAACCGATGCGCACCATGGCAAAGGATACTCCATCCTGAGCCACCTTCTTCCAGTCGATCCCTCCCTTTGACTCACTCTGGCGGTTCTGGTACTTTGTTACAGTAATCCCCTTTGCCAGCGCGCCTGCAATAGGGAGTCCGGAGGCATCCACATATTGTCCGTTTTCCATTTTCCAGGCCTCCGCAGAAAATCCGTTGGCAGGCGCTGCCGTTGCATTTAAACTCATAAGGCCGGCCACAAGGCATAAGGCCACTTTCAGTTTTGTATTCTTTTTCATCATTTCCTCTTTCCTGCCGATGCATTCCAGGCATATAAGTATACCCGCAGAGTGTTTCCTTCTCAATGATCAATCTAAATTTAATCCGGCCCCTTGCGAAAGGCTTTGATGTCATGGATCAATGTCTTTACACTGCCAATAAATGAATCAAAGGCTCCGAACTCATATAGATTTAAAAACAGCATGCCAACAGGTACCGCTATGATCATGCCGGCGATCCCGCTTATTTTAAATCCCAAATACAAAAACAGCAGTGTCATAAGAGGGTCCAGCCCCATGGTGTCGCCTACGATCTTAGGCTGGATGACCTGCCTTAACACCAGAGTCAGAACATAGATGACCACCAGGCCGAAGCCAAAGGCATACTCACCTGCAACAAGACGGACCACCGCCCATGGAATCAGAATCGTGCCGGTTCCCAAAATCGGCAGAAAATCAAGAATGGATATGATCACTGCAAGAAGCAGTGCATAATTCACTCCCAATACCAGAAATCCTACTGCCAGTACCGCTGCAATGATGAACATGATTTTAAACTGGGCAAGAAAATAGCCGCCCACCAGACGCTTTGCGTCCTTTTTTAAATACAGGAAATACTTGGTTCCCCCATCAGGGATATAGGGGCGAATCACTTCCATGATCTTATCCCTGTCCACAATAAACAGGTAGGAGGAAAAAATCGTCACAATGGTGTAAACCAGGGCAGCCGGAATGCTCTTTACCATATTTCCTGCCACCGTCACCGTAGGAGAGGCGATCTTCTGGACCATCACATTTAAATATTCGCCTATATGAGTAAAAAACTGGTTCACGGACACCTGAATGTTGTCAGGCAAAAACTGTAAAAGCCCCTCTACCTGCAAAAGCAGCTTCTGGATCTCCAGCCAGGCGGATTCATAATACTTGGGAATATCTCTTGCAAATCCCGCTGCTTCGGATATCAGCATGGAAATCAGGAAATAGAGCGCTGTTATAATAAGGGCCAGCACTGCCACCACAATCAGCACAGAGCTGTGCTTTCTCACAATCTTCAGCCGTTTTTCCAGAAAGCGGACCAAGGGATTGGCAATGACTGAAATGATCCAGCCAATGACAAAGGGGAGGAAGAAACTCAAAAGCCTTGGCCCCCACACACATATTAAGTATAAAAATAAAATCGGTATAACAATATTGAGAATCACTCTGCAATACTTTTTAACTTGCTCCATTTTAATCACCTTCTTAATATGATACTCCCAAAAAGCCTTCCTGACAAACGAATAAATTCTAAAGATATTCTTTTAAAAAACCGTACAGCGCTTCCATCTCCTCATCCGTGCCTATGGTAATGCGCAGGTAATTGTCAATCCTCGGCTGCTTAAAGTACCTGACAAAGATGTTCTTTTCCCGGAGAGCCATGTAGATCTCCTCTGCACTGCGTTCCTTGTGAGAGGCGAAGATAAAATTTGCCATGGAATCCGGAAAAGAAAATCCCAGTTCCTTAAGCCGTTTCTTGGCCGTCTCCCTTGTGCACATGATCTTTTCAAGTGTTTCCTTAAAATATCTGTCATCCTCAAGGACTTTTTCTCCCAAAACCAGGGAAGGGATATTCATGGTGTAGGAATTAAAGGAATACTTTACATCATTTAACCTGCGGATCAGCGACTCATGTCCGTAAGCGCAGCCGATTCTCATTCCGGCCATGGACCGTGATTTGCTGAAGGTCTGCACTACCAGAAGGTTTTCATATTTTTCAGTCAGCCTTATGGCGCTTTCCCCGCCGAAATCAATGTATGCTTCATCCACGATCACCACTGACTCCTGATTATGGGCTATAATATCCTCTACTTCAGAAAGAGGCATGAGAAGGCCGGTGGGTGCATTGGGGTTTGGAAATATGATTCCCCCATTTTCCTTATAATAATCTTCCTTCCTGATACGGAAATCCTCATCAAGAGCAGGAGTTTCATATGGAATCCTGAATAAATCCGCCCAGACCTTGTAAAAGGAATAGCTCACATCAGGAAACAGGATGGGCTTATGTGAATTAAAAAAGGTCATAAAAGCCACGGCGATCACATCATCAGAACCCACTCCCACAAAGATCCGGTCCTCATCTACTTCATAAGCCTTTGAAAGGGCTTTAATAAGGACCGTTGCAGCCGGGTCCGGATATTTGCGGAACCAGTCGCAGTCCATCTGATCCAAAGCCTGTCTGACACCTGGAGCCGGCGGATATGGGTTTTCATTGGTATTCAGCTTTATTAACTTCTCTCCCTTTGGCTGCTCCCCCGGTACATAAGGGGCCACCCTGCGGATATTTGCTTCCCATGGTCTCATTACACTTCCCCCCCTTTTCCTGTAAGGCCATACTCTTGTGCTATCTTCCGGAATGCAGGCAGAGAACGTTCAATCTGCTCATAGGATACACAATAGGCGATCCTGACATATCCCGGACATGCAAAGGAGGTTCCAGGCACCAAAAGCACCCGGTGCTCTTTGCAGGCCTGGCAGAATTCCTTATCATCCACCGGAGCCTTCACGAATAAGTAAAAAGCTCCCTCAGGCTTGATGCAGTCAAACCCATATTCCCTTAAGCTGTTGTAGAGAAGCTCCCTGTTCCTGTTATAGGCTTCCAGATTTACTTGGCTCTCCACGCAGCGCACGATCACCCGCTGCATGAGGGAAGGGGCATTGACGCAGCCAAGCACCCTGGTTGCAATGGCAGCGGCAGCTATGACCTTCTGGGAATCCTCCACCTCATCGGGAATTACCAGATACCCGATCCGCTCCCCAGGAAGGGATAAGGACTTACTGTAGGAATAGCAGACGACGGTATTGTGGTAAAATGGAGTAACATAGGGAACCTCCACCCCGTCATATGCCAGCTCCCGGTAAGGTTCATCAGAGATCAGCAGGATCTGGGTGCCAAGCTCTTCTTCCTTTTCCAGAAGGATGGCTGCGATCTTACGGAGAGTTTCTGCAGAATAAACCACACCCGTAGGGTTATTGGGAGTATTGATGATCACTGCCTTTGTCTTAGGGGTGATCCGTTTCTCAAACTCCTTAAGGTCAGGCTGAAAGCTGGACCTATCCGGAGGCACCGCCACTAGCACGCCGTCATAATTCCTGACGTAGGAGCCGTATTCCATAAAATACGGTGCGAACACCAGAACCTCATCACCGGGATCCAATACGGTTTTTAATATGACGTTCATTCCGCTGGCTGCTCCAACGGTCATAAGAATATTTTCCAGACGAAAATGAGTCCCAAACCGCCTGTTTACGGACTGGGCAACTGCAGCTCTTGTCTCCTCAAATCCTGCGTTGCTCATGTATCCGTGAACAAAAGTGGTTTCCTCTTCCCTGATTATGTCCAGAATGGCCTGGTTCACCTCCGGGGGAGCCGGTACATTGGGATTTCCAAGGCTGAAATCATAGACATTCTCCCTGCCGTACATTGCAGCCATCTTCTTTCCTTCCTCAAACATGGCACGGATGGCGGAATTATTCTCTACAAGGGGTCTCATCTTGTCTGCTATCATAATCTTATTCCTTTCCTTTTTTCTGCCTGTATGGCATCTTTTATCCTGTAATGATTTTATGAGGATTATATCATGAACCTGCGGTTCATGATCAACATTCAACCTTCGCGCCAAGGAGCAAACTCCTCTGCGCGCTCTTGCGCTCATTATATCACAAGTCCCGGAAGCGGTCTATTCCCAGTTTCAAACTTCTCTCTTTTGAAAGCTGCCCGGCCTGGGAAAGCTCCGATTTAGCCTTGTCGCAGCAGTCTGCAAAATCCTTATCCTGTGTCTCTATCATAACAAAAGCGGTGTTGAGCCAATACAGAGGCTTTTCCGCACCTCCTGTAAGTTCCCGGGTCAAAGCCCGGACCACCCGCTTCAGCTTATTTTCCATATCGCTTTTCCGGATATTTTTACACAGCACCATTGCCTCATATACACTGTTTAAGCAGATGATGTCGTCTTCCCTGAAAAAGTGTTTCAGGATTTCCATATAGGGGGTAAAAAACGGCTTCTCTCCATTGCAGTCTTCCTCTTCTGCCCCTATAATCTCAAAGAGGACCAGAGCCGAAGACTGGAAGCGGCGGCGGGCCAGATAAGCCTCCATCTTAGAAGCGGCGGCCTCACGGTCAGGAAGCTCCTTCATGAAATCAGACATTCCCAATGTCATCCGCTCCATCTGATTTAACATCTTCCTGCTGCACTCGATCTGCCTGCGCAGCTCCACGATTTCATCGATGTGCAGCATTACCCCGTACAAAAAGCTGCCATCTGCTTTTACCGACAGCTTGGAGTGGCACAAAATCCAGATATAACCGCTTTTTGAGAGGACCCGGAATTCCACCCCTCTTAAGTTTTCCTCCGGCTTTAAAGCTTTTGTAAGCTCATAGACCTTTTCACGGTCCTCCGGATGGATCATGGCCATAAACTGGCTGCCAAACTGTTCTTCCAATTCCTCTTTTGAATAATCCAGGATTTCCAGGAAACGGAGGCTGGTATAAAGCAGCTCCATCTGTTCCGATCTTTTGCACCGGAAATACCCTCCCGGCATTCCGGAGCCTAAAAATTCCAGTTCGTCATTTTTTAACTGAAGGACCTGATTGGTATCCTGCAGCTTTTTCTGGGCCAAAAGAGTATCACTGATATCCATACAAACATTCACAACTGCCAGCCTTCCATCTTCTGCCTGGACCACACGGCTTTTGGTCATGACCCACAGCCAGCTTCCATCCTTTTTTTTCATGCGGTGGCGGAAGGCATACTCCATGCCCGGCGATATAAAATGGAAGATGGATTCCTGTATCCGCCTTAAATCCTCCGGATGAATGAGATTGGCGATCTTTCCGCCTACAGCCTTTGAAAACATCTCGTAAGTATCATATTCCAGAAGACGAAGCAGCTCATTGTTGACAAAATACAAAGGCAGTTCCTTTTCGCAATAAACTCCAAGAAGCACGCCGGGAGCGATCTGGGCAAATATGGCACCTGCAGCCCATTCATTTTCCTGGGCAAAGTTTTCAAAAGAAAGATTTCTTCCTGAAAGCCTTAAGACATCTCCAAGGATCTTCTGGGAGTCCTCCAGCTTCTGGCGCTGCTCCATCTGCTCTGTGGCATCCCTTACCGATCCATAATATAGACGGCGTTCATCCTGCTCCCGTAAAAAGAATACCCGCAGATGGACCCACATCAGCTCACCCCCAGGACGGTATTGCCGGAAAATCCCCTCTCCTCCCCTGAGGGGATTGCTGTATGCGCTTTCAAAAATGTTCAGGACCCAGTCCATGTCATCCTTATAGACCCTGTTTAAGAGAAACCATCTGCGTTCTTCCATATCCGTCGGGCTATCCCCTGTAATGCGGTAATATTCCTGGTTTACCCGGAGAACCTCGCACCGGTCCTCATGCACCTCATAAAGGGCAATGGCCCCCAGCATGTTATTCAGCATGGCCTCGCTGGTGATATTCTCATTAAACAGATCCTCCAGCTTTAACTGCCCGCACTGGCTGGCCTGGATGCCTCCATAATCCACATTCCCCTCCTGCATCAGGAGAAGCTCCGCCTCCTTCACCGGAAGCGGCTTGTAATAATAATATCCCTGGCCGTAAATGCAGCCGACATTTCTTAAAAAATCCACCTGTTCCTTTCGTTCCACCCCTTCGGCAATGATCTTTATCTGCATGACCCTTGCCATTCTTACAATGGTCTCTAATATCCCCATTCCCCGGCTCTGGCTGTTTTCATTCATATCCAGGAATTTGGTGTCGATCTTAATAACATCTACGTTCACATCCTTAAGCATGTTAAGGGAAGAATAGCCGCTGCCAAAGTCATCCATGAACACAGGAAACCCTGCCTTGCGCAGATCCTCCAGAACCCTGCGGATCTTATCATCATCCTCCGCATAAGCGCTTTCCGTGATCTCAATTTCCAGGTATCCGGGGTTAATTTCATACCGGTTCACCAGCTCCTTGAATTTTTCCACCACATCAATGGCATAAATATCCATGCGGGACATGTTGACGGAAATGGGGATCAGCCTTTTCCCTTCTTTGATCCAGGTGTTCAACTGCCTGCATACCATCTCCCAGATATAGATATCCAGATAGGTGATAAACCCATTCTGCTCCAAAAGGGGGATGAATTCTCCCGGAGAAATAAGCCCCTTAAGAGGGTGCTGCCATCTGACCAGGGACTCCAGGCCGATGATCTTTCCGGTGAGCATATTGCACTGGGGCTGGAGGAAAAAAATAAACTCTCTCTTTTCCAGGGCCCGCTGGATTTCCGAGAGAAGAAGCTGATCCTTTTCCATCTTCTGTTTCATGCCCGGATCATACCAGCCCATGCGCCTGGCATAATTGCCCTTTACGGAATTCAGAGCGATTGCCGCCCTGTCATACATCATGCTGACCGAAAGGCTGCCGTCCTCTATCCGGTAAATGCCGAAAGCCGGCAGGAATCCTGCATTTCCCCCATACTGCCTGACATAGTTGTTGATCTCCTTTTCCAGGCCTTTTAATATAGCAATGTCTTCCGGCAGAATGATGACAAAATCGTCTCCTCCCATATACCCTGCAATGGAATTATACAGCAGCTCCAAAGATTTTAAATGCTTTCCGATCTTGATCAGGAAGCGGTCCCCTTCCTCTTCCCCGTACCATTCGTTAAACAGCTTAAAATGCTCAATGTCAATGGCCACCATAACATACTTTCCGCCAAGCCATTCTTGCAAAAGCTGTTCCGCCTTCTCAAAAAAAGGACCGTAGCGGAAGAGCCCTGTCATGGAATCTGTTTCTTCCCGCTTCTCCCGAAGCTTTTTCTGCTCTTCCTCTTCCACTTTCTTCCTGCGGTCAATATCCTGGACATAACACATGATAATGGGGTCCGCACAATCCCCGCACCGGAACAATACAGCGATCACCCTGACCCAGCAATAGTTCCCGTTTACCATCAGCTTGCGGAAGTCCCCCTTCATGACCTTTCCGTTGGCGTGGAGCCGGTCCAGCAGGGTGGATTCCTCCCAGAATTTCAAAAACCTCTCCTTGTCTTCCGGGTGGATCATGAGATCCGCCGCATCCATACGCATGGAATCCAGCCGTCCTTCCACCTGGGGAATCCGGAACTTATCCTTCTGGTAAAACAGGATCTTATAGGTGTTTGCAGCAATATTCAGTTCAAAAAGTTCATCATAAACGGTGTTGTCTGTCAAATGATAAAAAAGATTCTTATTCTTCTCATCAACGGGCCGGAACATGATGAGCCTGCACCCGTTGTGCCCTGGCCAGTCGATGGCACCGGAAGATACATTCAGCCAAAGTTCTAAAACAGAATTATAAAATATCACATGCTCAGACTTCTGACTTGTGCCCGGACAGTCCTTACAGGGCGCCAGTCCTTTCCCCATCCCCTGGTAACAATACATCCCCTCTTTCAAATCCGGATAATATGATTTAGCCGCATCATTCAGATAAACGATTCTGTAATCCTGGTCAACTATGTAAATACCGGCCTCTCCATTTTCATCCGACATACGATTCATACACTCCCGCCTCTCCTGCATTACACTATCTACGCACCATATAAATTATTGTAATATTATAGTATGAAAACTCTGCTTCCGTCAACAAGTTCAGACCCAGGCTCTTAACTGAAAACAGGGAAAAAGCAAAAGGCACTTCAATCCTCCGTTTTTCTCAGACAGGGCTGTCTTTCCCTGTTCTGACTTAACGGCTGACTGTCATGCCCTTATTGCCATTTTATTATATTCTATTATCCCAGTGCCCGAAGCTGCTCTGTCATCTCATGGGAAAGGATGAACCGGCCTACGTAGCCTACTTCCCCTGTCATCAGCACGCTGCCATCCGTTTCTATTTCCACCTCAAGCACGCCACCGGGCATGTGTACATACATCTTTGGATCCGTAAGCCCCATGCGGTATGCCGCGCCCGCAGCCGCACAGCCGCTGGTACCCGATGCCAGGGTATATCCGGCTCCCCGCTCGTAAATCTCAATTTCAATGTTGGTCCTGTCCATAACCTTTAAAAGCTCTGTATTGATCTTTCCCGGGAAATAATCGGCTGTCTCCGAATGCTTCCCGATCCGGCAGGCCAGTTCCTTTGATATATCATTTAACCAGATGACGCAGTGAGGATTTCCAATGGACACACAGGTAACCCGGTAAGGGATGCTTCCAAACATCATGGTCTCGTTAAGCACCTCTCTCCTTGGCCCTGTCACAGGAATTTCATCGCTGTAAAAGGTCAGTTTACCCATGGAAACCTTTATTTTGGTCCCATCTTCATTTAAGTACTGGATGGTCTGCTGTCCGCTTAATGTATTGATAATAAAACGGTTTTTCTGCACATATCCGGCATCCTTTAAGTATTTTCCAAAGATCCGGACGCCGTTGCCGCTTAACTCCGCTTCGCTCCCATCAGGATTTAAAATCTTTACCTCCAGCTTATCCTGCCCCAGAATAGGGCCTACCAAAAGCCCGTCAGACCCCACTCCAAAATTCCGGTTGCAGATCAGGCGGACGCTTTCCTCTGTCAGCTCCAATTCATTTTTATTTGGGTCAAAGATCAGATAATCATTTCCCAGCCCGTGATATTTTTCCAACGTGATATTCATGATAAAACTCCTTTCCTTTCTATTGCCACGCTTTTTGGACATAATGGTATGCCCGCAGGGCGTTTTCCGTGTTTTACAATATCCTCACATAATTCATGATAGAAGATTCCGGCAGCCTTAGCCTCCTGGGGAAGCAGGCTGAAAGGAGTCATCCCAGGCAGTGTATTGGCTTCCAGGCAGTAAAGGCTCCCATCTTCCTCCATGATGAAATCAACCCTGGAATAATATCCAAGTCCCAGGGCACGGTGAACCTTTAAAGCCATCCGGCCCATGGCCTCTTCTTCTTTCTCTGTCAGCCTGGCCGGGCAGATTTCCTGGGTCATGCCTGCCTGGTACTTATTTTCATAATCATAAAACCCTGTCTTTGGTATGATCTCGATGGCCGGAAGGGACCTTTCTCCCAGGATCCCAACAGAAAATTCCCTTCCGGTAATTTTTACTTCCGCCAGTATCCGGTCTTCATAGGAAAAAGCAGAATCAAGGGCCTGCTCCCACTGCTCCTCCCCATCCACCATGGTAACACCCACACTAGATCCGCAGCCACAGGGTTTCACCACACAGGGGAAGGAAAATTCCTCCATAGGCTCCCCTCTGGTATAAAGACGCCAATCCGGAGTCGGAATGCCGGAATCCCTCATCAGCAGTTTCGCCATGGGCTTATCCATGGCTTTTAAGCAGCCTTCATAACCGGTTCCCGTATAGGAAATGCCATAGGCATCAAGAACGGCCTGTATTTGTCCGTTTTCTCCTGCGCCTCCGTGCAATGCCATAAATACCACGTCTGCCAGCCTGCAGATTTCAATGACCCGGTTTCCAATATATCCTTTTCCATTCCGCCCTTGGGTCAGGCGGTCAAGTTCCGGGACTCTTCTGCCGATTTCCCAGGAAAAGTCCGTGCCATCTTTAAGGCTTTTAAAACGGACCTCTTCTCCGTCGGCCGCTCCCAAATAAGAATCCAGCAGGTAAACCTCATGCCCGTTCTTGATCAGGGCGTTTGTGATCATGGCTCCTGAGGATAATGATACTTCTCTTTCCGGGCTGAAGCCGCCCGCTAACACTACGATTTTCATTGCCATCTTCCTTCTATCCATACGCATTTGTTTTATATAATCAATTATATACAGCACTTTTTATCATTTCTATCAATATAATGCTTTTTTTATTGCAGATTGTGTTGTATTATATAAGGCAGTAAATAGGAGGAACAAGATTTAAATGGACAACTACGAAAAACGGGGATATTTAAACAGCGATTTCCGGCTGTTTCATCTGACCGATACGAAAAAACAGGATTTCGAATACCACTATCATGATTTTGACAAGATCATTATCTTTATCCGTGGAGCCGTCACCTACCGGATCGAAGGCTGTTCCTATAAATTAAAGCCCTATGACATCTTACTGGTCCGCCATAATGATATTCACAAGCCTGACATTGACCCTTCGGTGCCCTATGAAAGAATCATCGTCTATCTTTCCCCAGGCTTTTTACTGGCTTACCGGTCGGACAGCTATGATCTAAGCACCTGTTTCCAGAAATCCAAAGAGCTTCATTCCCATGTCCTTCGGATCCATTCCATGGAAAAAAGCGACTTATACCACACATTGGTGAACTTGGAATTCGCCTGTACCCATGAAGGCTATGCCAGGGACTTATACTGCCAGGTGGTCTTTCTGGAATTCATGATCCAGTTAAACAGGGCCTCCCTGGCCAACCGGGTACAATACCTGCCCCCGGCCACCGGCGACCGGCGCATTCTAACCATTATGGACTACATAAACAGCCACTTAATGGAGGAGATAACCGTAGACGCCATTGCAGAGGCCTGCTATATCAGCCGTTATCACCTGATGCATCTGTTTAAAGGAGAAACCGGCTACACTCTTTTTGACTATATTACGGAAAAACGCCTTGCTTTGGCAAGGGATCTTTTAAAAGCCGGAACACCGGTCACCGAGGCCTGCTTTGGCAGCGGCTTTAAAAACTACTCCACATTTTTCAGGGCCTATAAAAAACATTTTCACGTTTCTCCTTCGGAAGCCGTAAAAGACTGGGAAAATGTATAAGTTTTTCTTAAGCTTCCCCGCTTTTGTTGAAATGGACCAGGCGTCATGCTATTCTAAGGATATCACATGGTCCATGGAAATATGATGATAAAAGGAGGGGTTTAATGAAAAAAAGATTATGGGGATTTATTCCGTCACTTTTGGCGATCCTCTGCTTAAGCGCCTGCTCTGGCAAGGCCACGACAATGGCAGGGGATTATGGTGCAGCCATGCCGGCGGAGACAAATGCCTTGGTTAGTGCAAACAGCCAGCAGGAATATTCAGAAGACAAAGAAGCCGTCTCATCACTTGAAGGCGAAGCAGGGGCCGGCCCGGTACTTCCGGCTGGAAGAAAGCTCATACGGACCATATCCATGAACGTGGAAACGGATGAATTTGAAGCCCTGGTATCGGAGCTGCAGGCAAAGATCACCCAGCTTGGCGGATATGTGGAGCAGTCCGACATGTCAGGCAGCCGCATGAGCAGCAGTGGAAAACCGGTCACACGGTTTGCCAATATGACCGTCCGGATTCCCGTAAGCCAGATGAACAGCTTTGTAAGCACGGTGGAAACCAACGGAAATGTAACGGATAAATCCGAAACCACCCAGGATGTCACCCTGCAGTACAGTGATCTGGAAAGCAAAAAAAAAGCTCTGGAAATCGAGCAGGAAAAGCTGTGGGAATTCCTTGAAAAAGCGGAATCCGTTGATACGGTCATTACCCTTCAGCAGCGTCTTTCCGAGATACGCTACCAGTTGGAGTCCATGGAATCCCAGCTTAGACTTTATGACAATCAGGTGGATTACAGCACAGTGCATATGAACATCAGGGAAGTGGCCATATTTACTCCTGTATCTGCAGATTCAGCTCTTACCCGCATCAATAAGGGATTTACAAATAATTTTAAGACTTTAATAACCGCGATGACGAACTTATTGATCGGCATGATTACCACCATTCCACTTTGGTTTCCCATTGTACTTATTGCAGGAATCGTTGTTTTCTTCCTTCGAAAGAACAGAAAGAAGAAAATCCCCTCTCCTCCACAACCCAAGAAAGAGAAAGCGGACGAAACTGCTTCCTGAAATGATTTCTAAATTATCCCAGACATGCTGCAACGCAGAGCCTTTCCCGGCTCTGCGTTGTTCATTCCCCTTATTTTATAAGATATCAATAAAATCTTTCTCTGATAATTTAATATGGTTTCCGGTCATTTACGGTTTCCATTACTAATCTGATCATTAATGATCTGTCATCTCTTGTAAAATATAACTTTTATTATCAATCCTCAAGCATTAACGAGGATATAAAACAAGCAGCAGGCATTCTTCAAGGGTCACTCCTTGTGCCTGCTGCTTATTATATTAGGAATGAAGCATCCTTTTGTTTTTTTAACTTATCCATGTCTTCCATTATTCTTCCAGGAACAAAAGGCGAACAAAATCCCCGTCATCCCAAAATAGAACCAGGTAGTCGGATTGCTGAACCAGGTGGTAAAAAAGGAAAGGATCATGTACATGGCAAACTGGGCGTAGAACAGATAACCCATGGGATTGCGCATGCGCTTTACCGTCCGCATGAGGAAAAACGCGGCCCCGCCGAGAATGCATCCAAACAACAGGACACCCACGATGCCAAAATCATAAAAAGAATCATAAAACAAGGTGACAGTGGTCAATTCCTCTTTCGTCACATAAATGGGGAAATCCACAAGAGCCGGAACCAGGAACTTAAGCCCTGTAAGAGCCCATAAGGGGAAGAGCATCCGAAGGCCAAAGGTATGGGAGGGAAGCCACTCCACCAGGCAGTTAAAATTATCGTAGTTGTTTGCAATGTACATATAAGGCTGGGTGATGAATATGGGCATCTGGCTGTTTTTTATCTGGAAAATGCCGTTTAGGTAGGAAACATCATGGCCTCTGGCAACGGTGAGGATCACATAAATAGGGATCATTCCCATTGCCAGTCCCACCCCATAAGCCAGCTTCAGCCTGTGCTCCATTGCAATATAGGTGAGGACGGCTAATCCCACAGCCAGAATAAGCTGGAAGCGGGACACACACAAAACAGGAATCAGGCATGCAATGACGTCCATGATCACGGCCAGAACCAGCCTTAAGCCGTTTCTCCCCTGTTCTACACAAAGATAAAGGACCGACAGTGAAGGCACCAGCACGCATGATACGGTAAAATAGTGAATTCCTGTTATGTGGAACGTAGAATAAGCATGGGGCACTCCTTTCACAAAGAAGGGAATGAACCCCAGCACTGCCGCCTCGATGATAAAGCCGGCAAGGGATACAAACGTGACAAAAGCCATGGACAGAAAAAGAGGCCTTTCATAGCCCTTGAAGCTGAACCAACTGGAACGCTGCCCCCCTGATTCTCCCTGGAGCTTTGCAAAAAACTCAAAGGTGACCCAAAATCCCAAGAACGCCACCAGAAAACAGAGCCATGTAATAATATTCCAGTCAAAGGAAAGCTCTGAAAGCTTCAAACAGGCGATGCCTTCCCCTCCTACCCAGAACAGGGAAAACAAGCCTCTTAAATGAATAATATTCTCGGTTCTGCGGTAATCCCGCCAGTACAGGAAAAGAGCTGCCAGTATTAAAATAATACCGGACAGCCAGTAAAATCCTGCTCTTGCAAACAAATAAGATGCCCCATAGCTGATCAGATAAACGCTCATCGTAACATATCCCCTTTGGCAAATAATAAAAACGCAGCCGTCTATGGAAAAATGCAGCCTCCGCCCCGGCGACAAGCTGCATTCTCTCTCTGGGAGTCCATTATGTGCGGCTGATAAACTCTTTCATGTAATCTTCTACTTCTTTTACAGTGGCAAAGGACATAGCCTTTTCCGCCACTGCCTGCAGTTCTTCCGTGCTATAGCCGGTGATCAGTTTTCTGGCATTTAAAATCGCCGATGCACTCATGCTGAATTCATTTAAGCCAAATGCTAAAAGCAAAGGAATCAGCATGGGATCGCTGGCAGCTTCTCCGCACATACCGACCATAATCCCTTCCCTGCGCCCGCATTCGATGACATGGCGGATGCTTCTTAAAACCGCCGGATTTAATGGGGAATACAGGTAGGATACCTTATCGTTTCCTCTGTCAACGGACATGGTATACTGGGTCAGATCATTGGTTCCGATGCTGAAGAAATCAACTTCCTTTGCAAATACATCTGCCATAAGGGAAGCAGCAGCCGTCTCCACCATGATTCCAATCTGAATATCCTTTTTATAGGCCAATCCCTTTTCATCCAGTTCCTTCTTAAGCTCTTCAACAAGGGCTTTTGCTTCCCTGTATTCCTCTAAGCAGGTCACCATGGGAACCATGATGCGGATATTACCGAAAGCGCTGGCTCTTAAAAGAGCCCTAAGCTGAGGCTTATATACATCCTCTTTCCGGTCCAGGCAGAAACGGATGGCCCGGTATCCCAAAAACGGATTTTCATCTTTTTTAAGGCCCATGTACGGGATTTCCTTATCTCCGCCGATATCCAGAGTGCGGATGATAACCGGCTTGCCGTTCATGGCAACCGCAACCTTCTGATAAGCTCCAAACTGCTCGTCCTCTGTGGGCATTGACCCACGGTCCATGAATAAAAATTCCGTCCGGAACAGTCCGATTCCTTCCCCATCATACTGGAGAACCTTTTCCACATCCTCAGGCTTTCCGATATTTGCTACCAGTTCAATGGAAACTCCATCCTTTGTCACCGTAGGCTTTCCGATATATTGTTCCAGTTCCTTCTTTTCCTTTAAAAACGCTTCCCTCTTTGCGGCATAATCCGCCTTTACCCAATCCTCCGGGTTTACCAGGACAAGCCCCTGGGAGCCATCCAGTACAATATCATCCCCATCGGATACGTGGCTTAAAAATCCCTCAATTGCTACCACTGCAGGAATCTCCAAGGCTCTGGCCAGAATCGCGCTGTGGGAAGTCTTTCCTCCCAATTCTGTGACAATGCCGACAACCTTGTTCGGATTGATCCCTGCTGTCATGGATGGAGTTAAGTCTTTGGCAATGATCACGGTTCCTTCCGGAAGAGCGGAAATATCCACTGAGTTAACCCCCATAAGTATCTTCTGCACCCGTGTCTTGATGTCCCTCATGTCCGTGGCTCTCTGCTGCATCAGCTCGTCCCCCATGGAAGCGAACATATCGGCATAAGTATTGCATACATTTTCAATGGCATATTCGCTGTTGACATTCTCCCCGGTGATCGTATTCTCGATCTCACTTGTCAACATCGGATCAGAAAGAAGCAATAAATGGCCATTTAAAATCTCCGCTTCCTTTTCTCCCACTTTTGTTGCCAGATCCTTTGCCAATGCATCGGTTTCTTCCATGGCCTGCTTTACCGCAGACTGAAAGCGGATCTTTTCAGCCGTCGGATCTGTGATGGCTTCCCTCCTGATCTTAAGTTCCGCCTCTTCCACGCTGACAGCTCTCCCGATGCCGATTCCCGCAGACGCACTTGTACCTTTAAACATAATTTGTCCTCCTTATTAATTATTGAAGAATTTATCTATTCGCCAAGGCCCTCTTCAACAGCCTTGACCATGGTTGCCAGAGCTTCCTCTTCATCTGCTCCCTCACAGACAAAAGTAATCTCATCCCCGCTTTTTACACAGGCACCCAATACGCTAAGCACGCTTTTCGCATTGGCAGTGGTATTCTTAAACCGAAAACTCACCGTAGACTTAAAGTTCATGGCTTCCTTACAAAGAATCCCTGCCGGCCTTAGGTGCAGACCGGTAGGATTCTTTATAACAACTTTCTCACTGACCATACTGAATTTCCTCCCTCTATTCTTTCATCATTTGCCCGTTTCCGGAAGAAAACCTTTTTCATTGGGACTCAGACTCTTCCGTGGTAGAGGCTGTGGCACTTTCCTCTGTTGCGGGTACAGGGTTCTTATGGGCAACCGTCACATTGAAAGGCGTATAACCAACTACCTCAAATCCTCCTGAAACCTCAAATGTCAGCATACCGGGATTGGGGCCGGCCTTCTGATCCGATAAATCAAGAACCGCATTCAAATTCTCTTCTGTCAGAGCATCTAAGTCCTCCTTCAGTCCCTTTATGGTAACATCAGAGGTTTCCTTATCAAAACTGTAATCGTAATCAGCCTCTGCTCCCTTCGTGTCCAGATCCTTCAGTTTCAAAGTGAATACTCTGGTCGTCAGCGGTTCTACCTTCAGCTTCACGGTTACATTCTTATATTCTTCTCCTGCCACAGAGGTGCTGGGCGGCAGATACTGGCTTAAATCCAACTGAACCACCTTATCAGAAGTGGCACCGTCGATATTCAGCTTATCCGAAGCAACGGACAGGGTGGATAAGGATGCCAGAACGGACTTGGTGCCCACCACAGGCACGGATTTGACGCTGCATTCCACTCCCGTGTACCGGTATCCCTTTGCCACTTGCCCTGAAATCTCAAAGTTGACCATAAGGTTCTTTGCCTTTAGCATGGATACGTTATATTCGATTTCCTGCCTGCTGACAGTTACTTTATTTCCAATGTCCGGTAGTTTGTTGCCGTTGGCATCGTAAAAGATCGGAGAAGCCACGGAATTCAAATCCCCATTGGCATTATCCACACTGATCTCTATTCCCATATGATTGATCTGGCCGATCTGGGATTCCGGGCCTTCCACTGTCACATTATCCGGCGACAGGCTTACCATGCCCAGGGCATACCCTTCCTCAGGAGTTCCTGTGGTTCGGACCTGAAGATCAAACTTCTTGCGCTGAAGCTCTTCCGTAATGATCCGGATCACCATAGGTTTTGCCGTTATGGCGTCGCTTTTCACCAGATTTTCCTTATCCTTATTTATCTCAACGGTGATGGGAATCGCTCCCGTCACGTTATAATCCTTTAAATCAACATAAGCATGAAAGTCCGAGGCACTCACCAGAGAACGGTCTCTTGTTCTCACCTGATAGCTGACTGTTACTGCATCCTTTCCCAGGATTTCATAGGTTAAATTGGCAGCTTCCAGCACATCCTCATTGCGCACTTCCACCCCAACCAGTTGGGAATCGTCAATGATGGGATTGGAAATGTTGACAACAGCCATCCATACTGCAAAAGCAAGTACCAGAGACGAGAGCTTTAGTCCAAGATTATTTAACAGCTTTTCCTTCATTCTTACGCCTTCCCTTCAAAATTCGGAACCTGCTTCCTTCCTCTCCCTGCTGCTTTACGCCTGCAAGAACCGACCGGAGCATATCCGCATCCGTGATCCGCTTTAAGCCTCCCTCTAAGGCCACGGTCACGCGCCCGGTTTCCTCCGATACCACGATGGTAACGCTGTCGCTGACTTCACTGACCCCCACTGCGGCCCTGTGTCTTGTACCCAGGTCCTTGCTGATGGTCATATTGTCGGACAGGGGCAGATAGCAGGTAGCCGCTGCCACACGGTTTCCACGGATCACCACCGCTCCGTCATGAAGCGGCGTATTATGCTCAAAAATATTAATAAGAAGCTGGCTGCTGACAACTGCTCCTACCTCGATCCCGGTACGCTCGATCTCTTTTAAGGAATCCCCTCTTTCAATTACTACGAGCGCTCCGGTCTTTACCTTTGCCATTTCAAAAGTAGCCTTTACCAGCTCATTGATGGTCTTATCCGTAAAACTGGAATTATCCCTGCCGTCATCAAAGGTAAGGATCCCTGTAAAGGGATTCTTGCTTCCAAGCTGTTCCAGGGCTTTTCGAAGCTCAGGCTGGAAAATCACAATCGCCATGGTCACTGCCGGCGCAGCAATTTTATTGAGAATCCAAAAAATATTATCCAGCCGGAAAACATATGCAAAGACATAGAAAAGAAGAATCACAATGATTCCCTTTAAAAGAGTCCATGCCCTTGTATTCATGATCCAGGTCAGCAGCTCATACAGCAGAACGGCTATAATAATGATTTCAACCAGGTTTGTTTTCGATATTCTGGGCAGAAACGATACCCAGGAGTACATTCCATCTAAAAAATCTGCCATGTCATCCACCTCCCTTTTATCTCTTCCTACCTCTGCGGTCTCTGGAGCTTTCTGGCATTAATTTTCTGAACTTTTACGTCAGGCGCGCTGACTGTCAGCTTTGGAACAGCCTTGACATAATAATAATAGTCATCATCTTCAAATTGTACGTATTCTGTCCTTGAATAATCCACTGCAAAGACAAAAAATGTATAAATTCCTGCAATCAGGAGGGAAATCAGGATTCCCACCAGGAGCCGGGGAACCGATACTGACACATCCGCAACAATATCCCCGATAAAAATAACTCCAAGCTGTGCAATGGTTCCTGCCACAATGGCGATGATCCAGGAATAATCCACGGATAAGCTCCGGGTAACCACCACCACCACAAGAGAAAGGGCAAAAGCCGTAACCATTACAAGCATCAGCTTATTGGAAAGCAGGCTCTTCATAAGCTGCATAAATTTCTGCACCTCGTCCACCGATATATCGTTGGTCAGGACCCCTGCATTCTGCTTCACATATAAAAGGGTATAATAAATAAATACGCCGCAGCTTACCGGAATCACAGAAATCAAACTCCCTGACAGCCCCACGATCAAAGGGATGGCATATGGGATCCTTAAAAGGAAAAATACCGGGGTCAGCACAAGCAGATAACTGTCACCCGGCTGGAATCCATAATAAAGGAGTCCTACCACCACAATAAAAACAGCCATGACCAGAGTGATTTCAATGGAAATTCCCGACAAGTGGGCAAGCATAAAGCCTGCAGCCAGAAAAGAAATGGCTCCATAAGGCAAAAAGGAGCATACCAGAGCCAGCACCAAAGGAATATAGGCTTCCGTAAGCTTCGTCATAAAGCCAATGTTCTTATTCATCAGGGAAAAAGCCAGTAAGCTGAAAATGAACTTGATCACAGGCGTTATATAGATGTCAAATCTGGCATAAAACTCTTTCAATCGTTCTTTAAATACAAGAAGGCCCATCATGATGTCCTTCCTCCCTTTGTTCTTTTTAAAGGTCTGGTGTTTCCTTCATACCGCTTGTCCAGCCTTTTTAATTTGGCAAGATACACCTTCATTCCACGGTTGGCATATTCATACCGCTTCATATATACAAAAGCGCTGATCCCCAGGTAAATCACCTGTCCTAAGAGATAAATCATGCCGACCCGCATTCCGGCCGTAGTCAGGCCTTTCAGTTCCATAGTGTTCATCCACCGTTCCAAATCATATAATCCCCACAAAATCAGGCATAAAACAAAGCTCAGGGTGTAGCTGAAAAAGGAGCGGAGCAGCTTGCTGCTGATGTAATCGCTTTTGAAGTACCGGTTAACAGGAAATACCTTCTTTCCTTCATGCTTTTCAAACATCGCAAGGCTGGTCATTATCTTTATTTTTTCTTCACTAAGCATATGGTTTCCTCACTATACCATAAGATATCATCCTATTATAGCATAGAACCTTTTACTTTGCGAGCCTAATACGGAATTTTTATTTTTTTATATCATCCCCGGCATTTCTTGGAATTTCCCTGCAGGATAAAGAATCTCTAATGAGGCCCCACCCACGGGGGGCTTCATTAGTCATACGGTCTTTAGTAAATGATGCTGCATTAACAGCCACACTGCACTTATGGAGAGCAGATATTCATGGCAGGGTTCTTTTAATTTACAGGGCCAATTGCCTGCAAATTAAAAAGTTCAGCCGGTATGCTGTACACAGCCTGCAAAAAAACCGGTGTTCAGGACGCAATTCCCGGCACCGATTTCTTTTTAAATGCTTATGGTATATTATTCATATAGCTTTCCAACCTGTAATAAGACAAAAGTCCGGATGCTAGTCATTGACTTTGTCTGCAATCTGAGTGCAGCAAGCCTGGTGCGCTTCCTTACTCATACCTCAGGGCGTCAATCGGATCTGCCTTTGCCGCTTTAGAGGCAGGATAAATGCCGAAGAACAAGCCTACCAAAGCCGAAAAACCTACTGCCACCAGGACGACCGCCGGTTTTATGACCACAGCCTGGCCAAAGAGCGCACCTCCTGCCAGCACAAGCCCACCGCCGGCCACAACCCCCAGAATCCCGCCACAGGCGGAAAGAATGGCTGATTCTGTTAAAAACTGGATCAGAACATCCCTTGTTTTAGCCCCCAGAGCCTTTCGGATCCCGATTTCTCTTGTCCGTTCCGTAACGGATACCAGCATGATGTTCATGATCCCGATTCCTCCCACCAAAAGGGAAATGGCTGCGATCCCTCCCACAGCGGCAGATAAGCCTCCCATAATAGAGTCCGCACTTCCCATTTCACTGGACACAGAATAAAAAGTGACATCTTCCTTGTTCCGGTTCTTGGCCTTTGCCACGTAGGAAGTAACCTTATTGGAAAACGCCTCCATATCGGTTCCTTCTTTTGCATAAAGACGCAGACCATAAATGGTATCATTGGGCCAGGTCAATAAAGTATCCGGCACATACCCTGCCTTGGTCTCGTCGGCTCCTGACATCATGGCTTCAAAAGGATTCTGGTCCAACCGGTAGATCCCCACCACATTGTAATCCTCCGTATCGCCGAAAATGGTGGTGCGGAAGGTTTTTCCCACTGCATTTTCCATGCCGAAAAGCGCCTCCGCTCCCTTTGCCTCCAGCACAACATTGTTCTTTCTTCCTTTTATATCGGCCTCGTTTAAATTGCGGCCATAGATGATATTGATCTTCTGGACCTGGGAATAGTTGGAGTAAATCCCTTCAAACCGGTACTTGACCTTATTGCGGCCAAAGACAGCCTCTGCATTGACGCTGGCATTGCTGTCGATGTAACTGATCTCGTCTCCGAACACCTCTTTCATCCGTTCCATTTCATCCAGGGTAAAGTAATCGCTTTGTCTCATATCCTCGCCATCCTTTGGCCAGACATAGACATAAGCCAGGGTGATTCCCACATTTTTATAAAGGTCGGATACCATAAACCGCATGGTATCTCCAATGGATACAATGGCAATGACAGACCCAATGCCAATGATGATCCCAAGCATGGTCAGAAAGGACCGCATCTTGTTGGCCTTAATGGCATGAACTGCCATACTCATATTTTCCAGCAGCATGATGTTCCCTCCTCCTATTCATATCTCAAAGCTTCAATGGGATCCTTTTTCGCAGCCTTGGAGGCCGGATAAAGACCGAAGAAAATCCCCACCAAAGCCGAGAACCCTACTGCCAGGATCACCACAGAGGGACGGATGACCACTGTCATCTGGAAAACGGCTCCCCCTGCTTTCACAAGGGCCACCCCAAGGATGATTCCGATGATCCCTCCGCAGGCCGACATAAAGGCGGATTCCGTCAAAAACTGGATCATAATATCTCTTGTCCTTGCGCCAAGTGCCTTCCGGACCCCGATCTCCCTGGTCCGCTCCGTGACGGAAACCATCATGATATTCATGATCCCGATCCCTCCTACCAGCAACGAGATGGCGGCAATTCCGCCTACAGCGGCCGCCATGCCGGAAAGGCCGGCATCCACGCTTCCCATCTGCTGGGCCACGGACATGGTCCGGATCTCCGATTCCGGACGGCCCTTTAATTTTGCCACGTACCGGGTTAGTTCTGCCAGGAATGTGTCCATATTCACTCCGTCCCTGACATAAAAATTCAGGCTCTGAAAGAGATCATTGGATTTTGTGAGGACCGTATATGGCATAAACCCTGACTGGGTCTGTCCGTTTCCCATAAGCATGGCCATCATGGGAGAGATTTCCTTATGATAGACCCCCACAACCATGTATTCCTGGGTGTCCTTATTAATGGTCATGCGGAAGGTCCTGCCAACACAATCGGCCGTGCCGAACAACTGCTCCGCTCCCTTATCCTCCAGAACCACATGATTTGCCGCCCCTTTTATATCCGCCGTATTAATGGCTCTGCCGTAAATAATATCCAACGGCTGCACATCGGTATAATTGGAATCGATCCCCTGGAACTGATACCTTACTTTTCTGCGCCCATTGACAGCCTCTGCTTCCGCAGTGGCATCGCTGTCAATATACTGGATTTTATCCTGGTACACGTCCCTGACCCGGTCCATCTCATCCCTGGTAAAAGAATCCGACATGCGGAAATCCGTCACATCCCAGGACACCATGATCATGGCCCGGTTAAATCCCACATCCTTATAGGCATTGGAAAACAGATTCCTCATGCTGTCCCCTACGGATACAATGGCAATCACCGCTCCAATACCTATGATGATCCCAAGCATGGTCAAAAAGGACCTCATTTTATTGGACCGTATGGCATGAAGCGCCATACTCATGTTTTCTAACAGCATGGCGTCCCTTCTTTCTCCATATTTTCAGACTCTTCCGGTTCCTGGTTTCGGGAGACATTTAGCTCATCGCTGACCAACTGCCCATCCCTAAACCGGATGATCCTCCCTGCAAATGCGGCAATATCTTCTTCATGGGTCACCAGCACCACGGTGGCACCCTCCTTGTGAAGTTTGGAAAACAGCTCCATGATCTCCTTTGAGGAGGCGGTGTCTAAGTTACCCGTAGGCTCGTCGGCCAGAATCAGGGGAGGCTCGTTTGCCAGCGCCCTGGCAATGGCCACTCTCTGCCGCTGTCCGCCGGAAAGCTCATTGGGCATATGCTCATACCGGCTTCCAAGCCCTACCCGTTCCAAAAGCTTTAAAGCCCGCTCCTCCCTGGCCTTTCTGGAAATATGGGCATAGGTCATGGGAAGCTCCACATTTTTTAACGCAGAAGTCCTTGATATGAGATTAAAGGACTGGAATACAAATCCTATTTTACGGTTCCTGATGGCTGATAAGTCATCAGCAGGAAGCTTTGCCGTATCAATGTCGTCAAGATAATAATGCCCCATGGTGGGCCGGTCCAGGCACCCTAAAATATTCATGAGCGTTGATTTTCCCGATCCTGACTGTCCCATAATAGCCACAAATTCTCCCCGCTTTATGGTTAAGTTCACCCGTTTTAAGCCCAGCACCTTAATGGAGCCGGTATCGTAAACCTTCACCACATCCACCAGCTTTATCAAATCTTCTTTAACATTCTCTGCTTCGCAGGCAGGAAGCTTATCCTTCTTTTTCCACATACTTCCTTCCCCCTTACTGAACCGGCGTAGCAACGGTTACTTCCATTCCCTCTGTAAGCATGGAGGATGGAGCATCGATCACCTGCATTCCTTCTGTCAAAGATCCTTCTTCATCCGGTATGATTTCTGTCTGGATATCACTCTCCACCCCAGTTTTCACGGGAATGAAGGTTACTTTTTTCTCCTTTACGCAGGCAATGGCCGTGCTGCCGTCAGGCTGCTGGATGACTGCGGAAATGGGGACCACCCATACATTCTCCGCCTTCTGAAGCTCAATCTTCGCCTTTGCGGTAATGCCTGCGATCAGTTTGGTATTCTGGTCAATGATTCGTATGGTGGTGGGGATGACTCTTTCTGTGGAACCATTTCCCTTCTCCTCACCGGTGGGAGAAATGACGGTCACTTCTCCTCTTGCAGTTTCACCGTTTAATATATCCGCACTGATTTCCACCGGCTGCCTGATGGCAACCTTTCCTATGGAATATTCACTGACATTGATCTTCATTTCCAGTACATCCAAATTGTTGATGATGAACATGGGCTTGTCGTCATCGGTTTTATCTGCAAAACGGCCTACCTTACAGTTGACTCTTACTACAGTCCCCGCAATGGGGCTGGTAACCTTGGTATTATTTAAAGCTTCTTTCTTCTGTTCCAGTTCAAAGGCCTCTTTTTCGATCTGCAGGGCATAGGATTCATTTGCCACAGGCCTTCCGGCCTTTAAGGTGTAAGTGCTCATTTCCCTCTGGGCGTCGTTCATGGCATTGGAAGCAGTCTCAAGCTCCACCTGAGAAGCGCTTCCTCCCTGGAAAAGTGCCAGGGTCCGGTTATAGTTTGCTTTTGCCGTCTCATAATCCTGCTTTGCCTTTGCATATCCGTTCTCTGCTTCCAACTGCTTATCCTGATAGGTGCTGACAGCCAGATCATAGGCATTTTGAGCGATATCCACTTCCTTTTTTGCATCCTTGTCATCAAGCACTGCCAGAATCTGTCCTTTTTCCACCCTGTCCCCTTCTTTTACCGGAAGCTCCAGGATCTCCGCATGAAGGTTGGATACCACTTCCACGCTGTCCGTTCCCTGAACCGGCCCGCTGACGGAAAGCATTTCCACCACCTCTCCCTTAGCAAGGGGAGAAGCAGTTACCGGAACAGCCATGCTGCCGCCTCCTGCCAGGACTTTAGAGGCAATAAAAAAGGCCCCAATGGCCGCTGCTCCAATGGTTATGATTTTCCTCTTTTTGCTCCATTTTTTATGTAAGCGTTTCTTTTTCTTTTTTCCGCCTTTTTCCTCTTCCATCAGGCTTTGCAGCTCTTTATCAAATACTTCATCAGACATTGGCTCCATTTCCGCAGCTTCGCCCGTTTCCTTTTCGTTGTTCTTAAATCTGTTCATGCCCGTTTCCCTCCTGTATCGGCCCACTTCTTTTTCCCTTATTATAGCGGTCTGATATAACATTTTTAAGTATAAAATTCTTATAATTTTCTAAACTTTTCCACTTTTAAGGATTTTTATCCGGTATTGACCCTATAAACAGATCTTTTTCACTTTTTGGTCCAGACAGCCTCCCAATGAATTCCTACGGCCTCTGCCCTGGGATTCCTGATCATAGGATTCCCAGGGATTTCAGACGGAATCTTAAAAGCTTTTATAAATATATGATGACTGAAAAACATAAACCATTTCCAAACGATTAAATATCCCTGAATCCTTACCTGTATACAGCAAAACAGTCCATAAATTTTCAGACAAACTAAGGGCAAAAAAATCATAAATTTGCTTTTAAACCCTCACATGCCTTCATTTTCTGAATATACTTATACAGACAATAGAAACAGGGAATCACCTAATGAACGAGCATTATCCATTTGTAAATCCACCCCTTCCTTATGCTTATGATGCCTTAGAACCGTGCATTGACACAAAGACCATGTGCCTCCATCATGACAGGCACTTACAGACTTATGTGAACAACTTAAATGCCACTCTAAAAGACTGCCCTGACCTGCAAAGCTGGTCCTTAAAAAAGCTGCTCTGCAACGCAGACTGCCTGCAAAAAGACGTTCAGAAATCCATCAGAAATAACGGAGGCGGGGTTTACAACCATATCTTTTATTTTAACGGCATGTCAAACTCTGAAACCCGCTGCCAGGCCGGAGCTCTCTATTATGCCCTTGTGGTTGATTTTGGGTCTGTGGATGACTTTTACAAGGAATTCAAGGAAAAAGCGCTGTCTGTCTTTGGTTCCGGATATGCATGGCTGGTGGTAGACCAAAACGGTAAGCTTAAAATCGTCACTACGGCAAACCAGGATACCCCCATCGTTCAAAACCTTTGCCCGGTTCTTACCATAGACGTTTGGGAACACGCCTATTATTTACTGCACTACAACGAACGGGATGCATACATTCAAAACTGGTTCCAGGTAATTGACTGGGAGCAGGCCAATAAGCATTACCGGAAATGCATGGCATGTAAGAACTAAATCTCCTGTCTCTTTCCCGTCAGAAGATCGAACCTGTTACAAATCATGACCATCGGTAAAACAGACAAAGCTTCCCCCATGTAGGAAAGGCTGTGTCAAGGACAACGAATCTGCTCGTGAAGTCCTTAACGCAGCCTTTCGTTTTTGCTGCTTTCCATAGCTATACTAAAACACACCCCGCCCTCAAAGGCGTACCGTGAGAAAACCATCATGCGTACAGATATGCAGAATCAACCACATCACATTCATTGAATCGTGCAAATCGGTTTATGCAGATATTAACAGCTACCTGAATCTTCTTTGTTTGTTTTATTCCGTCCTCGTACCAGATGTTTTTGACAATCAGCGTACTGTTCTTCATATCGGCAACTGCTTCCACACGTCCGATAAACCTGCTGCCATAAAGAATGGGCAAAACATAAAAACCGTATTTGCGTTTCTCTGCCGGGGTATAGATTTCCCAGGTGTATTCAAAACCAAATAATGTGCGGATCAGCTTTCTGTCCCACATGATACAGTCAAGCGGCGCGATCAGTTCACAGCGAGGCTTAAAAGTATCGTTTTGTAATACGGTTTCTATCAGAAATAAATCCTCAGCCTGGCAAAAAAGAATATCCTTCAGGCCCTCCACCCTGACCTGGAGAACTTTTCCTTCTGCAAGAAGTTCTTTGAACACTTCGGTTCTTTGGGGCGTTTTAAGGCCCCAGATATTCAGCCATGCATCGGACGGACGATTCCACAAAAGCCCTACCGCGCCTATTCGCCGAAGGACACGCCATTTTTGATGCCCGAATTCATCCGGCAGCGGATCAGGAGCGTCAAGCAGTTGGGCAGACAGATACTGATGGGTGAGGTCGTAGTACTTCCGAGTGCCTTTTTTGTGATGAATGATCAGTTCACCTGTAGAATACATCTGTTCCAGCACCGCCCGTGACGCATTGGTGCTGCCGCTCCAATTACCGCTCCAATGAATGGCGGAATGCCAGTGTATGCTGCCCTGTATGGGCAAATCGCCGGAACTGACCGCTCCGTTTGCCCGGATATAATCCTTTGTGCTTGCTTCCAGCTCCGCCAGTTCTTTGAAGCGCCGCCCTCCTTCCCGCGCAGCGTTTCGATAACGTTCAAAATACGGCCAATCTTCTATCGGAATAATGGAAAGGTTTTTATCGGGATAATCCACAAGCTTACGGTCATTATACAGCAGCTCGTAAAGAGTATGCTTTGTAAAGCCCTTAACGCGGGATTGCAGCGTAAGCTCCGCATTCTTTCCGCAGGAATCAACCGGGTCAAACTGAATGCAGCCTGCCTGGCGTATAAAATCAAACGCGCCCTGCTTACCATTAAATTTGTGTTCCCCTAACAGCCCATGCTTGAGAAGAATGAAATGTCTTGCCTGCTTGTTAGTTAAAGTGATCATAGGTTTCCTCCCTCGTTTCCTTATGTCCCTATTTTATCACAAAACGAAAATTTCCGCTATCTTCTATAACTTCTTATCGTCCACACCCATATACCATAATTTTTCAGCAGCTCGGCAGTCAGTCCTCAGCCGCCCCTGGAACAGTGGAAAGCACCGCCATCACAAACGGGGCTTTCTCTATCTCAATATTTATAAAGGATCAATGAAATCATTTCAACCGGTTCTTCCCCAATGGCTTCGATACTGTGCCTTCTCCAGCCCCGGTAACGATCACGTCTCCTTCCAAGATTGATGAATTCTCCAAAAGTCCGCTTTTTCGTTTTTAAGACTTTCTTCAATATCATTTACCAATAACCTATGCGTGTCTTTACCATATTTATAATAATCTTAATATGAGTAAAATAGAAAGCCGTCCTATTCAAGGATGTGATTGGGAATACCGTTTTTTCATTGATTTCGAAGGAAATTTGAAAGATAATGCTGTAAAAAATGCTTTAGTTGGGTTACAAGGTGAATGTAAATATATGAAAATTATGGGTAATTATTAAAACATAGGATTCAAGCGGAAGGTGATTTGCGCATCTATATTGAAGATTGCCGGAGAGCGGCACCGGACTATTTTTATTCCCTCCAATCCTATGCGGCCGCCCCTTTGAAAACCTATAAGAACTGCTTGAAAGGCTTGTAAACGCAAAGAGGCTGCCGCAAAAAAGAAAATTTGTTTTTCTTTTTGCGGCAGCCTTAAATATTCCTATTTCAATTTATTTTACAGTCAGCACCTGTACCTTTTTGCCGTCTTCCAAGGGGCTGCTGCTCTGCATCACCACTTCATCCCCTTCAGAAAGTCCCTGGGACACTTCATAATAAGCGTTCTTTTTCTTCCCTTCTGTGATCGCCGTTTTGACCACGGTTCCATTGGAAACCTTATACACGAAAGTCCCGGAGTCATCGGACTGGATACACTTTGCAGGAATGTATACAGAACTGTTTTCCTTATTATCGGACACCCTTAGATCCGCTGTCAGACCGATATAGCTGACCTTGCCTGCCTCTTCCAACTGTACGGTCACCGTGAACATCCCTGTGGAAGCATTGCTGACTGCGGACATTTCGGTAACAGTCCCCTGGCAGCTTTCCCCTAAGGACTGAAGGCTGACCTTCATGGACATTCCTGTTTTCAGTTGGTCTATGTCCATGTCCGCCACTTGGATCTTCACCTTTATGCCGCTGTCGTCAATGACCGTCATGGCCTTGACCTGGGGGGAAACCATTTGACCTACTTCCACATAAACGTTTGTTACCATTCCGGATATGGGGGCGGTGACCCTGCAGTCGTCATATTTTTTCTGCACAATGTCCAGGGAAGCCTTTGCGCTCTCCATCTGAGCCTTTGTAATATCGTAATTGCCGGCCTGCCCGTTCCTTGCCGCCTGCAACTGCGCAGAGGCCGTATCCATCTGGGCCTTTGCCCCTTCATACTCTGCCTGGGAAACAGCACCGCCGCCATACAGGGCTTCCATGCGGTTAAAATTATCCCTGGCTGTGTTGAATGCGATTTCCGCCGGTCTTACGCTGGTATTCTGCTGGCTTGCCTTTTCTGCGTTTTTAAAAGCGGCTTCTGCTGCCTGGTAACCTGCCTTTGCCTGTTCCAGTTGCAGCTTTGCATCCTGGTCGTCTACCTGAAACAAAACGTCTCCAGGGTTTACATGATCCCCTTCCTTTACCGGGATCTCTAAAATCTTTCCATTGCTGTTAGGCACCACATCAACACTGCTGAGCGCTTCCACGGTTCCCTGCCATACCATGGTGGACAGATCTTTTCCTGCTTTCGCTGCCGCCACGGTCACCTCAGTCTGTTGATTTTCTCCTGCACATCCCGTAAGCAGGCTTGACAGTATTGCCACTGCCATTAAACCTGTGAACAATTTTCTCATCTTTTCTGACCTCCTGTAAGCCCTATTCATTTCAGATGTATTTTAACAGATGCATTCATCCCAAAAACAAGAGGAAGATCTTCTTCGTTTTCAATCGCCACCTTAATTGGTATCAACTGCGTCACCTTTGTATATTCTCCGCTGGTGTTAAAGCTGGAATTATTGGAAAAATAAGTCTGAGTGGCTGGATCAATCTCCGTTACCTGCCCCTTAAAGCTTTTGCCGGGATATGCGTCTATTTTTACATCCACCCGCTGTCCTAAGTGGACCTTCATAATATCCGTTTCTTCCACATTCACACCGATGTAAAGGTCAGAGGTATCGGCTACCAACGCCAGCTCTGAGCCCAGGGCCACCGTCTGGTTGACAGCCCCTTCATTTCTTACCACGGTTCCTGTAATGGGGGAGGTAATATAGGGAAGGACCTCCTGCCGTCCCAGCACCTGGTCCTGCTCCACCAGATCGCCATTTTCCACATCCCAGGACAAAAGCTTCCCGCTTGTTACCGCTTTTACGGAATACAGCTTTGCTGTCACCTTTGCGTTATTTGTTTGAAAATAGGATACGCTTGAATCATAGACATAATATCCGACCCCGCATCCCACAAGCACCAGCAGGATCAGAAGGGGAGCTATGATTTTTTTCAGTTTTCCTGCCCCTGTCTTTATTTCCTGGTCTTCCACATTGATATGTTTGTTTTCCTGCATATTTTTTTCTCTCCGTTCTGTTATTCTCCCGAAGGCAGCGGGCCAAGGCCAAGGGGACTTGACTTTGGCAACTGCCGTGGGGCCAAATATCCCGTAGCTTGCTGCGGAATATTTCACTAATCTGCAAACTGGCTGTGATACAGATCTGCATAAAATCCTTTCTTCTCCAGCAGCGATTCATGATTTCCCTGTTCTATGATATCCCCGTCCTTCATTACCAGGATTACATCTGCATCCCTGATGGTGGAAAGGCGGTGGGCGATCACAAAACTGGTTCTGCCCTGCATCAATTGGCCCATGGCCTTTTGGATCAATACTTCTGTTCTTGTATCAATGGAACTGGTTGCTTCATCCAGGATCAAAATTCTGGGATCCGCCAAAATCGTTCTCGCAATGGTCAGAAGCTGCTTCTGTCCCTGGGATAAGTTGCTGGATTCCTCATTGATCACCATGTGATAGCCTCCCGGCAATGCCCGAATGAACTCATCGCAGTGGGCCGCTTTTGCTGCCTCTATGACTTCCTCATCTGTCTTATCAAAATTTCCATACCGGATATTATCCATAACAGTGGAATTGTACAGCCATGTTTCCTGAAGCACCATACCGAACATGGAGCGTAAGTCCCCTCTTGTAAAATCCAGGGTGTCATGACCGTCGATCAGAATATGCCCGGAATTTAATTCGTAAAATCTCATGAGCAGTTTCACTACCGTTGTTTTACCCGCTCCTGTGGGACCTACGATAGCGACCATCTGGCCGGCTTTTATGGCGGAGGAGAAATCGTGGATGATCAATGTATCCGGCGTATAGCCAAAACAAACATTTTTAAATTCCACATTTCCATGAACCTCCTGCAGCCGGATCGGTGCCTCGCATTCTGCCACCTCATCCTCCTCATCTAAAAACTCGAATACACGCTCTGCCGCAGCAGCCGTGGACTGCAGCGTGTTGGATACGTTGGCGATCTGGGAAATGGGCTGCATAAATGAACGCATGTATTGGATAAACGCCTGGACGTCTCCGATCTCAATCACCTTTTCCACCGTTAAATATCCGCCCAACAGACAGACACAAACATAGCCTAAGTTGCTGATAAAGGACATGATGGGCATCATCATTCCTGATAAAAACTGGGACTTCCAGGCTGAACCGTATAATTTGCGGTTGATCGTCCCGAATTTTTCGATGGCTTCCTTTTCTCCGTTAAATATCTGCACCACATTATGGCCGCTGTAGATTTCTTCAATATGCCCGTTTAAATCTCCCAGGCTTTCCTGCTGCTTCTGAAAATATTTCTGGGATTTCTTTACCACAAGCATGATTAAGACCATGGAAACAAAGAGGACCAAAACAGCTACTAAGGTCATCCGGATGCTGATGGATATCATCATGATGACGATTCCCACCAGGGTCGTCACAGAGGTGATGATCTGGGTCAGGCTCTGGTTCAATGTCTGGCTCACCGTATCCACGTCGTTGGTGATCCTTGACAAGATCTCCCCGTGGGTCCTTGTATCATAATAATTAAGGGGAAGACGGTTCATTTTCTCTGAAATATTTTTTCTCAGCTCATAGGTGACATTCATACTGATGCCGGACATGATATAGCTCTGCAAATAAGAAAATATGGCCGATATCAGATAAAGCACCACCAAAAGCAGCAGCCGGTTCCGGATGTAGCGGAAATCCGTTAATAATCCGGTCCCTGCCATCCAGGCAATCAGACCTTCAAACAGCTTTGTGGTGGCTTTTCCTAAAATCTTAGGTCCTGCAATGGAAAACACGGAGGAACAGCTTGCAAACAGAATTACTACAAATACCGAGCGTTTATACGGCTCCAGATAACGGGCCAGGTGAAGCATGGTCCCTTTAAAATCCTTTGCACTCTCTGCTTTGCCCTGTATCCCACCGCCTCTGTCCATGGGGGAGCTGGAGGGTTTCTTCTCTGTCATTTCAATTCCTCCTCGCTAAGCTGTGATAATGCAATTTCCCGGTAAACCTCACAGGTTTTCATCAATTCCCGGTGGGTTCCTTTTCCGGCAATCCTGCCATGCTCCAAAACAATGATCTGGTCTGCATTCATGATGGTGCTGATGCGCTGGGCCACTAAAAAGATGGTGCTGCCACCGGTTTTTTCACGAAGGGCAGCCCGGAGCTTTGCATCCGTTTTAAAGTCAAGGGCGGAAAAGCTGTCATCGAACACATTCACAGGCGCTCTTTTTACAAGTGCCCTGGCAATGGAAAGCCGCTGTTTTTGTCCGCCTGATACATTTCCTCCTCCCTGGGCAATGGATGCTTCAAAGCCCTCAGACTTTGAACGGATAAATTCCATGGCCTGAGCCGTATCCGCCGCGTCTTCAACCTGTTCCTTTGTCGCGTTCCGGTCCCCGTACATCAGGTTGCTTTCAATGGTTCCTGAAAATAAAATCCCCTTTTGGGGAACAAATCCTATAATATCCCGAAGCTCATGAAGCGGCCAGTCCTTGATATTGATCCCGTCGATGAGAATCTCTCCTCCGGTCACATCATAGAATCTGGGAATCAGGTTCACCAGCGTGCTCTTTCCGCTTCCCGTAGCGCCGATAAAGGCTGTGGTATGACCTGGCAGTGCCGTAAACGTGATGCTATGTAATACATCCTCATCTGCATCCGGATACCGGAAGGATACGTTGCGGTACTCCACAACACCTTTATGAACCTTTGAGATTTCAGTCCCATTCTCAGGGTCCCCAATGGATGGTTCCGTCTGAAGGACTTCCACCACACGCCTGATGGATACGATGGCTCTTGGGATCATAATGAACATCATGGTCATCATCAAAAACGCCATAATGATCTGCATGACATACTGCATGTACGCCATCATATCCCCCACCTCCATCTGGAAGGAGGACACTGCCTTTGATCCCACCCATATGATCAGGAGGTTGGTCAGATTCATGATCAGCATCATGGCCGGCATCATGCCGGAGGTAACCCGGTTGACAAACAGATTTGTCTGGGTCAGCCTGGAATTTACCTTTTCAAACCGTTTTTCCTCAAACTTCTGAGTATTAAAGGCCCTGATCACCAGCGTCCCTTCCAGGCTTTCCCGTACCACCAGGTTTAAACGGTCAATAAGCTTTTGAACAAATTGAAAGCTGGGCATGACAACCGCAAGCATGCAAAAGACTACCACCAGCAGTAACGCCACGGAAAGGGCGATGATCCATGACATTGATTTGTTTTTATCAAGGGCGTGTATCACGCCTCCGACTCCCATGATGGGAGCATAAAACACAATACGGATCACCATGACGATCAATTGCTGGATCTGGGTGATGTCGTTGGTAGTCCTTGTAATCAGGGAAGAGGTGGAGTATTTCTCCATCTCCGCATTGGAAAAGCTTTCCACCTTGGCGAAAATGTCCTGACGCAGATCCCGGCTGACACCGGCCGCGATCCTGGCGGCGATAAATCCCACTAAAATTGTGCAGCAGGCACTGATAAAAGCGATTCCCAACATTTGAAATCCAATTTTAATGATATACAAGGTATTGCCTGTTGTAATTCCCTTGTTTACAATATCAGACATAAAATCAGGAAGTGACAAGTCGCATGTTGCCTGACCAAACAGCAGAGCCACTGACATTGCCAAAAATAAAAAATACGGTTTAAAATACCGGAAAAATATTTTCAAATTAATTCCCTCCTTTCCTTTTATTTCTTATATTCTTTTTAAAACCCCTTCTTAACTGCCCCAATCTATGGTTGTTTTTCCTCACTGATTCCCTTTTCCTTCATCATCTGATCCACTTCTTTTTCCATCAGGTCAGAAAATCTCTTCCATAATTCAATTAATTTGCATGCATCATCTTCTCCCATGCCAACGATCACCCGCTCCAGAAGCTCGCTCATCATTCCAGAGCATTTCTTCCACATGTTCTCCCCTTCTTCCGTTAAGGAAACGCAGATATTCCTGCGGCTTTTGGGATCTATTTCCCTGTATACCAGGCCCCTTTTTTCCAGTGTATTCAGCATCCGGGATGCTGCCGATAATGCGATATTCATCTTCTTTGCCAAATCAGATACATGAATTCCCTTGTTTTCCGGGCTTTCATTCATGCCGGTTTGTATTTGATACAGCGCAAAAAATTCGCTCTTCGTGATTCCTTCGGGCATGCAGTTTCTATGAATCCTTTGTTTGCTTCCCATCATCATGGCCAATTCCGCTTTAAATTTCTTTATGTATTCTTCCTGTTCATTCCTCATGACAAAACCCCCCTGTTTTTTCACTTAACATTGTTAACAATTATCAATGTTTATGATTCTAACTCCAATGAAAGCATGTGTCAATTATTTTTTCGTTAAGATTTCATACATATCTGGGAAATCATCCAGGACTCTCCTGGGGAGAAACCCTTCGGCGCATCACAAAAATACCGGCGGTATGCTCCCTCTTACAAGAGCATACCGCCGGTATTTGATCCAATGATCCCTATTCTAAATCTTCCCCATTGGAAGCGATTACCTTTTTGTACCAGTAAAACGAATCCTTTCTGCTTCTGGACTTTGATCCCTTTCCTTCGTCATCCTGGTCAACGTAAATAAATCCGTACCGCTTGCTCATTTCCGCAGTTGATGAACTTACAAGATCAATAGGCCCCCATGGCAAGTAGGCAAAAATATCCACCCCATCCTTTATGCATTCCTTCATCTGCAAAATATGCTGGCGGTAATAGCCGATCCGGTAATCATCATGGATCTCTCCATTTTCCTCCACTTTATCCAAGGCTCCAAAACCGTTTTCTGCGATCATGACGGGCACCTGGTATCTGTCCCAATACTGAGACAGGCAGTTATAAAATCCTAAGGGATCCATCCGCCATTCCCAGGGTGTTGGCTTTAAATTGGGATTTTGTATCACATCCCTTGGATTCATCCCGCAGCAGCCTGCATCAATGACCTTTGACGAGTAATAAGAGATTGCAAGGAAATCCTGCTTATTTTTTCTGATTACTTCTTCATCTCCTGCCTCCATTTTTATATTCCAGCCGTTTTCTTCAAAGAAGCGGATTGCATACGCCGGATATTCACCCCGAAGCTGTACATCCGTATAAAAGTACTGCATCCGGTTGCGTTTCATGGTCAGAACCACATCCTCAGGCTTGCAGGAATTGGGATAATAGGTGCAGTCTGCTGCCATGGTGCCGATCTGCATGTCAGGATTCAAATTTTTCCCGTATTCATATACAAGGGCATTTGCCACAAACTGGTGATGCACGGCCTGAAATTTGGCTTCCTCTAAGTCCCCGGCATAATCATCCAAAAGGCCGATGGAACCCCAGGAACAGTATTGCAGCAGATTGATCTGGTTAAAAACGATCCAGTATTTCACTTTATCTTTATAGCGGTCCAGGACGGCGGCTGCGTACCGGACAAAAAAGTCGATCAGCTTCCGGTTGGCAAATCCCCCGTATTCCAGAACAAGATGTAAGGGCATATCATAATGGGAAATGGTAATGATGGGCTCCATGCCGTTTTTCCGGATCTCATCAAATAAGCGGTCATAAAAGGCCAGTCCCTTTTCATTTGGCTCCTCTTCATCTCCCTTTGGGAAGATACGGGACCAGGATATGGATGTCCGGAAAGCGCGAAGCCCCATTTCTCCCAGCAATGCCAGGTCCTCCTTATAAGTATGGTAAAAGTCTATTCCGTACCGCTTGGGGTAATAGTTTTTATCATCCTCCATATAGCGGAGTATTTCAGCCCGGGTTCCGCCGCCTTCTTTTGACACGTTGGACCGGTTTAAGTCTTTTGAGTACATGTGGACATCGGAAGTGGACAAGCCTCTGCCATCCACATCATATGCCCCTTCCACCTGGCACGCCGCTACCGCACCACCCCATAAAAATCCATGGGGAAATGTATTTCTTGTTTTTTCCATAAGCTCTCTCCTTTATGAAACGCTTCCATCATGGCATGGAATGACCTGGAAATCAGTCAAGGTCTTCCCCCTTTGATTCAATCAGCTTTTTATACCAGAAAAAGGAATCCTTCCTGATCCTCCTGCACTCCTTCGGATCATCGTCAGTGCGGTCAACATACACAAATCCATACCGTTTCTTCACGCCATTGCTGGTGGACAGAAGATCAATGGCAGACCAGGGGCAGAAGGCCAGAACCTCAACACCAGAATCCATGGCCTTTTTCAAAGACTTTATGTGATCCCGTAAGTATTTGACCCTGTAAGGATCATGGACTTTGTCATCCTCTGTCAGGCTGTCGTAAGCTCCCAGGCCGTTTTCGGTAATCATCAGGGGCTTATTGTAACGCATGTAAATGTCCCGCAGCAAATATTCCAGGCCGGTGGGATCGATGGCCCAATCCCAGTCCGTGGTGTCCAGCATTGGATTGGGACACATCTGGAAAAATCCCGGCTGGTGCTCATGGCCGTCCATGGCCCCCTTTACACCTGTCCAGTTTACCCCGGCAAACCTAAGTTCCTCCTCTTGCGGACATGCTTTGGCACATTCACTGGAATAGTAATTCAAGGCCAGGAAATCGGAATACCCTTCCCTGATCAGTTCCATGTCCCCAGGCTCTATATGAGGGGCGAGCCCCTTTGATTCAAGGTAAACCATAGCTGATTTTGTATAAAACCCTTTAAAGTAAATATCAAGATAATACCCGTTATGTAAGTCATGGGCGTTCTGGGCCGCCATAACATCCTCCGGCCTGCTGGTCAGGGGATATACCGGCGCATAGCCGATGGCTGCTCCCACCAGACCTTTCGGCACTTTCTCATGAACCAGCTTACAGGCAATGGCATGGGCCAGATTCATGTGATGATTGATCTGGTATCTGAGCTGATGGTTGGACTGCAGCTCCTGTGGAATAAAGCATTTCTGGGTCCAGAACTGTACGATGATGCTTTGCTCATTGATGGTTGTCCAGTATTTTACTTTATCCTTAAATTCCTCAATGATGTAGGCCGCGTAATACTCAAAATCCCTGACCACTTCCCTGCTTAGCCAGCCGTTGTATTTTTCAACAAGGGCCCAGGGCAAATCATAATGATAGAGGGTCACAATGGGCTCGATGCCGTGATTTAACAATTCATCGATTAAATCCCTGTAAAACTGGATTCCTTCTTCATTCACTTCACCAACACCATCAGGAAACACTCTGCTCCATGCAATGGAAAAGCGGTAAGCAGTAAACCCCATCTCCTTCATTAGAACAACGTCTTCCTTAAAATGATGGTAATGATCGCTTGCAATCTCCGCCGTTGCAAAGCCTCTCTTTACATAATTATCTTTATTGATGATATCTTGCTGGGATGCCTTTTTCCCGTGGGAAAGCGCGGCTCCCTCCACCTGGTAGGCGGAGGTGGAAGCGCCCCATAAAAAGTCATCCGGAAAACCTTTTTTAAGCATAATGATCTCCTACTCCTATACAGTCTCTATGAATCTTTTTTAACACCACTTCAAATAAATCAATCAGCTTTTCCGACAGCATCACCTCGGAATTGATGGTCATCAGCGTATCCTGGGCATGGGCAAAGAGAAGGCATGGCTGATATGTTTTCCCTCTCGTTTCGTTTTGTATCACTTCTGTCTGGGATACATGTGCCAATCGGATGCACTCCTTTGCTTCCAGCATCTTCTCTTTTGCTTCCGTAAAATTTTCTTCCTTGATGCAGTCAAGTGCATGTTCTACAGCCGTTCTGGCATCGCCTGCATGTAAAATGATCTGCATGGCAACTCCTACCAACTCATTTTCCATAATATCTTCCATAAATACTTCCTTCCTAGATATTCATTTCTTCCTTTATGCACTGCCCTTCATATGCCTTAAAAAACGGCATCCAGGTAATGAAATATACCGCAAATAATATTACATAAAATAGAATCGCCCTTAAATCCTGAGTGATCATTACAGAGGAGACTGGGGCCGGAACCTGGCCTACCTGAATCATTTTTCCCGGAATATTCAGCCACCCAAACTTCATGGCAACGTAAATGATCGTGGGACCTGTAAAGGAATTGATCCACATGGGCAGCATTAACAGGGGATTAAATGCAATGGGCGTGCCATAGATCACCGGTTCATTAATATTAAAGATACTGGGAGCAATACAAACCTTTCCCAGGGTCCTCATCTTTTTTGATTTTGAACGCAGCATCTGTACCACAAGGGGCAATGTGGCTCCCATGCCGCCCATGGTAATCAGTGCGGCAGTAAAAACCGTTTCGCTGGTCACGATATTGGTTGCAGTCCCTCCGGCAGAAATTGCAGCGATATTGGCATTGATGCCCGCCATAAATACGGGGGTGGATATGGCGCCAAATGCCCATGACGATACTCCGCAGGAATATAGGATCGCAGGAGTCAGACACATAAAAATCATGCCCGGATAAGACTGGCCAAAGGAGGCAATGGGCTTAAACACTGCATTAACGGCGGATACTACATCCACCCCGCCATTGGATACAACGATCATGATCACCAGCAAAGTGGCGAAAATAGGAATGATGCTGTTGATCCAGTTTGCCAGAAAGCTTGGAATGGACGTACTGTCTTCCAGAAAACCAAACCGCGTCCACAGATTAAATACAAATGCCACAAAAAGTCCCACAACAATGGCAACCATGATTCCGCTGGGGCCGAACACCCCAAAATTCACGTTCATAAAAGAATTCTCATCAAAGGTGGGATTCAGGCACATGATAAATGCGGAAAAGCCCAGCAGGCCTGCCGGAACCTGGAATTTATTCCTTTTTTTCAGCTCCATCAGATTATAAGGGATCAAAAAAGAAATAAAGATCCCAATGAACATAAAGGAATAACTGGCAATGGGAAATATATCCGGAAGGCCGGGAATATAGTCCTTAAATACATTGTAGAAAAACACCAGGGATCCTGTCAGGATAAAGGGCAGTACCCTCATCATTGCCTGGGATACGGCTGCAACCCATGGATTTTCCACTAATTTATTCATTGCCGGTGCAAAGGAATCGGTCAGCCACTTCATTAATTTTTTCATACTTCCTTCTCCTATTCTTGTCATTACTTATCGAGATACTTGATGATATAATCCAATAACCCTTCCCCGTCCAAGGTCCCATAAATATCCTTTGGGATCACCATGACTTCCGTTCCATATGCAGAACATAATTCCTTATACGTATCATACCTTGACCCGTAATGGGGTCCGATGCATAAAATATCTGCCCCTTCTTTTATTACGGACATTACATTGCTTTCCGCATGAGCAGCTACAACAACGTCCATTTTTTTCTTCTTGCTGGCTTTCTTTACGGCATTGGCAAGGAAACCGCTTGACATGCCCGCACCGCAGCACAATATGATCCTTAGGTCACCCATCCTTTCGTCCTCCTTTCGTTTAAATGTGAACCCCTGTATATCTTATTTACAATACTAATTATCATAAAAGAAAAGAGAAAAATCAAATCACGATTTGCACCTCCCCATGCAATCTGTCACTGATTTTTCTCTTCTCCTATCCGGGAGCCTTAAAAGCCCAGAGGAACCTTCCTCAGCCGATGATGGATCTTAGTGTACTTTCAAATTCCTCATAGGATCTGCATTCCCGAAACAGTTCAATATTGGTTTCCTCCGAGAATATTACGACCAAGGATTCATATAATTCCTTAAAAACATGATTGTCCAGTTTATTGATGGCAATCATGAGGACCACATATACCAGTTGGTTTTCCCACCGTATGCCTTTGCTGCTGATCAACACGGAGGCACAGGTCTTATATGCATTCATTTCAACGGAATGAGGGATGGCGATCTTTCCAAATGCGGTGCAGGCCGCCCTCTCTCTTGCCAGCACATTTTCCCTGTAATCTCCCCGCACGTATTCTTTATGGTATAAATTATTTGTCAGCATTTCAATTGCTTCCATTTTATCCAATGGCCCATGGGATACAAAAAACAATTCTTTTTCAAAGTAATCATTAAAATGCCTTGTCAGCATTTTATTTTTCTTATTATTCAGGGAATTTTCTATTCTTTCCTGTATTTCAAGCTTATCCCCAGAGGTCATGAATGGGGATATGACGGCAGTTTCACAGGCAGCAGATGTTTTTACCTTCACAGTGGAAATGAGCAGGTCAAAATTCAATTCTTCCAACTGATGGGAATCCCTCACTGATGCGACAATGTTGATGTCGCTGCTGAAATTGATCAAAAGCTCATTGTACAGCCTGGATTCTATGTTCATATAGCTTGGGCACAATAAAACCACCCGCACCTTTGGATTATTATTTTTCTGCCTTTCTACCTCTCCTCCAATGTGCAGGGCAATAAATGCCACCTCATCCTGGCTGATATATATTTTATGCTTTTTCCCCAGTTGCAGGGATACGTATAAGGCCATATCAAATAATATCAAATGCTGGGACTTTATGGATTCCAGCATGGGATTTTTTATATTGGTGCTGTTTTTCGCCCGCAGCATGAGATTTTTTAAGTGCAGCGCAAAGGGAATGATGAAATTATCCGTGTCCAGATTAACGGAGTATGCCTGCTGGATCAAATAAACCAGCTCCTTTGTCTCCTCCACAATCTCATTTCCCACCAATGCCCGTACCTCCTGCATGCCCCCGGTAACAACGAAATTTGTGCAGGACTTAAACAGAATGTAGATCTCCCGCCTTTCTTCCTCATTAATGGTAATGGAAAACTGCTGCTCCAGCTTTTTACACAGCTCCAACACGCACACATTTTCTGCATCCATATCCTGGATCCCTCTTGCCATGTCAGGAATGGTCTTTCCTTCCTGTATCCGTTTAATGATGATTACCAGATGAAGCAGCATATTTCTAAGAGCCAGATCATTGATGTAATAATCATTCTTTGAAAATATCTGCTTTACAATAGGAACCATGGAATCAATATCAATATTCTTAAAATTGTTTTTCAAAATCTGCAGATCTAAGTAGTGATTATCCACTTCTTCATAGAGAATGTAGCTGAACAGCTTTCTGATGTTTTTTTCCGGTCCCTGCAGCTTGATCTGGTCCCTCTCAATTGCAAACACGATATTAAAGCTTTTGAATCTCATATTCATTTTTTTAATATCTGCCTTCAGCGTGGAATCACTGACAAATAATTCTTCTGCCATGAGATAAAGATCCAGGCAGTTGGTATGCTGGAGAAAAAAGGCCTTGATCACATAGGTGGATCTTTCTTCATATGTCTGAGGGATGACAATATTCTCCTGGGCAAGCAGGCTTTTTGCCAACGGAACATTTAAAGCGTATCCGTTTTTGTTTGATACAATGGCTTTCCCTTTTCCGGTTTCATTAATCTGTGAAATATAGGTTTTCACCGAACGCATGGAAATGCTTAAAGCATCGGCCAACTGCTGGGATGTCAATACCTTAGCCTTGTTTTCCATCATGTAGTTAATCAGTTCTATCTGCTTGCTCTGCATATGATCACCCCGTTTAAGAACATTTTAACCTATTTCCTCTTACTATAGATTCTGCCGGCAGAATGCCTCAAGCTTACAGGCTGCCGCTTCTTCATCTTCCCCCTCAATGACAAATCTCACCGTTTCCGAGCATTTTATCCCTAATGACATAATGGACAACAATTTTTTGGCATCCCCTTTCTCCTCATTCTTAAAAAGCGTGATGCTGCTTTTATAGCCGGAGGCCTCCTTGGCCAGCAGGCTTGCAGGCCTTGCATGAATGCCCACGGCTTCCTTTATGACATATTCAAATTCCTTCATATGATTTCTCCCTCGTTCCTTGTAAATGATAAAGCCCTTCCTGTAAATTTCAAAATTCCTTTCCGTTATCAGGCCTGAATTTATTATAATGGTACTTAAAAATCAATACAAATATATATTTGCACTCACCACGTGCAAATTTTATAAATACTGCATCCTATCCTTTAAGTATATCAGAAAAATCGTTTCTTAAAGGCATGGAAGCAGAAAAAACCATGGAAGCAGCCTTACGGATATCCGGTTGCTTCCATGGTTTTTCTTCCGATCTGTTATAAATTATACATTATTTCCATTGCATGAAGTCAATTCTTTCATAGCTCATTTTTATTGTATAAGCCATGCCGTACAGCATACCAAGGGCGCTGCTGTATTCGCCGTCTTCCTCGTTTGGGTTCCCCATCCCCCTCACTGCCAGATAATTCATCAGGGGAATATCAACAATACCTGGTTTCTGTGCAGGCATGTAAAATTCCCGGTATTCTTTCTTGTAATCAAAAGCCATGTCTTCCCCCTCCTTTAGCCGTTTATGATATTAATATACCTCATCAAATATGACAACTGTCTGTCAGGTTTGGATTTCCAAAGAAAAAATTCCGCAGTCCGTCATATGCCACGTCTTCGTCTGCGCCGGTGATCTCCACCCTTATGATATCACCGAATTTGATATTCAGCCCCATAATAGCCATCACATCAGAAGCATCGGCAGTTTTTCCATCAAGGAAAATTATAATCTTACTGTCATATTTCTGGCTCTCTACTGCCAGCTTTACCGCCGGCCTGGCATGAATCCCAGACCGTTCCCTTACCGTATAATCAAATGTTTTCATCTTCCCTCCCTGCACCCCATTGCATGTTCAGTAAAAACAACCTTGGTAACTTTAAATCCCCTTAATCCTATTATACATATCCCAATAAATCTGTCCAGTTTAATATCATCTGTACAAGGGATCATGGGGACCTTTCTTTTCCGCTTAAAAGGGGACATCATTAAAAAAATGATGCCCCCTGGCCCTTCATCGCCTGATATCGGAAAAATCTGCGGTTTCCACTCTATTCCAAATAAATCTCCTTAAGCCGTTTTCTGTCAGCCCCGTAAAATCTGCACGCCTGATCCAGATAGGCCTCCATTCCTCCCAGCCTGTCCACTTCCTCAAAAGCAGCTCTGATATAAGACTCCTTTGTCTCCATAAGACTGGAAAGATAATCAAGGATCACCTTGTTATCCGTATACTTACGGTACTGGTCCATGCGCTTTTTATTGCGTTCCCTGTTATACTGGGCGGTTTTTAAATAATCCCCGATGATCTCCTCTCTGGGAACCTCCATGATGGAAAGAAACAGGGCGGCTGCCCAGCCGGTGCGGTCCTTTCCTCCCCTGCAATGAAAAACCAGAGGAACCAAACAAGTATCTGTCAGAAGCTTTAAAAAAGAAGAATATGCCTGTATGCTGTTTTCTGATGTTACAAAAGCACGCATCTGCCCTTCCATGGAGTTTAAATTCTTTACCAGAAATTCATGGCCCTCAGAAGTTTTCTCCCACTCTGCCAGTCTTGCGATCTTCCCTTCATCATCCCTGTGAGAAGCGCTGGCCAAAGCTGCCGTTTCCCCGTCAGGAGACAATACCGCCAGCCGGACTCTCCCAGGGAGCCGGTCCGGATGAAGCTCTCTTTCAGTTGGGGTACGGAAATCCACTGCCGTGCGGATATTCATTTTCTCCATCTTTTTTAAATCTTCATCTGACAACTTATGGAGTGCATCAGAACGAAACACCAGGCCCGTTTTTACCCGCCGTCCTTCCTCCGTATAAAAACCTCCCATGTCGCGGAAATTAAAGGTTCCGTCAAAAGAAATATATCTGTCCATTGCATGTTTCCTCCTTGAGCACACTTACTGTGCCCCGTTTTCCTTCTCTTTTGCTTCCTTATCCACCCGGTATATAAATGGGAGGTAAAGAGCAATAATTGCAAAAAGCTGTATAAGCTGTACCAAAGCGCCCTGCCACCCTGCCACAAGGAACCCCTGCAGCAGCGGAGGAAGCGCTCTTGATACATTTGCGCTGACAATGGGTAAAAATCCGGCCAAGGTCGCAGCATAAGCGATGAGGATGCTGATCACCGGGGCAAGAGTCATGGGAATTATCAGCCAGACATTCAGCACCATGGGGATTCCGAATTTCATAGGCTCCGTAATTCCGAAAACGCTGGGTATGATGGCTACCTTTCCAATGCTCTTCATATGCTGGCTTCTGCAGTACCATACCAGCAATATGGCAAGGGCAAGGGCTCTCGGCCCTTTAAAGGATTCAAGGAAAAACATATTGATCACATGCCCGGGCATTTCCCCTGCAAGGATTGCTTCTGCGTTTTCATATGCCTGGGTGGCAAACAGGGCGTTAAGAAAAACATTGGATACATTGGAGCCATGGATCCCAAAAAACCACAGAAATTCCGATACCGCATAAAGAATACAAGCGGAAACAATGGAGCCTCCAAGATTTTGGAGCGGAGTCTGCAAAATCTTGTAAATAAGATCATGCATGTTTTCAAAGGGCGTCATTTTAATAATACTGTCCACAGTGAGGAAGAAAAACAGGATACAGAATGCAGGCACAATGGCCTGAAAAATCTTCGAAACTCCCTTTGGCACTGCAGCAGGCATATGGATATAGACGTTCTTGTCAATGAAATAGGCATAGGCCCGTGTTGCCACAAGGGCCACGATGATCCCCACAAACATTCCCCGGGAACCAAGGTAACTGATGTTGATGACATTGGCCGTCTTTGCGCCTTCCACTGCTTCTGCAAACATTTTCTGGATAGGAGTCACTGCCAGAAAGCAGGAAAAGGAAATGATGACAGAGGGCAAAACCTCCTGTTTGCATTCATTGGCCATGGCTATTGTCAGGGATATAAGGGTGTAGATGGTGATCAAACTTAAAGTGACCGTTGATCCCAGGGTACAAAAATCCTTAACTGGCTGGGGCATGAAGTTCAGGGTGGTTATGATCATAAATAAACTGCCTGCCAGGGAAACAGGCATGATCCCCATCATTCCTGCTGAAATGACCTTCACATAACGGGCCGATGCAAACCTGCCCATGCTCATTGTAAGCTTCTGAATAATGCTTTTTTTATCATTTGTTACTGCCATACCATTTTCTCCTTTCTTTTTTTCGCCCATGTTTTTTGGGCATAAAGGGATACCCGCTGGGTGTTTCATTTCTCCGCCCATGCTTTTGGGGCATAAAGGGATACCCGCAGGGTATTTCTTTACCGGCCCATCTGGCTAAGTGTATCTGCAAGAACCTTTTCTCCATTCATCATGCCATAATCCATCATTTCAATGACCTTTACAGGGATGTCCGGAAAATCAGCCGCTACTTTTTCTTCCATGTAGCTTACCTGGGGACCTAAGAGGATGATATCTGTTCCTTCCGTATGAGAGGAAAGAGAAGTTACGGGCACTGCCTCGATCTGCAGCTCCATTCCTTTTTGATCCGCACTTTCTTTCATACGCTCCACTAACATGCTGGTTGACATTCCTGCCGCACAGGCTAAGACAATCTTCATAAATTTTCATCTCCTTTGCTGTTTTTGTTGTTATACATAATACGGTACATTTCGATCATCTGCTCCGCCAGATCCTGTACGGTCATGGCATTCATCAGATGATCCTGGCCATGTATCATGATCAGGCTCATCCTGGTTTCTCCTTCTCCGTTTAGCTCTTCCTGGATCAGCTTTGTCTGTACCTCATGAGCGGAAAGCAGAGCCCTGCGGCACTCCTCCATGAGAGCGGAAGCCTTTTCAAAATTCTTTTCCCTTGCTGCCTGGATCGCCAATATGGCATTACTCCTGGCATTTCCCCCCTTTACGACCAGCTCCATTACAATGGTTTCTGTTGTCATTCCTTCTATCCTCCTGTATTTTTCTATATCTTCCTATTCAGGAAATTCCTGCAGCAGCCGGATCAAAACATCGAAATCCTTTTTCAGAATCAATTCCTGTACAGCATTCTTGCTAAGGGCCAGCTTTGATGTATATTTGTAAAAATCCGAGATCCCGTTCTCCTCTTCCTTCCCAATTGAGACAAGAAGCACCACCTGGACCCGATGCCTGGACCATAGAACCGGTTCCTTAAGGATGGCTACAGAAACAAAGGTTTCCTCCGTCATCACCTCACAGGGATGGGGAATTGCAATCAGGTTGCCAAAGTCTGTCTGGGCCATATCCTCTCTCTTTAAAACTGCTTCGTAAAATCCTTTGGGAAGGCTCCTCTTCCTGCCGATTCTTTCGCATAAATTTCTAATGACCTCTGTCCTTGTTTCTCCCCATATATCCGTAAAAAAATAATCCCGCTTATAATACCTCATCAGAATGCCTTTTCTCCCACTTTCCAGTGCGGTCCTGATGGCCGGGATGTCCTCACTTTCCAGGAAAAGACCTATTTCAATAATGGGTTTTCGAATATACCGGTTAATGGGCACTGTTGTGAAAACATACTCTACCTTATTAAAATCAAAACTTTCCAGTCCCGGAAGATCGCATATATATATGTAGTTTAAATACTCCCCGAATTCCTGACCGTATCTGAGCTTTAAAAGCCGGGAACTTCCTCTTCCCGTACTGCATACGATCAGAATGTTTTTCCTCTCCTCCTTTTTCTTTTTTTGCTCTTCTGCCAGGGCAAAAATCAAGGCAAAATAACCGATTTCCTCCTCCGGAACAGGCTTTTGATACCATTCTGCCAGAACTGTACAGGCTGAAACTGCCATGATATACTCAAAAAAATACCTTTTCAGAATATCCTTAAAAAGAAGGTTACTGACCGGAATGTTGTAACGCATACGGATGTCAAAGGGGACCATATGCTGGTTCAGCAGCATACGAACGTCAAAATGGCTGCTAAATTCCATTTTAAAATCCCGGTCCACCAGCTTCAGCATCTGGGAAACAAGACAGTCAATCTCTTCACTGATCACAAAATTCACTTCATCCTTTTCCTCGTTGCCAATCATGCGTTTTCCTGCCAGCCAGACGGCCGTATAGTCGGCTTCATCCTGGTTATATTTGATTTTAAAATTTCTGCCCAGCTCCCCAAGCAGCTCCTTTACAAAATCCCACTCCCTGTCCCCTAAAACCGATCCGCTGTTTTCCGGCATTCTCACCAGACGTCCCCGTCTGATCCGCTTTGCCGCAATGTAAATCTGGATAGCAAATATTTCAAACGCCGTTTCAGACAGGTGGATGTCATACTTTTTTAACATGGGAAAAATAACAGCTCCCATTTCTTCCAGTTCTTTCTTCTGCTGCTCTCCATTTTCCTCAAGCATATTTCTTTTGACAAAGTAATCTCCGATGCACCTTCTGAAATCAAATTCATCCCCTTCCGCCCGAATGCCGTAATTGGGCCTTCTGTCCAGATGAATCCCGTACCGGTTTAAGATCTCCTCCGCTTCTTTTAAAGGACCTGTAAGAGTCGCTCTGGAAATATACAGAAACTCACATAAGTCATCCAGCCTGATATAGTCATCGTAATTAACCAGATAGGCCAGCAGATAGTTGACCCTCTCCTTAGCGCCGGAGGGGATCCGGTCCCTTTGCCCTTCCCGGGAAATGAAATCCTCCATGCAACTGTTTTCATGGAGAATCAGAACATATCCGTATCTTGGCTTTGCCTCCACGGAAAAACCATAAGCGGCCGCCCTCTCATTTAATTCTCTTATCCTTACTCCAACCGTTTTTGTACTGATCCCCAACCTTTCTGCCAGTTCCTTTGCAGTCACGTAACATCCTGGCATCAGCATATTCAGAATTTCCGTCAACCTTGTATTCATGGCACCCATCTCCTGACTTAATCCTATCATCCGTCTGATTTAAACTCCATATGGAAATCTTCCCCATTGAATCAGGAACTTTTTAACATAGGAGTTTATCTGCTATATTATACATAAAAATACCCTGCAAGCGAAACACAGCTTCTTTTTGTGCTTCGCCTGCAGGGTACGATTTCCCCATTATTATCTTTTCTTATGAAAACTCTGCCCTTCTGACCGGCCCCGGCAAGAGTTTCCTATTCCATTTTTACTCCTGTTTCCTCTGCACCGTCAGCTTAGCCAAAGCTTCTACAATGTATACTGCCGGTATCTGGGAGGTTATATCCACCTTCATCTTCTTATAGTCGGTCCGTTCCCCCTGAATATAATAAGAAATATTATAATCGGAAATCCGGGCCAATGTACTGTTTTTACTGTTGGTAATTGATACTACCGTACTGTTGCACTGTTTAATGATCTCTGAATTCTCAATGAGTATATCCGTTTCCCCTTCCACAGAAAGAATAATAATAATGCTTTCTTTTGGAAATTCCAGGTTAATAGGAAACATGGGATTATTTATCCCCGTGGCAAATATGCCGATATTGCAGAAATACCGGCCTGCATACTCAGCAATGATTCCCGAATTGCCTATTCCGAGAAAAATAATCTGCTTCTTTTCTGCGATAATATTGGCGATAGACCTAAGCTGTTCATGAAAGGATTCCGTCCCGATCCTTTGGAAAAAATCCAGAATTGAGCTGAAATCGAATCCCTGCCGGCTCTTCTTGGTGCCCTCCTGTTCCATCTTCAATCGGATCTTAAACTCAGAAAATCCATTACAGTTTACTTTCCTGCAAAACCGGGTGATGGTCGTTGTGGACACATGGGCCTCATTGGCAAATTCCCGGATGGTCATATAGGGAATCTTCTCACTGTTTTTTAAAATGAAATTATAAACCTCATAATCAAGCTCGCTAAATTGGTCCAGTACCTGATTAGAAAACATCATCATATTCCCCTACCGCCTTTTATATTATTGAGCAAAATCTCCTGTTCCAATTTGCTGTTGCAGAGTGTTTTTTTCATTTTAACATAAAAGGGCTGTATTTTCAACGAACAGGAATGCCTTAACCGACAAAAGGAGCCATTACATCTGACTTTTGCGTCAGTATGCAATGACTCCTTTTAAAGCCGAAACTAATAGAGACAAATGGAAACTTAGGTGTTCTCAGCTTCCAGACGATCAATAACCTTTTTAAACTGGGGTAAATGTTCCTTATGAGCCAGTAACAATTCATCCAATACCGTCTTGGCAATTTTGCCGCTGGGAACCAGAGGATTTATGGTAAATGCCTGTTGGGCAGTTCCGTAATCACCGGTTACCGCTGCTTTAATGGTAGTTAATTCCATGTCTTTCATTAACTGCAACAGACCTCTGCTGGAAGGTTCAAAGGAGCCCCAGGAAATGGGAACCGGGCCGCCTGAAGTTATAATGCTGCTCACTTCCACCACTACATCATCGGGCAGATCTGAAATGGCTCCATTATTTCTCGTGCTGACTACCATATGAGTGCGCTTGTCATTATAAATAGAATTAATCAACTCACAGGCTGCGTCAGAATAGAAAGCTCCCCCTCGTTTTTCTAACTGAGGCGGTTTGATGCTCAGATTAGGATCTTTATACAGTTCAAACAATTCGGCCTCAGTACGTTTTACCAGTTCGGCACGGGTCTCGCCTTTTGAAAAGGCTCCCAATTCTTCCTGCAGCATATCATCAGTAATATAATAATATCTATGGTACATGCAGGGAATAATTCCAAGGTTTAAAATCTGTTCCGGTAAAAACGAGATATTTGGAATGTTCTGCACTCCGGAATTTGCGCTTGTAAAGCTTTTCAGCGCATTTTTCATATTCTCTACACTGGTATAAGCCGTTTCAAGTACCTCATTGGTCTTTTCCTCACCGGTCCTGTCCCATACCCTGTGCCAGTGGAAATGATTTAAGCCGCCGAAACGGAAGAACAGATCCTCCTCGTTTTCTTTTAAGGTTCCTGCCGCAATCTTTCTGCAAAGAATGGGAACATTGCATAAACCTACCACTTTATTCCAATTGCCATAGCGCATAACCGCTTCTGTTACCATGCCGGAGGGATTTGTAAAATTAACAAGCCATGCATTGGGACACAGCTCTTTCATGTCCTTTACAATGTCTAAAATAACCGGAATGGTACGGAATGCTTTGAACATGCCTCCGGCCCCATTGGTTTCCTGGCCCAGAATGCCGTGAGACAAAGGAATTCTCTCATCCTTGATACGTGCGTCCAACAGGCCCACACGAAACTGAGTGGTTACAAAATCAGCATCCTTTAAAGCTTCCCGTCTGTCTAATGTCAGGTGAACTTCCCAGTCCAGTCCTGCTGCCTTTACCATGCGCTTTGCCAGATTGCCCACAATTTCAAGTTTTTCTTTTCCAGCCTCAATATCCACCAGCCAGATTTCTTTAATGGGAAGATCATCTTTTCTCTTAATAAATCCTTCCATTAATTCAGGAGTGTAACTGGAGCCTCCTCCAATGGTTACAATCTTAATTTTTTTATTCATATGAAACCCTCCTTTTTGTATAAATTATAATACAAAAAGGAGGGCAAGAAAATAGAGTCAGGGCATCCAGTAACACATCAAACCCTTTAGGTACATGTTTCTGAAAAAAGACACCTTGTATTTTTTCCGGGAATTACTTTTGTTTAATCTATTGATTTGCACCTGCGGCTATCTGATCCACAAATGCTCTGATTTCTTCATCCTTACAGCCTTCATAAAAGCAGTCCAGGAATCTTGGGATCATGCATTCCCTTACCATCTGGGGATCCAGGGCTTTTAATGCCTCCAGAAGCGGTTTTGCCACCTGCTTTTTCACCTCAAAAAGAAGGTTGGCATTCCTGTTCTGAGCCTCTTTCCTTTCCTCCGGGTATCCCATCCCCTTTGGAGAACCGAATGCTCTGGCAAAAATATTATTTAAGTTCAGCTCTGCTCCCCAGCCAAAGCCCTTGGCATAAGGAAGAGACAGGGCATTCCCGTTATTGATCTGTAAAAACAGATAGGCATCCGTAGGCTCTATGCAGTAGCCGCACACAACTCCTGGATACATGTTTAAGGACATCAGGGCTCCCTGCCCTGTACCGCAGCCGGTGACCACAAAATCAACTGCTCCTGAGTTTATAAGAAGGGCCGCCTGAATGCCTAAGTGCAGATAGGTGAGCCTTGGATTTTCCTTTGTGTATGCCTCCGGCACATCCTGATCTGTCAGGGGCTTTTCCATGGCTGTGTTATAGACTTTATGCCCCATTGGTTCTGTCACGGACTTTAATTCCTTTAATATAATTTCGTTTTTAGGTGCCTGGCTGAATTCATTTAGTAATGCGATTTTCATTTATTTCCATTCCTTTCCGTCTGTGTTCTTTGTCTAAACCTGTTTTTCTACTGCCTTGTCAGCATCCCTTCTCATCCTTAAAAAGTCCTCCTGGGACAGAGGAATGTCCATGGATTTTGCCGTATCCTCTATCTGGGACAGCTTCCTTGCGCCGCAAAGCACGTTAATATTCGGGGATACCATGGAGTTCCATTTGATGCAGAGATTTGCAAGGCTGCACTGGTATTTGTCTGTCAGGTCCTTCCATCCTGCCAGCATCTCATTTGCAGTCCTGATATTCTCCGGCTTCCACCAGGCTTTACCGTCCCGGACCTCTCCCTTTTTTGGTATATAATCATCGGCCGCTTTTCCGGCAAGAAGTCCCTGTTCAATGGGGGAATAGGTCTGAAGGGTGATCCCGTTTGCCTCACAGAAGGGAAGCAGGCCTGTTTCAGCTTTTCGGTCCAGGATGCTGAACTTTTCCTGGATCACATCCAGTTCCCCTGCCGCCACATAGTCCTTAAGGACAGTCAGATCCACATTGGAGGCGCCAATGGCCCGGATCTTTCCTTCATCCTTCATCCTTAATAACTCTCCCATAGTCTCTGCCACAGGAACCAGACCGTAGGTCTTGCACTGCCAGTGTGTATAATACACATCAATGTAGTCCGTTCCCAGGGTTTTTAAGCTCAATTCCAAGTCTCTCCGTATGGCCCTGGGGGATAAATCCCTGGAAATGGTATGGCCTTCTTTTGTAAAATGCACTTCTCCTCCATTGTCATACCACTGGAGGCCGCATTTGGTGGAAAGGATGACACGGCTGCGGTCCGTCTGCTTTAACGCCTGCCCGATCACTTCCTCACTGTGGCCAAACCCGTATACCCTGGCAGTATCGATCCAGTTGATTCCCAGATCCAGGCCCTTTAAAATGGTTTTCACCGACATTTCATCGTCATTGGTTCCCCACCATTCTCCGCCGCCGATTGCCCAGCAGCCCAGGGCAAAGGCATTGGTCCTGATTCCTGATTTCCCTATCTCTCTCATTTCCATTGTCATACCTCCTTTCCCCTTCTCTATGAAAATGCGTCCAGTAAATCTTCATAAGTGGACGCAGCCTGGAGCTTCTTCATGATGGCCTCATTTCCAAGCTTGCCTGCCAGCTCTGCGATCAGGCGCAGGTGATCTTTTGCACCGCCGCTGTCGGAAGGCACGGCAAACAGGAAGAAAAGGTCCACAGGCTCCTCGTCATAGGACTCCCATTCCACCATCTGCCGGGTTCTTCCCACAGCGATCCCTACCTTATCCACAAAGTCGGATTTTCCGTGGGGGATGGCCACATGTCCCCCGATTCCTGTGATCCCTTCTTCTTCCCTTAAATACACATCCTTAATATAGCCTTCCAGATCCTCTACGTATCCTGCTTTTTTAAGGAGTCCTGCCAGATGGCGGATTACCTCATCCTTATTACCTGCCTTCATCTTTAAATCAATGACTCTTTTATCCAGAATCTCTTTTACTGCCATCTTGTTTCTCCCCTTACTTGATAAAATACTGATAGACCTCCAGAGATGATTCCAGCCGTTTCATTGCCTCCATGTTGTCGTCATTCTCTGTAAGCAGCAGAAAATCTTTATAAAACTGCTTTGTCCGTTTTATCTCAAATTTTGATGTCATTTTTATAGCAAGCAGAAATATGGTATCCACCATATCCTCATGCCACTTGACCGGCTCATCTAAAATAGCCACCACAATGCGGGATTCATTTACCTCTGCCATGTTTCCATGAGGGATGGCGATTCCTCTGCCTATGCTTGTTGTCGTGGCCCTTTCCCTGTCAAATACGCTTTCCAGATAATTCTGAGTCACATCTCCCTTTTCTTCCAGCCTCTTTACCATCATAGTGATCAACTGGTCCTTATTCCTGACCTGAGGCTTAATCAGGATTAAGTCCACCTCAAACAACTGGTGGCATAAACTGTTAAACTGGAAATCCGGCCTGCTCCTCAGCCTGGAAACCTGGGCAGCTTTCCGGCGTATGATCTCGATTTCCTTTTCACTTATACGTTCTCCCACCGTAACCACCCTGGAATCCTGCAAATCCAGACCGGAGCCATCAATTATAATATCTGTTTCCGGATGAAGGGACAGTTTAAAATCATGACGGCTTACTGCCTGCACATCGGTGATATCAGGGATGCTGTACTTGATCATCTCAATGGAAAGCTGGCAGGCCGCCATTCCTCTCTGACTCACCAGCAAAGCGGTCAATGGCCTCCCCTTTTTCCTGCGGATTATGGCGGCCTGGATATAAAGAGCGATCCCGGCCAGCTCATCCTCCGTCACCTGTACGTCGTAATATTCCTCAAATAAGCTGCTGGTGGACCAGGCGGCCAGAAAAGTCTGCTTGTATTCACTTTTCACATATTTGCTGATGCTGTCTCCCGCCACTGTGGAATATTTCATCCGGAAGATGGCAGACCTCATGTGGATCAGCAGGCCTTCATACAGCATTTGATCTCCGGAAAGGTCTGCATCCAGCACAGAGTCAATGGTTTCGATCACCAGCTTTACAAAGTACTCCAGATTCCTGTCATACTGCATGGCATAATCCTCTTCGCGGACATCTGTAAAGCTCTTCAGCTTTTTGGCAGAAAGCAGCAGTACTGCCAGAAGGATGGTATCATCCTCTGATAAGTCCACCTGATATTCCTTTCCGATCCTCTGGTAAATGGATTCGGCAAAGGAATATTCATTGTAGCGCTGGATATTCTCTTCCTGCATATTGCTGGAAAGCAGCCCGTCGTCCAGCCACTTTCGGGCAACGGACAAACATGCCATGATCCATACCATTTTAAAGGAATGGTCGGCCAGTTCGATCCTCCAGGCGTTTTCTGCCTCTACGATCATGCGCCGGATGCGGGCCGCATCCACTCCCGGCGCATAAGTACCCAACAGGGCTTCCATGACTTCCGGCAGCATTTCCAGCATATAATCCTTGATTGCGATCCGGAAGCTGTACTCTTTCCCGGTCAGGCATACCCCTTTATTCCTTACTGCTGTTATTCTTATATTCCGTTTTTCAAACCAGTCTGATATGTTCTTCAGCAGGTTGCTGACGGTGGGAGGGCTTAAATAGAGGCTGTCTGCCAGCTTCTGCAGGGTCAGGACTTCACCTGGCCTCATTTTTAGGAGCTTGCCCATAAGCTGCTTATTCCGGTTTTCTAAATCCCCGGCAGGGTCTTCCCCCTGTTCCAGACGTTCTTCCAGCATCTTTTTCTGCCTGCCGTCAAGCTCCAGCCAAATCCCTGTTCCCGGCCTTTTCTCTATTTTCCCAAGCCCTTCCGCCTCCAGCCATTCCTCAAGCTGCTTAATACGGGTCCTCACCGTTTTTTCAGATAATCCCACATTATCGGCAAGCTGCAGTATGGTATATGTGTCTCCACTTATCAGGCACTGCAATATTTTATTGTTATATAATGCGTTCTTATCTTCCTTCAAGTTAACACCCCTGTCTTTTAGGAATTACTCATTTCCTGCCTGCTTTGCTTCTCCATAAATGTATCTGCCGCTGGAACCGATCACTTTCATGTAGTCCTTTACAAACTCCTTGATTCCGGCTTCCGCCGCCATGCAAAGGTGCATATAATCCATTCCCGGATTCCCCTCAAGCTCCTTTAACATAGCTGCTTTCCCTGCCTCAAAGGCATCGGTGCACACATTGATCTTATTGATTCCCCCGGCCACTGCTTTCTTTAAATTCTCTTCCCCGGATCCGGAGCCGCCGTGAAGCACCAACGGCATTTTTAAAGTCTCCTTCAACTGGTGAAGGCGTTCAAAATCCAGCTTCGGTATCTTTCCCTTGGGATAGGCCCCGTGAGCCGTACCGATTGCCACAGCCAGGGCATCAATGCCTGTTTGTTCCACAAAATCCATGGCTAATTCAGGATCTGTATACAAATCAATATCCGCATCGTCCTCATGATCCGCCTGGCCCACATGGCCCAGCTCTCCTTCCACGGAACAGCCCACACCATGGGCAAGAGCGGTGATGATCGCCGTACGTTTTACGTTTTCTTCATAAGGCAGGGAGGAGCCATCGTACATGACATTTGTAAATCCCCGGTTGATGCAGTCCGTAATAATGTAAAAATCAGACCCATGGTCAAGATTTAAGGCCACCGGCACATGAACCCTGGAGGCCAGCTCTCTTATTACAGGAAGCATTTCCTCCGCATGGGCATGGTTTTTCATCTGCCCGGGCCCAAACTGCAGGATGATGGGAGAATGCTCCTCTTCTGCTGCCATGATTCCCGCTCTGGCCATCTCTATGTTAATGCTGTTCATAGCCATAACCCCGTAGTAATTTTTATTTGCATCATCAAGGATGGCTTTCATTGATACTAACATGTTTTTCTTGTCCTTTCTAGGATTATTGCCATGCTTTTGAGCAGAACCCACCCCCGTTTCACCGGATGTTAAGGTATGCCCACAGGGCGTTTTGTATTATCCTCAGCCTTACTGGATATTAATATCCAGATCAAAGTCAAGTTCTTCCTCTTCCTTTTCCACCTGTTCGCTTAAAGGACGCTTAAGAACTGCATAAATGACTCCCGTCACCGCAGAACCGATAACCAGGGCAATTAAAAACCACAGAGGGTTCTTCATCATGGGAACCACGAATATACCACCATGGCCTGCCACGGATTCACAGCCCATACCTACTGCAATAGCTCCTGCCACAGCAGAACCGATCATGCTGCTGGGGATCACTCTTGCAGGGTCAGCCGCTGCAAAGGGAAGGACACCTTCCGTGATAAAGCAAAGGCCCATGGGAAGCGCTGTTTTTGCAGTTTCCAGTTCCACTTTTGAAAACTTGTTTTTCCTCAGTAAGGTGGCGATAAAAATTCCGATAGGAGGAGTCATTCCTCCGATGATTTTTGCAGCCATAGGTCCGTTGATGCCATCTGTTCCCAGGGCGTTGGCAGCCATGGAAGCCGTCTTGTTAATGGGGCCGCCCATATCAAATCCCATACAGGCACCGATCACTCCTCCGATTACAGCTTTTGCCCCTCCGTTTAAGGAAATGATCCACTGCTGGAACACGTTCATAATAAAGGCCAGGGGGATGGAGAAGACACAGAGGAAAATCATACCGCATACCAGGGTAGATATCACAGGTATGAACATAACCGGCATCAGCCCTACACACCACTTGGGAAGCTTCCAGGTCTTCATCCAGTTTACAAAGGCGCCGATGATAAAAGCCATCAGCAGTCCCCCTAGAAATCCTGCCTTGGATTGGGACGAGCAGTAACCGATGACTATGCCAGGTACGATCCCGGGCCGCCCTGCAATGGAATAAGCTACACCGGCCGTCATTACCGCTACTGCAAAATCCATTGCTATGGATCCTAACTTATTAATGCCCCACCAAAATCCGATCCAGGAAAAGGGATTTAAATTGGAAAACGGCGTTGCCCCTGCTTCTATGGCGCTGCCGATGTCATAACCGCCAAACCCCTTTGCCAGCGCGCTGAGGATCCCTCCGCATACAACAATGGGTATCATATAAGAAATTCCCGTCATTACATGTTTTTTAATATCAAGTTTTTGCTTTGCCATTGTATTCCCCTCTTTTTCCATATTCTTTTCTTTGCTACACTCCGGCTACTTTCCCATTTTTTCGTGGATCTTTGAGATCACTCCTTTGGGGGATTTCATTACCATGCTGATGGGGATCTCTACCACCGGCTTTCCTGAAAAACGGTCTTTGTTTACCCGGATATCCGCGGAAATCAGGATCACATCTGCCTCCCGGATTTCCTGGGGCGTCAACTCATTTTCCACCCCAATGGAGCCCTGGGTTTCCACCTTAATATGATCTCCCAGTTCCTTTGCCGCATTTTCCAGCTTCTCCTTAGCAATGTACGTATGTGCAATCCCCGCCGTACATGCCGTGATGGCTAAAATCTTCATACACTTCCTCCTCACTTATTTTTTATGTTATATTTACTTTACCACTTTCATGGAATACAGGGGAAATGAAAAGCGGCACAATGTTACGGTAAATTTTTGTTTGTTTCATAAGGACAAGATACAAAACGCCCTGCAGGCTTTAAAAAATTCTGCAGGGCGTTTTCCCGTTTTATCTTCCTTGTTTATAAAACCAGGCCTCCAACCAGCATAATGGCAGGTATGGTGACCAGTGATAAGACCGTTGTTACTGCCAATAATTTTGAGGCATACTGGCTGTCCTTATTATACTGCAGGGCAAACATGGCTCCCGTTGCTCCGCTGGGGCAGGCGGAGGCGACTAAAATCGTGATTGCAATGGCATAATCCACTTTGACTGCCATGAGAAGCAGCAGGGTTATCATAGGGATCACAAAGAGTTTGGCGGCGCTGATCATATAGGTTCTGGGATTTTTCAGACAGGAAAGCAGTTGGCTTTCCGCCAGATTCATTCCTGAAATCAGCATTGCCACCGGCGTATTCATGGCTCCGATCATTGAAAGAGGATTCCCCATTACCTCCGGCAGATGAATTCCCGTTACAAAAAAGAGAATTCCGGCTCCGATTGCCACGGTGGAGGGATTGATGAGATTTTTCATGGTGGACTTTATATCCCCGGCCTTTCCCTTCATGAGCATGATTCCATGGGACCAGATCAGGATATTAAATGCGGTTATATAAGCGGTCATAAAGAACACGCCCTTTGTTCCCAACAATCCATTGACAATGGGAATGCCGATAAAACCGCAGTTGGAATAGACCATGGACATTCTTTCCACTGCCATGTCCGGATTCTCCCTGGTCTTTACCAGAATTCCGGAAAGGAGGATGGACAGAATAAGGCTGGCCCCGGATAATCCCACCGTGACAACCAGGCCTATTAACAGGTCTTTGTCAAATTCCATCTGGTAGGACATGATGATCATACAGGGGGTAACCACATTCAGCAGGAGCCCGGACATTTTTTTACTGGTTCCTGTTTCTACGAATCCTGTTTTTAACGCGGCTGCGCCGATCACCATGATGAAGAACATTTCCACAATTTTATTAACTGTAATATGTGCCAAATTCATTTTTTCTATGTCTGCCCGGTATCCGGCAAATCTCCTTTTGAAATTTTAATCAGAATACCGGCCGGTCTGTCTTGGGAAAAAGCCGGAGTTTGAGCCTGGCTCGCCTTTCGCGTATAAATGGGCCGTGTCTCCTGCTCCCTTACACCGGAAATAGGCCTCCCCCTCCAGTCTCTCTTCTGTTTCCAGTGTGGTGACAGAGGATGGCGCCAGAAAAAAGCCCTGCCACAATAGTGGTGCCGGGATTCCCAACAGATGAGACAGCATAACGCAGATTACGCCGAAATGGCAGAAAAGGACGATAGTGTCGTCACTTCCCGGAACAGCCCGGTACATCCTGCCCTCTCTCTCATAGCCATGTTTCTTTAAAATTTCATCAAGACCGGCAGCCACTTTCTCATATTCCTCTTTGACAGGCCCTGTTTTCATCCTCTCATTTTCAAACCATAAGTCCCTGTGGTAAAGCTCCTCCCGATTCGTCCAATATCCGGGCATAAAATCCCAGGGTATGCGTTTGGTTCCACTGCCCCCGTCCTCCACCGGCGCATAAAATTCCCTGAGCCAGGGCAGTATCTCTGCCTCAGCGCCTGATTTATCCAAGGTCGCCTTTGCAGTATCCTTTGCTCTGCCAAGGGGAGAGCAGTAAAATGCGGAAACAGGCTGCTTCCCCATCCGTTCAGAAAGCAAGTCTGCCTCTCTCCATCCTTTCTCTGTAAGAGAATCAATGGAGTAGTCCGGTTCTCCGTGCCTTATTAGAATCAATTTCATACTTTTCCTCTTTTCTCCGCTGATTATGATCTTTTTTATCATAGCATTTATTATGAGTAAAAACAATAAACCTCCATTGGATTTACCGGCTGTTTCAAAGCCTAATAAATTACAGGAGAAATAACCGCCATAAAATAATCAGCCAGTTCTTCCGGGGTCTGAGCCAGGCGGTTTTTGATCCACCACTGCACCATGCCCACAAAGGAACTGGAAATATGATTTACAAGAAATTCACGAGGTAGATGTTGGCTGCATAAGTGCCCGTCACCCAACAGCCGCACAGCCATCAGCTCATTGAGATATTGCCTGAAAAAGCCTGAAAATAATTCGCCGCTTTCACAGGTCAGGATACCAATAATGTTTCTCTTATTGTCAAGCAGGTGATAGAGAATATGAGTGATCATTGCAGAGGGATTGCCTGTTTTCATGGAAAAATCATGAGTGCTTTCCGCGCTTAGGGAATCTGAAAAAACATGGGAAAACAAATCAGAGCACATTTCTTTTAACAGGTCATCCTTTGTTTCAAAGTGGGCATAAAATGTTGTTCTGCCCACGTTGGCCTCATCAATGATATCCTGAACCGTAATTTTTGAATAACCCTTTGCGGAAAGCAGCGTGCCAAAGGCCTCAAATATTGCAGCTCTTGTTTTCTGCTGCCGTCTATCCATAAAAACCTCCTCCGAACAAATCTGCATCAACTGTTCCGTAACAAACATTCCATGGAAATTATCCATTGATGCCAGACACGGTCCTATTTATAATAATATCTAACAAAATGTTCTGTATGAAATAAATTATACCATTCCTTGCAAAAAGCAGCAAGCCGGTATCTACAGGGAGGATTCAATGATGATGAAGCGAATAAACGACTGTTTGTCCGGTGTTTCCATGACTCTTATTGGCGGCGCATTTCTCCTGTGCAGCCTTGTGTTGATGCTTACTGATACACAGCTAGCGGCCGACCCGGCCTGGGTTTCAATTATCATCTGCGGGATCCCTTTGGTCTATCTCTCCCTATGGCGCATCGTTCACAATCCGGGCATGAAAAAGATCTCCTCCGCACTGCTCATTTCCATTGCCATGTTTGCTGCTATTGGTATCGGTGATATTTTTGCGGCAGGGGAGGTTGCTTTTATCATGGCCATGGGCGCGATCCTGGAGGATAAGACCGCCGAACGGGCCAAAAGAGGGCTGGAGAAGCTGATCAGCCTTGCTCCACAGCAGGGCCGCCGGATGATCGGCGGCAGAGAGGAAATGATAAAAGCGGAGGATATCAGGGTGGAGGATATTCTGCGGATTCTCCCAGGTGAAACCATACCGGTGGATGGGGAGATCATAAGGGGCAGCACCTCCATTGACCAGGCTGTCATGACCGGTGAGTCTCTGCCTGTTGATAAAGTTCCTGGAGACAGGGTGTTTTGCGGCACGATCAACCGTTTCGGTGCGGTTGACATCCGCGCAGCAAAGGTTGGCGAAGATAGTTCCCTTCAAAAGGTCATCCGCATGGTCCGGGAGGCGGAAGACAAAAAAGCCCCCATGGAGCGCATCGCAGACAAATGGGCCACCTGGCTCGTGCCTGTTGCGCTGCTCATTGCGGTCATCACAGGGGTTGCTTCAAAGGATATCGTCCGCGCCGTAACCGTGCTGGTGGTTTTCTGTCCCTGTGCCCTGGTGCTTGCAACGCCTACAGCAGTCATGGCAGCTATCGGCCAGGCAGCCAAATATGGCGTTATCATTAAATCCGGTGACGCACTTGAACGTATGGGAAGGGCGGACACCATTGCCTTTGATAAAACCGGGACCCTGACCAAGGGCAATCTTGTGGTTACGGACATCTATCCCTTTTCTAAAGATATGGATCAAAAGCAGCTTTTGGGCTTAACGGCTTCTGGGGAAGTTTATTCTGAACACCCTTTAGCAAAAGCCATTACCGCCTATGGGAAAGAGCAGGGGGCAGAGCTTATGCAGGCAAAGGACTTTCAAATGATACCTGGGAAAGGGATCAAGGCAGAGGTAAACGGAAAGCGGCTGCTGTGCGGCAATCCGGATTTCATCAGGGAACATCAAATCCCTATTGAAGAAGCTGCATCTATCACCTTAAGCCGGTTCCATAGTCAGGGCAAAGCGGTTGTCCTTGTTGCATATGAAACACAATTAGTGGGAGCTGTCACTCTGTCAGATACCCTGCGGGAAACATCAAAGGAAGTAATAAAGGAGCTTAAAAAAGCGCATACACAGGTGGTATTGCTTACAGGCGACCATGAACAGGCTGCCCGGTATTTTGCAGATCAGGCTGGAATCCATGATGTCCATGCCGGACTCCTTCCTGCCCAAAAGGCGGAAAAAATACAAAGAATGCAGGAGGAAGGACGCAATATCTGCATGGTCGGCGATGGTATAAATGACGCTCCGGCCCTTAAAACCGCTAATGTAGGCGTTGCAATGGGAACTATGGGAAGCGGCATTGCCGTTGATGCTGCCGATATTGCCTTGATGGGCGATGATATCAGCAAGATTTCCTATGTCAAAAAGCTGTCCAATGAGGCGGTTAAGACCATTAAGCTCAGTATCTCCTTGTCCCTTTGCATCAACTTTGCGGCGATTTTCCTTTCCATTGCCGGAGTTTTGACACCAACCACCGGAGCCCTTGTCCATAATGCAGGTTCAATATTCGTAGTGCTGATTGCCGCACATTTGTATGACCGCAGGTTTATTGATGAAAAACTGCAAAACAGGCCGTTGCCTGCAGAAACAGTTGATCCAAAATAGGTCTTCTCCATCTTAAAACAGTGCTTTCAACGTGTTAAAGAAAAATATGGTCAGACCAACTGGCTTCAAAGACCAGACAAAATGTTTTTCGTCAGTAAAATCAATAAAATGCCCCCCTTTGCTATCGGCTGATCAAATAAGGAATCCAGCCTGTGAGGAAACGATTTCTCCTCTATATTAAGGGGGGCAAAAACTTTTCAATTTTAATAAGTTCTCAATCAGAAGTGAGTTTCATCCATTCTGCTCCAACAGCACCAGACTTAACTGAAGTTGGAAACAGTAATTGGCGTCCACGATTTCCCTTCCAAGAATTTCTTCGCATTTCTTAATCCGGTATTTAACGGTATTTCTGTGAAGGAACATGTGGTTGGCAGTCTCAGTGACGCTGCATCTGCAGTCCAGATAAGTTTTGAGTGTCCTTCTAAGCTCTAAAGTCATCTCATCCTCAGGATTTGTAAGACCCTTCAGATGGTATAAACAGTATCCTTTGATCTGCTCGCTGGACACCATTTTAAACAGTTCATTGGCATCGGTTGATTTGAAGTATTTAATATAAGGGATATTCTCCTTCTCTTCCCCGTAATGGTAGCTTTCCAATGCCGTATTATAAGAATTGTCAATGGTTTCCAGTTCCATGACCCCGTTACCAAAGGAAAATGTGACAGACACCTGAAGAAAGCGCTGCAGCGCCTCGTGATACTCCTCCAGGACGTTCTCCAGCTCCCTGTAATTCCCCTGTATCAGCAAAACATACTGGTACGTCAGCGTCTCGGGAAAGATGATAATATCTCCATGGAATTTTTCCTGCAGCTTCCTGCTGAGCCAGTCGTATATTAGGATGTACCGTTCCTCCCTGTGACTTAAGTTCAGGAAATCAAATTCCCTTCCTCCAAAGGGCTCCAGGGTTGCCAGGATTATTTTATAGCCGGCAGCCGGCTTTAACCCATATTTTTCCCCTACCGTAAACAACTGGGCAGAGGACCACCGCTCTTTCCTATGCTTATTCACAAGGATATGCAGGATCGCTTCCTTCTGTTTTAAGGGATTGCATCTCACATATAAGTTCTTATATAAAAAGATGCCGAACACCAGCACCAACTGCTCGATCCCCATGCCTGACAGGGTATTTTCCTTTTCCTCGCCCCCAAAGATGTAAAGATAGTAAGGATTTTTCCCAACCGTCTGTATTGGGTAGATGGAGACCTTTTCCTTGATTTTTGATACATGGATGAAGTTTTCAAAGCTTTCGGTCTTTCTTTCATAAAACGACAGATCATAAAACAGACCTTGTGCTGCTTTTAAGTATTCTTTTTGACACGTATGGGTCGCCGCCTCCACTTCACCAAAGGGGTTTAACAGTGCGGCCGGTTTTTTAATGACAAGTCCCAGATTATTCATCATAACGCCCATGGAGGCTCCCTGAAGAAGCAAGGCAGAGAATTTCTTCTGGGTATTCAGGGCAAAGGTCAGCTCCCCATTCTGGTTATCCCAAATATAGGCCAGTAACTGCTGAAAAACCTCCCCCAATGTCATATTGTAGGGGATCTGGATCAGAGGAAATCCCAACTGGTCTGCAAGTTCTATAACCTCCGGCTCCAGGCGGTCGATAAAACGCCCCAGCTTAATGGCCAATCCTGCACAGGGCAGACGGTCCAGGCTGAGAATAAACTCACATAATCCGGCCTGGTTCTCCTTAAACGCCATTCCGGTAGTGATCAATAACGTATTCTCAGGTAAATAAGACGCAACATCCGGCGTTTCCGTAGACTCAACCGTGAAAATCTCTCTTCTTAAATCAGCCTTATTATTCAGCACCTTCAGATTTTGAAATATTGGTTCTTCCAGCAATTTTTCAACGGTCATATTTAGCCTCTCTTTTCACATTCGGAATCGTTTTCCAGTCCCTTCTATATATATCATGACTCTGCGCGTCATGATCAGAATTCAACCTTCGCACCGATGAGTAAGCTCGTCTTCGCTCACTTGCGCTCATTATATCATGGCTCTGCGAGCCATGATCAGCATTCACCGTTCGCGCCGATGTGCAAGCTCGTCTTCGCTCACTTGCGCTCATTATATCATGGCTCTGCGAGCCATGATCAGCATTCACCGTTCGCGCCGATGAGCGAGCTCATCTTCGCTCACTTGCGCTCATTATACTATGTCCTTTCCTTCCTGGCAATCTGGTATTTATCCGTAAACCTCTGATTATTGGCTCCCGTTTAAAATTTCATAATCCAGTTCCTTTTCATCTTTTGCTATCATCATGGCAACCAGGGCATCAATATCCACATTTAATATGGTGCGGAACATCCCTGAAAACCAGTCAATGCTGGATAAAAAAGCAATGCTTTCCAGGGGAAGGCCCAGGGCGGGGACAACGATTGCCAGGGCGACCAGGCCGCCTCCTGGCACTGCCACGGTTCCAAGACAGGATAAGGTGGATAAGACGATCACACGGACCAACTGGGGCATGGGAAGGGGGATCCCGTAAATCTGGGAAACCGTGACACATGCCAAAGCAAGAAACATGGATAAGCCATTGCTGTTTAAGGTCATTCCCAGAGGATTGACAATGCCTGACACTTTCTTGCTGACTCCCAGCTTCTTCTCACTGTCCTCCATTTTCGTGGGCAGGGTGACAGCGGAGGAAGTTGTGGTAAATGCCACGATTGTCATGTTGCCCAGCTTTCTTCCGACGTTAAAGGGGTTGGCCTTGCAGTAAAACGATACGAATGCGATCATAAGGCAAAGATACAGGAGAGAGCCGCATCCGAAAATGAGGAGAAACTTGATCAATGGCATAATGACTTTAATGCCTGTAGTGCCTGCAGTATAAGCCAGCAGCGCTCCGATCCCAAAGGGGGCCAGTTTCATGACCTTATGCACGATTCCCAATATCACTTCATTGAATTCCCTGATGACTCCCATGAGCTGGACCCTCTCCTTATTTATGCGGCAGGCCCCCAGGGACGCGCCGAATAATACGGAGAATATGATCACCTGGATCATATTGGAATCTGCCATGGACTGAACGATGTTGCTGGGTAAGAAATCAAGAATGATGTTGTAAAGCCCTTTATCCGACGTCTGGACGATCTGACCGGTAACAGGAAGGGAAAGTCCTTTTCCAGGCAAAAAGAACTGGCCTAAAGCAGCTCCTGCCGCTGCCGCCAGCACAGTGGACAGGAGAAACCAAAACAGCATCTTTACGCCGAATCTCCCTAACTCCTTAGGATCTAAATTCGCTACGGATTCAATGACTGCCCCCATGATCATTACCACGACAGACATTTGAATGAGCCGCAGGAAGATATCTCCTATGAGCTTGATATCCTTCACCTTATCCCCCAGACAAATTCCAAGAAGCAGCCCCCCGGCCATTCCGATCATGATCTGTACTGTCATTGATAATTTCATTTTTTTCATTCACAGACCTCCCATTATATGTTTGCCTTACCCTTGACATAATCGACCCCTGCTGCCATACCTAACATCATATCGCAGCCAGAAGTAGAACCTATCATCCTTATCCTGTCCATACATTTCTTCATTTGTGAAGAATTTTTCCGGATCAAAGCATCCAGCAGCTCCACCAAATCGTTATTAAAATATCCCTCCAATGCACAATGATAATAGTGCCCGCTGATATCCGTTGTATATTGGCGGTCTATGAGTTCCTTTAAGGCCTGGAGAAAGGGCATTTCCAGTATGGGAGAAATTCTGTCCACATATAGAATCCCCATAAGGAAATCATCGCCTGACGGCGTCAGGCCCATCCCTCTTCCGATCCACCTTTTTATAGTCTTTTCAGCCTCTTCTTTTGATTTGGAAAATGCCTGGTACAATTCTTCCACTTCCTCTTTCTCTGCCGCCATAAAGGAGCCAATGGATTCCCCAAATCCTGTAGGAAGATTCCAGTCAATGAAATTTTCAAACATGGCAAGCCCTTCCTGGTCTATGGAATACTCCTTTTTCCCGATAAAGCTGCTGTATATCCGGGAGTCTTTTAAGCAAAGGCAGAGGGAATCCGAATACAGGGTCCGTTCCTCCTCATTCCACCGGAAACGGGGGGAGAAAGCTGCCTGTTGTATAAATACAGGCAGATCCTCCTCATTTAATAAAATGCCATAAGGAACCAGGGCATTGTTTTTATTTCCAATAAAGCAAAGGAAAGGAGAAAACGCCAGATTGCAGCCGCTTTCAAACTGACTGTGGATCCTGTAAACTTCACCTTCTTTTAATGCTTCCAACAGCTCTGACGCTGCCAGCTTTCCTGATAAGCTTCTCATATCCTTACCCTTTATATCCCAGCTTTTTCCCATAAGCCATGACTGCCTTTTGAAAACATTTCATAGGCGGATGGACTGTTCCTGCTCCTATCTGCCCCACACCGGCTTCCTTATGGGCAATCCCTGTATTAATAACAGGAGTGATCCCTGTTTCTACCACCTTTCTTGCGTCAATCCCCAGGCAGGTGCCCTGGAAATTCCATGTGGGAATGGTAAAGTTAGGGTTTTGGCTGATGACGATCTCCATCATTTCATTGCTGATGCGAAGGGCGTCATGAAAACCGCCTGTTCCAACAAACCTGGTAACTGCCGGCGCTGCGATCATTGCCATACCGCCTACCCCAAAGGTTTCCGTGATGGCGCTGTCTCCTATGTCAGGGCTGGCATCCTCACCGGAATATCCGGTAAAGTAAAGGCCCTGGGGAGTATTGACCGGCGCAGTGAACCACTCATCCTTCATGCCGCTGATCCTGATTCCAAAGTTTTCTCCATTCCTGCACATTGCCGTTACAATGGTTCCTTCCGTGATCAAACGTGCGCCATCCATCACCGCCTTGGCTGCCGCCATCATGATGTTTAAGAAGAACTGGTCCGTATCAGCAAGAAACTGAATGACCTCCTTTTTCTTCTCTTCCTCTATGGAAAGGCCTGCTATGACAGGGGACATTTCTTTTAAGAACAGGAGGGAAGCCGCTATATTCCTTTGGTGGAATTCATCTCCCATTGCAATGGCCTTTGCGATCATTGGGTTGATGGCAAGTCCTTTCTCAAGTTTCTGAAGTGCCATGGAAAGCACCGGGCCCAGCACATCTCTCATCCAGCCTAAACGTAAGACCACCTCTCTGGAGTATGCGCCAAACCGAAGAACCTTTCCAATTCCTTCATTCATGGTGCAGTAGGCCCTGTTTCCGTCGGTGGTATTTTCCACCACAAATACCGGCATGTTGGAAGAAGTAATGCCTCCCATGGGCCCTACGGCATCCACGTGATGACAGGGGATAAAATCCACTTCCCCACGGCTTAAAAGAGCCACCGCTTCCTCCTTTGTGGCTGCCCATTTTTCAAACAGAGCCGCGCCGATACAGGAGCCTTTCATGGGACTGGTCATATTTTCCCACCGGATAGGGGGTCCCGCATGGAGAAGCACCTTTCCATGATTTAATTCTTTGATTACTGTTTTAGCAGGCACCACATCCAGTAAAACCGGTGAAGCAAGGATCATTTTCTGTATGACTGCCTGATTTGCATCGTCTATTGTATCGTACAACATAAGAACCTCCTCATATCCACATAAGCCTTTTTTCCGGTCCATCACTGCCTGGAAAACTTGTAACCTCTTAAATACTGCAGGACCTTGATCAGTTCTAAATCCCCTCCTGCCGGCGGTGTCCATTGGTACTGCACTGCCTTGCAGGAGAACTCCTCCAGCACATGGGTAAAACTTTTTAACCCAATATTAATGACCCTGGGCTTTTGGGAGAGCAATTCCATCATCTGCTTTGATACGACATGTTTCTTGTCTGCCTTCACCTTTTCCCTGGGAAGGATCGTCTTCTCCCTTTCCGAATAAGGGTGGCCGATGAGGCATAGAGCCGTTTCCACCGCTCTTTTGTTGCTGGTGCAAAGGATGACACCTATATCCTCCAGCTTTTTCTTCTGGAGATCATAATTCTGCATATCTCCTCTGGTTCCGCAGATGGTTGCCACAAAGAAGACCTTTCTCCCCTGCTTTTTCACCTGCCCCATCATATCCTTGATTCCTGGAAGAAGAGCGCCTGCCATGTCTTCATGAGAACCATATCCCAGCACAAGATCAAATAAAATAACTCCTGTTTGTTCTTCCTCCAGAGCCTGCTTCATACAAACGATCCGGTTTGTGGGGTCGATCATTGGATGAGGTTTTCCCACGGTATAGATGTCATCTCCCAGGTCGATGATGGTATAACCCTGTGTGTTGAGCATACAGCCTTCCTGTTTTCCTCCTGCTCCGGCAATGCCAATGGCATCCTTTATGAGCATCACCGCCTCTGCCGCCAGGGTTCCTCCGGAATAATAGCCTTTTATGGTTTTGTGGTCTTCCTTTTTAAATCCTTCCCCCACCTCCGGCTTCCATGTATCCTGGACGATCTCCTCTTTTCTCACTAAGGAAACTGCGATCCTGGCCGCTTCATCCAGGGTGTAGGCATGGTAGAAGTTCTCCTCGTGTATCTCCGGCTTTTCCCCGAGGAACAAGGTTACCACAGACTTTTCATAGTCCCAGAGCCTTTTTACGATCACATCCCTTACTTCCTTTGCCGGGGGCTTTGATAGGATGACAACCACCTCTACCTGGGGATCCTTTTCCATGGCATCAATGGCATCCAGCATGGTGATTCCACCCACCTCAGCCGATAAATCCCTGCCGCCTGTGCCGATGGCATTTGCCACTCCTTCTCCCAACTGGTCAATGATGGTCGTAACCTCCTGGATTCCTGTGCCGGAAGCGCCGATGACCCCGATCTTTCCCATCCTGACATGGTTTGTAAAAGCGATGGGAACCCCCTTGATGATACCGGTTCCGCAATCCGGTCCCATGACCAGAAGGCCTTTTTCATGAGCCTTTTGTTTCAAATATATTTCATCCTTTTTTGATACGTTGTCGCTGAAAATAAATACATTCAAATTCTCATCAAGCGCCCTGTCAGCCTCAGCCGCCGCATACATGCCTGGTATGGACAGGACCGCCAGATTGGCATCCGGCAATTTTTTTAATGCCTGTTCCCAGGTGGACACCGTAGGGTTTTCTTCATTTCCGGCAGCGCTTTTAGACTGGTTATTGAGAAATCCTTCTGTCTCCTTTAACACCTGTTCTACAAGCTCCTCTGACTCCACGTCCGCCACAATGGCCATATCATTGGACTGGGCTTCCGTTAATTCAGGAGTCTCCAGGCCGCTGGCCTTAAACAAGTCCTTGTTGGCAGGTGTTGCCATCATAATGGAGACTTTATGTATTCCTTCCATGGCGGAAATTTTATTGGTCAGCAACATAAGAACCACGGAATCCTGATAACTTCCTTTGCGAATTATCGTTTTAATCATGTTACTACTCTCCTTTTAACCTCTTATTCAGCAAATTTATTCTTATGGTCATAGCGGTCGTAATGAATATCTTCGCTGATCAGATATTGATAGATATCGTCTACGATCTCTATCCCGTTCTTATCATAGTCCGCCTTTCTCAAAAGTCCCCGTTCTCCCGGATAATACACTTTGTCAAAGCCTTCTGCCGGTTTAATGGCAGCCAGTTCCTCCATGGTGGCGGTTATGTTCTCCTTAAAGCTTTCCAGACCCACAAATTTATTGGGATCCAGCACAATGTGAAGCTGCCCTAAATCCCTGCCCTTTGATAAATCTTCATACATGCTGCTTACATGCTTTCCAAAGGGAAGGCCCAAAAGAATGCCTGAGAGCATGTCAACCATCATCATTAGCCCGTAACCCTTTGCGCCTGCAATGGGAACAAGCGCATTTACCAGTGTGGAATCAGTGGTTGGATTTCCATTGACATCCACTGCCCAGGTACTTGGGATAGGCTCCTTTTTTGAACGGGCATACAACACCTTTCCCCAGGCCTGGACCGTAGTCGCCATATCAAATATAATATTTCTTCCGTCAGCACCCGGCGCTCCAAAAGCTATGGGGTTTGTTCCGTAGTAAGGCTCCGATCCACCGTAGGGGACCGCCATTGGGTCTGACTGGCACATGGAAATGGAAACCAAGTCCTCCTTTGCAGCCATTTCCACATAATAGCCCAGACTGCCGCTGTGGGAAATGTGCTTGGCTCCAACCACTGCAACTCCTGTTTCCTTTGCCATTTTGATCGCTTCTTCCATGGAAAGCACTGCCGCCGCATAGCCTGAGCCATTGTCCCCATGGAATATCCCGCTTGCCGGGCCTGTTCTCTCGAACTTAAATTCCGGATGAACGGTAATGCCGCCCTTTGCGATTCTTTCGGAATAATACTCTACCCTGACGGCTCCGTGGGAATGGATCCCCCTTGCATCAGACCATGTGAGGATATCTGCGGTAATATCTCCGTGTTCCTTTGTAAGCCCTGCCTTTTGAAGTTTCTTGCTGATCAGTTCATGTAATTGTCCTTCTGTTAATCTCATAAGATATCCCTGGTACCCCAGGAACAGCCTGGGGTACTGCCACAATTGTAAACCAAAAAAAATGTTACGTGGCAACCTTTCTTCGATTATATTTTCTTCTAACTTCCGGGAATTTTGTGCGCTGCCTTATAGTTCCACATCCCTGTTGCAGTCTTTTGAATACACATAGGCAAATTCCTCATTCCGCCCTACTCCGTAAGCCGCCTGTAAGCTGTAAGCGCCCATAAACAGATAGTCGCCCTTTTTAACGGGAATCCAGTGATTGTCCAGATTATACATTCCTTCACCGGAATAGATGTAGGCGCCATGCTCCTGGATATGGGTTTCAATGTAGCCGTGGCAGGCGCCGGGCTTAAAACTTAATATATGGAAATTCATATCAAATCCAATGTCAGTTGCCGACGGCAGGAAGTCCTTGACCCCCACATCTGCCATTCCCTCATAGGGAGTAAAGGGCACATCCCCGATATTTCCGCAGACAGTATAGGCTACCTGGCCCTCGATCCTATTATAGCGTCTCTTATATAAAAATGCCTTTGCCGGAGTATCTCCCACATTTTCAAAGCTCACCTTATTGCCCTCAGGAGAATAAATGTATCCCCCTTCCGTCAGTTCTTCTTCCTTATCTTCATTTTTCACAGTTACCCTGCCTTCCAGAATGTAGAGGAATACTTCGATCCCATCTCCTCCAAATCCCTTTGGATGGCCTCCGCCCTGCTCCATTGTTACCAGATAATCTACGAAGGAAGCTCCCATCTTAGGGGAAGCTAAAATGGTCACTGCGCATTTCTCAAATCCCGGTATCACGTTTTTCACCAGGCCATCCGGCTCTATTAATGCGAAATTTCCTCTCTTTACGATGGAACGGCTTGATAAAATATCTTCCCGGTACCCTGTTATTTGATTGATATAGCTCATGTTTCATTCTCCTTAACTTGTAATTATTTTGCCTTGCTGAAAAATGTCCTTGCATTAAATATCAGGAATAGTATGGTTCCCAGGATAAGAAGCAATGCCCCGATATAAAATCCTGCGGTTCCTGATCCTGTTTTATCTATAATAAATCCTGTTACCGCCGGTGCGATAATGGATGAGGACATTCCGAAAAAGTTAAACAGACCCAGGGTGGTCGCCATATTTTTTTTATTGGCCCTGTCTGATACATAGGAGATCAGGACCGGATCAACAGCCATCTTGCCCAGGAACCCATAAAGCAGTAAAATAATGGTCAGAGACAACGCATTTGGCATTGACATGGATAAGGCCACCAGTACGAAAGCGGACAGCTCCAGGCCAATGATGATCAGCGCCTTTTTCCCTCTGAATTTATCGGATAAGCCTGCAAAAAACAGCGCTCCAGGTACTGCCGTGACAGATATCATGGAAACCACAAGGCCAATCATTCCGCCGGTGATCCCTCTTTCTGACTCCAGAAATTTAGGAAGCCAGGTCACAATGAGATAATAGGCGTAGCAGGTGGAAAAATACAGTATGTAGCAGGAAATCATATTAAGAGAAAGCAAGGAAGTCTTTTTCTCTGTTCCAAAATCCACCTCTTCTGCCTTTTTGCTGTCTGTTCTTTGAACTGCATGGTGTCTTCCTCTGTCCTTGATTGCAATGGCAAACCAGATAACCAAAAGCACGATCAGGCTGGCTGAGATGGTCACCATTGTCTGCCAGGGCAGATGCAATGTCTTAACAATAAAGCTGGAACCTGTCATTCCAAAGATCAGACCCAGGGCGGAACCGCTGTTGACGATGGCAGTAGAGATTCCTTTTTTCTCAGGCGGTACGTGTTCCGCAGTTAAGGAAAAGGCGGCACCGTAATAAGTCCCGCAGCCTATACCGGCACATACACTGCCAAGGTAAACCATATTAAGGGACTTTGCCACGGCAATGCTGAAGGCGCCTAAAGCAAAGAGGATAAAGCCTGGTATAAGAACTTTTTTCTGTCCGAATCTGTCTACTAAAAATCCGGATGGGATCTGCAACGACGTATACCCAAAGAAATAGCAGCTTGCAATAAGTCCCATGGCTGCGTTGGAGTGCTGCCCCACTGTCCCCTGGATCTCTGTATAGATGGGCGACAGCATGGAACGGTAGATCCAGATGACCACCCAGCCTAAACAGAAAGTAAATACGATTGTCTTCCAATAATCCTTTGGCAATTGTTTTGTTAAACTTTGATCTCCCATAATGCCCCTCACTTTTCCTATTGATATGATAATTCATATAGAGATGACTTTAAAGCTTCAATTCCCTGTTTTAAGTCCGGCAGTTCCGTCCGTTCCGCCGGATTATGGCTGATCCCCTTAATACTTGGAACAAAGAGCATACCGGCAGGAATCCTGGGGGCTATGATCTGAGAATCATGACCTGCACCGCTGTGCATCATCCGGTAATTCAGCCCTTTTTCCCTGCAAACCTTCTCAATGAGCCGGATCATTTCGTCATTCATGGGAACAGGCTGCTCATCCATCCACAAGTCAATATTTATTTCCACCCCATACTTTTCTGCGATCTGCTTCATGTTCTCTTCCAGTTCAGTTGTAATGCTTATTAAAAGTGCCTGATCCGTATGGCGGCAGTCCATGGTAAACAAAGCTTCTCCTGGAACCACGTTCACCGTATTGGGTTTTACTTCAATTTTGCCAAAGGTCAATACCAGCGGATCGCCTATTGCTCTTGCTTTATTTAAGGAATCGTACACGATCTCGGAAAATACCTGGATTACGTCTTTCCTATATTTCATGAGAGTCGTTCCGGCATGATTGGCCTCTCCCTTTAAGGTGATGTTATATCTTCTCTGCCCTACGATGCCTGTGATCACTCCTACGGATTTCCCTTCCATCTCAAGGGTATTTCCCTGCTCAATATGTAACTCTATAAATGCTTTTACATCGTCCATGGAACCGCCATGATCCTTCTTAAAATCGAACCCGCACTCATGCATGGCATCTACGAATTTGATCCCTTGGGAATCTGTGAGATTTTCGACCTCTTCTTTTTTCGCCAGTCCAAACAGGTTTTTACTTCCCCAGAAAACATAGGGGAACCTGCTGCCCTCCTCTTCTGCCATGGAAATGACCTCCAGATTCTTTTTTGGCCTTCCGTGGTTTTCAAGTAAGTTTTTAACAGCTAAGTATCCTCCGAAGATTCCAAGCTGGCCGTCTAAATTCCCTCCGTTCACTACCGTATCCACATGGGAACCGGTGGCAATGGTGCCGGATTCCGGTTCCGTTCCAATGATCCTTCCATATAAATTCCCCACTTCATCAAATCTGGTTTCCATGCCTATTTGCTCAAATTTCTCCTTTAACGCCATCTGTACCTCAAGCCAGCTCTTGGAATACAGGAGCCTGGTCATCCCTCCTGTCTGGTTTTTCCCATAAGAGGACATCCAGTCCAGTACTTCCTTGATTTCATTGACGGAAATATCCATTTTCCTACCTCCTGAATCTTTTTTCTATCGATTCGAATCCATGCTTTTATTGTAAAGATATTTACTCTACAATACATCATCCAAACCAGATAATCCGGCTTTTAATTTTTGTGTGTTTAGCACAATGATTTTGAATTTATTAAGTATTTAATTAACAATGTTGTTAATTATTTTTCAATCCTAGGGGGCAGCTCTGGCATTTTACATGCTTTTTTTATGGGTGTTGTGAGGGCTTGGGGTGTTATATTATAGCAATGACCGGAAATATTATCTGATACAAGATGGAGTTATCCCATAAAATGGGGAGAGGCGCGGATTAAACATAGCTTTCAGATTTCAAACAAAAAGGACGCTCATTTCTGAACGTCCGGTTAAGAGAAAAGGAGCATCAATTTCACTGTATGGCACATCCTATATTTTTTAATTTCCTCTCAACTGCTGCCAAAGCAGTTAAGGGCTTTTCACACGGTCTTTAAGGAGTCTTCATGTTACCTCTCTGATAAGGCTCCTTTACTCATATCGTTATTTCTGTACTTATTGACAAAAAGATTTTCTAATGGTAACCTTTATGCATTGCATAAATAAGGGTATATATTACATAACAAAATTCTGAACTTATTCACCAAATGAATTTCCCTGCCGCAATGAATAATTTGAAAGGATTTTAAGAGTAAAATGAATGCTACAAGAGATCTGATCAACGGCAACGAAACAAAGGCCATGATAAACTTCGCCATCCCCATGATCATTGGCAACATATTTCAGCAATTATATAATGTTGCCGATACGGTTATTGTGGGAAAGTTCATCGGTTCCAATGCTCTTGCTGCGGTAGGCAGTTCGTTTTCCGTCATGGTTTTATTAACTTCCATCATCATTGGATTCTGCATGGGCAGCAGCGTGGTATTTTCTTTGATTTTTGGTGCCAACGAAATAGACAAGTTAAAAAATTGTTTCTTCACAGCTTTTGTTTTTATTGGAATCGTTACAGTTATCATCAATCTATGCTCTATCATTTTTATTGATGAGATTTTAACCTCTATCAATATCCCACAGGAGGTTTTAGAGGACTCAAAGACTTATTTGCAGATCATTTTTTATGGAATCAGCTTTACCTATATTTACAATTACTTTAGTGCTGCTATGAGGAGCATCGGCAATTCCGTGGTACCGCTTGTTTTCCTTATCTTATCTGCTGTCATTAATATCGTATTGGATATCATATTTGTTGTTCCTCTTCAGATGGGGATCGCCGGCGCAGCCTATGCCACAATCATTGCACAAGGCTTTTCAGCTATTGGCATTGCTGTTTATTGTATACTGCGAGTTCCTCAGATCCGCCTTAAACGGAAACATTTATATTTAAATAAAAGCATTGTAAAGAGAATTTCTAATTTCTCCATACTCTCCAGCATCCAGTATTCGGTTATGAATTTCGGAATTTTAATGATACAAGGTCTGGTAAACAGCTTCGGCGTTTCTGCAATGGCGGCTTTTGCAGCAGTCGTTAAAATAGAAAGCTTTGCTTATATGCCTGTGCAGGATTTTGGCAACGCATTTTCTACTTTTATTGCTCAAAATATAGGGGCAGGAAAGCAAAAGCGTATTTACACCGGAATACGCTCTGCCGTGAAAATAATAACCATTTACTGTGCTTTGATTTCCGTTCTTATATTGGTATTTGCAAAGCCCTTAATGTACATTTTTATTAATAAAAATGAAACAGAGATATTGGGGATTGGAGTACAATATCTTTTCATTGTAGCCGGTTTTTATTGCCTGATCGGGTATTTATTTATGTTTTACGGACTGTTCCGGGGAATAGGAAAGCCAGGAGTATCCATCATACTTACTGTTGTAAGTCTTGGCATCAGAGTTATCCTGGCTTATGTCCTCTCCTCTGTGAACTGGATCGGAATTGTTGGGATATGGTGGGCAATTCCAATTGGGTGGGCGATTGCAGATGTAATTGGCGTTATTTTAATCAGCTTGCACCATTCCAGGACATAAATTTTTCAAGGCAATGTGTAGGAGTTTTCTATATATGAAACGGCTTCTGCTCCATTCTCGATGGGTTCCTCCGCAGAAATATAGTGGAGCACATTGTTTTCATCCTCAAAAATCCAGCAGACGATCATGCTGGGCAGGGAATGATCCTCACTGATAAAAAAGCCGTAGATCTGAAATGCATTGTACTTGCCTAATGTAACCTGCGCACCCTCAATTTCATGTACCTCATTCTGCTCCAGATTATACCACACGCTGCTTGCTGCTGTTTCAGCAGTTACTTTCGCTTTTTGTTCCTCTGTCAGTCCATCATCACTAAAAATGTTCAAGGTAATAATGGAATTGCCCTGGGGATCGGAATACTGAAGATCCGTTCCGCCGTCCAAATCCCGAAAACGAACCCAGGTGGCAGGAATGGTCACATGCCCGAATTCATCCGTTCCAATGGTCTGCGAACTGCCCTCATTCCATTCAGGCTGAGTACCGATTGCATTTTCAGCCGCCACTCCGTGTGCCGCCTGATTAATTGTGAGGCTTCTCAAAATATGGTCCAATTCCGATTTGGCATATGTACCGGCTTCCTTTGACGGATATTCAACCAGAACCTGAACCGCTGTATTGTCATCCCTCACCACCGCTACACCAGTACCGCCTCCATCTTTATTGGAAACAAACATTGCGTTGTATTGATACACGGCTCCGCTGTTCACGGCCAAGTCAACCCAATCCGAATCGGTATGCTCAAATTGGAACGACTTAAAATTTTCATCAATCCGCGCAGTGCTTAAAACGTCGGTAAGCTGGCTCAGCGCTTCTTCATTAGTCATGCTGGGAAACACTGTTATCATATATGAAACAAACTTTTCGTCGTCCCGGTAGACATGGGACTCGTCTCCAGTACACCGGCTGTTTATTTCATAGGAAACACCGTCATGGCTGTAAACCTCCCAGCTTTCTTCCTCTAAAGTACTTTCCGTATTGCCAGTTCCTTGCAGTGCAGGTAAACTGCTTTCAGCAAGATTTCCCGACGGCTTCCCGCAGGATGTCATAAATGCACATATCAGGAACAATATCAGAAACATAAATCCTTTTTTCAATGTGATTCTCCTCTCATTTTATATTACAGTTGAATATATCTTTTCTGCTGCTTTAAATCTACGGTGCATCTATCTTTACACAGTGACTGGATGCACTCACGGTATTCCCTAATATTCCTGTCAGCATTACTAATGCAGCTTGTGCCCCATATTGGCAGGTTCCATATGATACTGATAATAAACTTTCTTTTCTATGTACATACCATGCTAACATAAATTCAAACTCTATCGCCTCTCAAAATCGTTTAAATTTTCTAACCTCCTGTATTATTTTAGACTGATGCCCCCGGCAGCAACGGGTATTTGCGCTATAAAGAACTATCGCCTTAATCAAAAACTGTATACTTCCTTTGATACTTCTTCGAAAATTCAAAACAACTCTCCCTCTTATGATTTCTTCAATATACTATGTTTTTCGTATTTTTTCTCTCAACATGTAATAATTAACGGTTTATATGTAGTTTAAAGAAAAAATATAAAACAAAGTAAAATTCAATTAATAAATACAAAATCCCCGGTATAGATTTAATGCTTTTATTATCATCCATATGCACAATAAAAAAGGTAAAAAGATATTCGGCCAGTATTCCAACGTCACTAATTCCCATTCAGGTTTATGATAAGGTAATGTACTTGTATCCGGATAAATAATTTCCGAACAAAAGCATATTGCTATTGAAACAATAATCCCAAATGTCATATTTGAACTTAATAACGGCAAAAAAACAAAAAACCGCCTCTCTTTTCGTTACTTTACAGTATAATACATTTTTCGTGATATTTATCTATTATTGGCCCAATAACGGCTTACATGTATTTTATAACCTTTTTTAATCTTTTTAATAATACCCTTTACAGTAACTTATTGACTTTTTGAAGATATCTGCCCGGATCTTTCTTGAGTAATACACCATAAAATTTTAGCCGGCAGAGTGGCTTTCCCAACCATTCTGCCGGCTAAAGTTAAATTACATTCCCTTATACTGCTTCCTTTCGCCAATCTTAAAATCCCCTAAATCTACCCCCTATGAAACAAGATTACTAAGTATCTCTGACCATTTCACCAATGATCATGTGACACAGAAATCTTCTCCCATGCCTTCATTCACTTAAATCCGCTGCCAAACAAAAATCAGCCCTTTACCGATCCCGCTGTAAGCCCTTCTATCATATATTTCTGAGCAAATGTAAATAAACACATGGTAGGGATCAATGACATAATGGTTCCTGCTGCCATTTCCCCCCATTTAATATCATATTTTAAGATCAGGGCATTAAGCCCTACCGGTATTGTCTTAAATTTATCCACATCAATAAACATAACCGACATAAAAAGTTCATTCCAGGAATTGATGAACGCAAAGATGAATGTGGCGGCGATGCCTGGCATAATAACCGGTACGATCACCTGAAACAATGCCTGCAAATAGCCGCAGCCGTCAATCCATGCCGCTTCTTCCAGGGATTTTGGCACTCCGTCAAAAAAGCCGCATAACGTCACAACGGAAAACGGTATCATCATATTGGTATACAGCATTGCCAGGCCATACAGATTATTCAGCATCTGCATCTTGCCTAACATCTGATACAATGGCGCCAGCATGATGAACATGGGTATCATCTGCGTCACCAGAAAAAACAGCAGCAGCACATTTTTAAAGCGGAAACGGAATCTGCTGATGACGTAACTGGCCAGAATGGAAATGAAAACCGAGCAGGCTGCTGCCACGGAAGATGTAAAAAATGAATTGCATAAATATCTGGCAAAATTACCTTTCCAGAGCATTGCCACGTAATTGACTAAAGAGACCGGATCCGGTAAATATTTCACCGGGAATGCGTAAATCTCCCCCTGAGACCCTTTTAAGGAAGTCAGCAGCATCCATAGGAAAGGGAACATGGTCAGCATAAGAAAGGCAGTAAGTACGACAAACTTAAATAATCTCCACACCTGTTTTTTGCGTGCTTCAGTCATATGTCATACCTCCTTATCCGTATATTTGGTAAGCGTTAAGTAAAACGAAGCAAATATCACAAGAAACAGGATGCACAATACACCCACAGCGGAAGCCATGCCATAGTCCAGACTCTGGACCAACTGCATCATGTAGGAAGTGATGATATTGGAAGATCCGGCCGGACCTCCCTGTGTCATGGAATAAATAAGATCCGGGAAATTAAAGATCCAGATCACCCTGAGTAAAACCGTCAGCAATAACACGGACCGGATACAAGGCACTGTGATTGCGGAAAATTTCTGAAACGGACTTGCCCCATCCACATCAGCGGCTTCATAGAGTTCTTCCGGAACCCCTCTTAAGGCAGCCGTGATCATGATCGTAAAAAATGGAATCCCATACCATATATTTGCTATAATGCAGGAATACAGCGCCGTACTCTTACTTGCCAGCCAGCCCACAGGAAGGCGGATCAAGTGCATTTTCATCAGCAGGTCGTTGATCACACCGGAGGTACCGTTAAACATCCAGCGCCACATGATTCCGATAATAAATCCGGAGACTGCCCAAGGGGAAAAAATCAAACCCTGGTACACGCTGCTTCCCTTAAATTTCTTTTTTAAGAGCAGGGCCATGGCAAATCCTGTTACAAACTGGAAAAGCAGGGAAAGTCCCACCCACTTGACGGTATTCCACATGGTGGAATAGAAGGTATTGCTGGTACTATGTTCAAATAACTTTTTAAAATTATCAAATCCCACCCATTTGATATTTTTAATATTCATCAGGTTATAGCTTTGGAAAGCCATCATGGAACCCCTGATCATAGGATAGTAAGTAAATATAATAGGAATGATGATGGCGGGAAGAACCATAAGAAAGATAAAACAGGCTCTTTTCAATTGCAGTCTTGATTTTTGTTTCATACCGCTTCCTCCTCTTTACTGCCTTTCATCCGTAAGAAGTCTGGAAGGAGAGATCTCTCCTTCCAGAAATTTCTTATGAGATTTAATTCCTGTCCAATGCTTTATTTTTCTTAATGATTACCACTTCTGTCCTTCATCCTGATATGCTTTTGTCCAGAATTCATCCAGCCATTTTAACAGATCATCATCTGTAATCTCGTCGGTCAAATACTTCTGATACATGGTATCCACCTCTGTTTTATAGGTGGCAAACGCTTCATACATCTGAGGATATGCCGCATGACGGTAACTTTCCGGTTCTTTTGCCATATCCATATACATGGCAAACCGTGCCTCTGAAAAATAACTGTCTTTTTCCGCTGCATCACTGTGAATCGGAATGGTGGAATAATTCTTGGCAAAGTATGTATTGTTCTCGGAATTGGAGAGGAACAGAAGGAAATCCGCTGCCTCATCGGGATGTGCCGTAAAGGAGGTCATGCCCCAGCCAGCAAATCCGTTTGGAAAAACTGCCTGCCCGGATGGTCCCTTGGGGAAGGGAACCAGATCCCACTGGTCATCCTGTAAATCAGTGGAGCAGGTGGCAATCACTTCCGGATCCTGAATCAGCATAGAGGTGGTTCCTCCCACAAAGCCCTGTACCATTTCAGAAAAACCCCATGCGATGGAGTCCGTAGGAGATGCATTTTTAAATAGATCCTTATAGAAATGAAGTGCTTCCTTTACCTCCGGCAAAGTAAAAATAGTTGCCCCATTGCCATCCTTTAAAAAATAACCGGCATTGGGATCTGCAAGCTTATCAGTACCGATCCAGCTCCAGTAAATCGTATCTGCATACTGATAACCGCTTGTGCCGCCGCGGAATGAATAACCAAAACGGCTGCTGGCCGGATCCGTAATGGCAACCCCTGAGTCATAAATATCCTGCCAGGTTTCAGGCTGCTTTAAGCCTTTTTCCTTAAACCAGTCGGCCCGGTAGTAAAGACCCCTCCGATAAAATCCATAAGGAACCATGTAAGCTCCGTCTTTCATATAATGGATCACTTCTTTGGCAGAATCTGTCAAAGTGTCTTTATCTGACCAGCCATCTAAGTATTTCTGAAAATCTGCAATCCATTCATTGGTCACAAACTGGGTGATTGTGGAATCTCTTACTTCTACAATATCCACACCGTTTCCATTCATCAGCATCTGGGTGATTTTCGAATCGGCATTCTCCAATGGCGGGGATACAATATCAATCTTGATATTGGGATGCTCTGCCTCATATTTGTCCGCAATTTCCCGTAAAACAACCGTTCGTTCCGGACTTGTCAGGGATTCTACCAGGCTGATGGTGACCCCATCACCCGCCTTTCCGCTGTCCGCCTTTGCTGCTTCTGTCTTTGCTGTTTCCCCGCCTGCTGCTGATGTTGCTTCTGAGGCTGTCTTTCCACTGCATCCTGACAGAATAGCCGCCGCTGCCAACACCAATACTGCTGCTCTTTTTTTCCTCATCTTTTCTCCTCCTTTTATTTGTTTTGCTTATATTTGAGCAAGAGACGATTCCAAATCTGAAATCAAGGCCTCTGTACCTTCCAGTCCGCAATGAATTCGGATAATCTTCTGAGAGCCGCCTAAAACTTTGCAGCGATTCTCTTCCATCCTTGCATGGGGTAAAAATACCAGACTCTCAAACCCTCCCCATGATACGCCGATCTTAAATATTTGAAGGCTTTCCGCTACTTTTTCAGCGTCTTTTAAGGTTCCATGAATCTCAAAGCTCAAAAGTCCCGTATTTCCTGACTGTTGTTTCTTCATCAGCAGGTATTGGGGATGGGACTCCAGGCCGGGATAATACACGTTCTTTACTTTAGGATGGGTTTCCAGGAACCTGGCAACTGCCATTGCGGTTTCCTGATGCTGTGCGATACGGACTGCCATTGTGCGAAGACCGCGGATCATCAGCCAGGCTTCCATTGGCCCTGCAATGCCGCCCAGCAGTTCCCTGTTTGCTGTCAGTTTTTTCAACAATCCAGGATCATTCACTGCCAGCATTCCGCCGATGATGTCACTATGGCCCCCAATGTATTTTGATGTGGTATGCATCACAATATCTGCACCAAGAGTAAGGGGCTGCTGGTAAATGGGAGTGCAGAACGTATTATCAATATAGACAAGGGCATGATGCTTTTTTGCAATCATTGAAACCGCTTCAATATCCTGCAGGGAAAATACAAGAGAAGAAGGGCTTTCCAGAATAATTAAGTCTGTTTTATCCGTTATGCTTTCCTCAAATTCCTCCACCCAGTCTCCCTTTACAAACGTGGTGGAAATGTCCATGTGCTCTTTGCAGTATCCAGTCAGAAAATCTTTTAACGGACCATAGGAATTATGGATGCATATTATGTGACTGCCTGTTTTGCATACAGTCAATACTGCCGTTGTTGCAGCCGCCATGCCCGACGCAAATGCCAGGGCTCCTGCTCCATGCTCCAAAGCCGCAATTTTATCTTCCAAAATCCTGACTGTGGGGTTCTGCACTCTGCCATAACAGTATTTGTGCTTATCCGTCCGGTCAAAATCATAGTATTCGTCTATGGTTTCAAATACATTGAGAGAATTCATGAAAACCGGCGGAACCACCGCATTATAGTAATGTTCATATTCCTCTCCGTAATGGGCGGTAATTAATTTATCACTTTTTAAGTAACGGCTCTGATCTGACATAATTTTACCTCTTTTCTCCTTTGATTCTTTGTCCTATATGCTATATGCTATAATATAGGTTAAGTTGTTATAAAACATATTCGTGGTATTTTAAATCATTATATTTGCTTTTTAATATCTCGGTATACTGCATCTAACAATTGCTCATTGATGATCTGTGCTTTCTTCACATTTTTTTCCCAGATCGCTTCATACAGTTTTTCATGCAATGGCAAACTTTCTAAAAAAGGATCTTCCATATTGAGGGGAAATTCCCAGAACTGATCCATTACATGGCTGATGGATAAAATCAACTGATACATAATGTCATTATGGGACAAACGGTATATGGTATAATGGAACTGTTTGTCCTCTTCTGTCTGTCTTACTCCCTGATGAAATTTTTCCATTAATACCTTAGTAATATCGCCCAGTTCATTCAGTTCTTCTTCCGTAACCGTATGTATCACCATTCGGAGGATTTCACGTTCCAGAATCTTACGCACTTCCAGAGCTTCCAAAAGCTTTCCTTTTTCCCTGGTAAAATCAATCAGTGATAAAAATGCACTGTCCTTCTGACTTCCTACGTACACACCCTTTCCATTCCGCACTTCCAAAACATTGCGCGCCTCCAGGGTCTTCATAGCTTCTCTTAAGGAAGTTCTGCTTACCCCCATCATTTCCAGTAATTGTTCCTGGGACGGAAGCCTGTCCCCTGCTTTTAAATCATTTTCTTCAATATAATTCTGTATATAACGAATAATCTCTAACTGAAGGGATGTCCGTTGTATCTTATTAGCCATCTATTATCTCTCACATCTCTTTATTTATGTTTAACTTACCATACGAGGGATTATATGTCAATGTTTATTAATTTTTATTTTTTATTCCTATTTTCATGTGCACAATGTACAAATATCATCCCATATATCTTTTTCGCAAGATGGCTTTCTGCTTCTCAAATTCTTTCAGCGGAATGTCAGACTTTCACCGCCAGTCTCCACGGTATGTGATTCCTGGTCAATGGTGATATTCCCGATTTGAACGCTTTGGGCGGTCACAACCTTGTAACGCCCAAGCAGGGCGTTTACTTTTTCGATAAGTTCCTTCGGCTCAAACGGCTTCGTGAGATAATCATCCGTGCACATTATTTTATACTTCATACATTAGATAAAAAAGAGCAGATACGGTAAAGCATTTGTTTCTCAAATGTGGTATGTTGTTTTAGGGAGAGGAATCTATATGCACGCATGGGAAGCCATACAAAAAACTCTGAACCACATCGAAGAACATCTCAGTGAAGAAATCCACATGGAAGAACTGGCAGAAACTGCCGTACTGTCACAGTTTTATTATCAGAGATTATTCACACGATTGGTAAAAACATCGGTTCGAGATTATATTAGATTGCGCCGATTGGCAAAATCTCTCACGATGCTACGTGATAAAGAAAACCGCATTATCGACATTGCAATGGAATACGGTTTTGGTAGTCACGTAACTTTTACGCGAGCTTTTAAAGAAACCTATGGGATTACCCCTTCACAATACCGAGATAAACCCATTGGCTTACAGAATTTTGACAACCCCGATTTATTGCTTGGTTATATTGTGGTTGATGAGGGTGTACCGCTGATTAGTGATGGATTGGTTTTAGAAATGAACCGTAAATTTCTTGAAGAGCCAATTAACATTCTTGGTGTTACAGGATATTATCCATTCAAATATGGTAAAATGTTTGGGGAAAGAACCGGCGTTGACACGGTTGGTGAGATTTGGGACAGTTTTTTTAGGGTTCTTCCGAATATCTCGCATATCTCAGAGGGGCGCTGGGTTGGTGTTTCTTATCACGGCGATGCACCAGACGGTTATTCCAGTTATTTTGTTGGTGCAGAAGTGAAAACAGACGAGAAAAATCCCGGATTTACAAATTGGCAACTTCCCATACGAGAATATATCGTCTGTGGCTTTGAATCGGAAAATCATGAACAGATGATAATTAATTTGGGTAAGGCAATGAAATACACTCGGTTTTGGCTTAAAAAGCACAATCTAATTGCCGATGGATTTTTCCCTGAGATGTACTATAAAAGTACGTCCGACATCTCTTATGTAGAATTGTGGATTCCTTTTAAGAAACGAGAAAATAAATAATGTATGCTGGAGGGAAATCAAATGAGCAATTACGAAGAAGGATTAAAATTAATCGAAATTTCTTCCCGGTGAAGAATTTCCATATCCCGCTTTAAGTAAGCCAGTGCTGCGATCAAACCGTAGCAGCCCCAGTCAGAACAGGTTGCCGTAATCACATGGTCCGCTCTGCTGGCCGCCAGAATTCCGCCTCCGCAGCCACACACGCATTCCCCGGAAGCAGTAAAAGGTATGTACTTTTTAGGTTCTTTCCAGCCTTTGTTGAAATGACAATCTGCAGAGCTGTTGTAAGTATATTTTTTGACTTAACAGTAATCATATCTTACCAAGGCATCAGCTTTTCTATAACATCGGGTTTATTTTAATATCCGGCATGTATAGCAGAACGGTCTTAAGATACGCATAGGTTTAATCCATTCAGCTTTACAGTCTCTACAGTATACTAAATAATGGTGCTTACCAGTGCACCCTTTACCGTATTGTGGAAAAGGAAATTTTTACGGTCAACGTCATAGGGACGGGCAATATTCTCCTCGATGTTATCCGAAATGGAGCATCTGCCATCCAGCAGATAATTCTCCATATATGGATTCTGGCATAGGTCACCGCCTTTGCCAGACGGCTACCGCCAGTGGCATTAACAGTTACAATCCATAACCAATAAGCCTTCCAAAAAAGCGATTCTGTCTCAAGGTATTTTAGCCTTCCGAATAGCGGCGTCAAGTCCGGTATGACATATTCCAGCCTGTTATAACCGCTAACGCCGGCATCCTCCGCGGCTGGGCTGATACATACAGCCGTATGGATGGTAGGCCATCGTTACCGGAACCGCACAGCCACATAGGTTTTGACTGTGCTGGTTTCCCGTCCTCTTTCAGTACTTGGCAGAGCGTCTCAGTCTCATGGATTACGTCACGCCCCAGCAGATGTATATGAAGGTTGCATAGACCGGCTTCATATAATCCATACCAAACTGGATGATCCATCATGAAAAATGGGGGCGTCGACCCGGTCAATTATTGAGCTGTTACAATAATGTGGCTGTTTTTTATCATATTACTGATATCACTACCAATGTCAGTTAGTTAAGCTCATAGGGTGTTCGATCTATGAGGGCAATGTCATTGAGTTAAGCTTTTTATTTTTAAAATGTAAGACGTCAAATTAGATGTCTTACATTTTTTTTGTAAAAATTCAAAAAAAGAGTTGACAAATCTAAAAAAAAATTGCGGCGAAGCCTCTTGATTATATTACATTTTAAGGAGGTACCACCTATGTCTTCATTTCCACAAACTGTTAAATCAACTCTGCTGAACATCATTTCTGAAATGTCCCAATCACCATAGCTTTTTGCCAAAAATCCGGCCTCGGGTTTCTCCCGCGACAAAAAACTGAACTTTGAAAGCACAATGAATTTGGGGATCTCTACGGAAGGAAGTGCGATTGATGATGAACTCATGCGCTTCTTCCGGCAAAATTCACAAACCACTCCCTTCGCCTCCGCCCTTGTACAGCAACGCTCCAAACTGCTTCCGGAGGCTTTCACTTATCTCTTTCATCAACCGCGCTTTCCCACCGGTCAGATTTTACAAAGGCCTGCGGCTTATTGCCAGCGACGGCTCAGACATTAATTTCGCCAGAAACCCCACAGATAAAGACAATTATTATGAACCCTGTCATTCTTGCAAAGGGCTATAACATACTTCATCTCAATGCCTTATATGACCTGTCCAGTAAGACCTATGTGGAATATGGTTCCGATGATATATATCCTATTTCTCTGCGGATTGTGCGTTTCGCCTTATCCGATGGTTCCTATGAATGTATTGTGACAAACCTCCCACAGGAAACCTTCTCACCGGAATAAATTAAGCATCTGTACTTCCTCAGGTGGGGCTTGGAGACAGATTTTCGTGAACTGAAATATGCGGTTGGACTGGTTAATTTCCATTGCAGAAAAGCGGAATTTGTAATCCAGGAACTATGGGCGCATCTCATACTCTATAATTTTTGTGAAATCATAACTGCCCATGTGACCGTACAGAAAAAGGAACAAAACATATATACCAGTTGAATTATACGAAGGCAATTCATATCTGCCAGAATTTCCTTCAGGTTCTGCCATGGGAATACCAACCAGATGTAGAGACCCTGATCAGCCGGTATCTGCTCCCTGTGAGAAAAGGACGGACATTTCCCCCTTCCCCACCCAAACAAATAGATACGATTGCTTTCCTATATCGTCGAGACTATGGTGTTAACTAAATGACATTGCATAGAACCCAGTTCAAAAAGGGTATCCTCTGATACCATCTCTGTTGTACCTGGTATATCCATAATCATAATAAGAAGAATCCCCTTGATTAATGACTATCACTGATACGCCAGGTAATTGTGCTTTCTGTATGATCTTCATCACTAACTGTTCAATCTCTTCACTGTCATTTTCTTTTGCCGAAACAATATCTGAAAAACAGGGCAGCAACAAAATAACCATCAGTATAATAAATGTATATAAAAATCTCTTCATCTCTTCCTTTCTCTTTTGTATTGCAAAATCAAAGGTAAGGGAGCAGTTGCACTCTGACCATTTCCTCCGTCAGTATATGCTTATGGTTGAATTCGTCCTGTGCAATACACAGAGAACACATATACTGTTCTTCCTTCCATGTAATAAACTGCCGATCTGATTCGGACACCAATGTGTTTATTCTTTTCAGATCCTGGCATATTCCTAATCCATTTCTTTTCCCATATGCCTCTTTCCTGGTCCATATTTTATAAAAGAACTGAACCCGCTCCTCCTCAGAGATGGATTCCATCATCTTAACTTCTTCTGGATGACCGATATAATGCAGGACATCCGGCATATGACGTCCAATAAGCTCAATATCCGCTCCGATTTCTCCAAAATTGCTAAATGCACAAAATACTGCTGATCTCGTATGGGAGAGGTTAAAGTATAGATTTGGATTATTTTTTACATATGGTTTTCCGTTTTTGCCGACTTCAAGGATTATGGCCTGTGGTAAAACATGCAGCTTTTGCGAAAGAACTGCACGAATCACCAACTCTCCATAAAAAGACATTTTTTTGTCTAGATCAAACCGATATCGCATAATCTTTTCCCTGCGTTCAAGGTTCAGATAGCAAAGATAAGGGTCTTGCATGTCAAAACAGTCATCATCGAGAATTATGATATAGCTTTCCAAGAAACTTCTTTTCATTTTAGTAAAACTCATTTTCGCTATATACCTTAGTAAATTTATCTGTAAGATCCGGGAGATTGCGAATCACCTGTTCTGATGTAAACGCAAGTCCCTCAACAATTTCCGCTGCAGAAATCTCCTCATATTTTTTTATTTCATCTAGTAATATATATCTCATATCTAATTCTCCTAATTTCCAGTTGTTATCCCTTGACACATGTAGCTGCAACTTCCTCAACAAAGACAATGCCGGTTTTGACAAAGGAATCATAATCTTGTGCCAGATTCGGTATTCTGTCATTCCATCGATCCTAGCCGCTTCACACAGTTCATCCGGTATTCCCTCATAAGATCATATCATTTGAGCCCTTAGTTTGCTTTTTTTCTTATTCAACTCTGCTCGTACCACCTCAAGCCAAATTTCCGGCCAATGCGATATGAATCAACTGAGTTACTGTTTCCTGGCAATAATCATGGGCAAATAATGTTGATCAATCAATATAAGAATGAGGTTCGATTCGGCCATAGACATTAATGAAAAATATCTCTTGTGTATACCTTATCTAAAACATCATTCAGTTTTTCATCAAACCGATTGGCCACAATAATATCACTGCTAACTTTAAATTCATCAATATTTTTTATAATATTGATACCCTCATATGTCAAATTATTAAAAGCAGGCTCAAAGATGATGATTTTATAAGGAGTTTTCTTCAATTCCTGAATGATCTCCAGGATTGCGGCGCCTCTGAAATTGTCAGAGTTCCTTTTCATTACCAAACGATATATACCAATCACCGGTTCGGTATGATCACATTTCATAGTGATCAAACTTTCTATGATTTGCTCAGCGATGAGTTTTTTCCGAAGCTCATTTGAACTAACAGTCGCTGAAATCAATTGCTCCGGTATATTGCCAAATGCTGTTTTTAATTCTTTTGTGTCCTTCGGCAGACAATAGCCGCCATAACCAAATGAAGGGGTATTATATTGACTGCCAATTCGGGAATCAGCACATACACCCGCTATGATTTTCATCGTTGATAGTCCATACGAATATGAGAAACTATCAATTTCATTAAAGAAAGCAACCCGCATTGCCAAGTAAGTATTTGAAAACAACTTAACTGCTTCTGCTTCTGAAATGCTCATACTATAATATAATATCTCATTTTTGTTTTCAGCCAGGAACAGATCAGCAATATTGTTAATTATTTCTTTCAACAGATGTTCTTCGCCGAGCACTCCGATAATCAGCCGCTCTGGCTTAATTTCATCGGCTAAAGACCGACCTTCTCTTGAAAATTCTGGAACATAAAAAATATTTAGATCAGCAAATTGAGCTTTTAAAAGTTTACCGGCGCCAATCGGCAAGGTTGATCTAATTATGACTGTTGCCTGCGGAGCATATCGCCTGGTATTATGAAGTGTATCTATGATGCTATTGATATTTAATCTCCCGGATTTTTCATCATAATTAGTTGGTGTCGCAACAACTATATAGTTTGCATCCATCATTGCAGCTTTTTTATCTGTACAAATCACATATTCTTGCTTGATTCTTTTTTCTTTCAGTAAGTGTTTGAAAAAATAAGTAATATCTGAATCTGACTGGATTGGAGTTTCGTAATTTGCCATTTTGTGAAGCTTGCTTGAATCAATGTCGTAGATATATACTCGGTTTTTTCTGGCCAGAGAAATAGAAACGCTTAACCCTACATATCCAGCTCCCAATACTGTTATTTTATTTTCCATATTACTCCATTCCCAGTGCTAGGACAACGATCCGGTTCCACTATCCGCAGCAAAATTATGCGCTTCATTAAATAGATATCCTAAATCCGAACAATTAGCCAGACAGCCGGGACATTGCCCTGTTAATGCTAACTGCTTCAGCTTTTGATACATTGGTGATTTCCAGACCGATGCCAGATTTGTACCATCTGATTTTTGATACCATTGCTCTGGACCGAATGAAGAAAAGCAAAGTTGGGTCTTACCAGTTTTGGAGATTAGTGCTTCTTTCATCGGAATCGTACATCCTTTTTCCATTACTAATTGTTCCCCTCGAAGGACATATTCTGGTATGGTTTTAACCATCATGGTATTTCGGATCGGAATACCAATCTGTTCAGCCAGTTCCAAAGCATTGCTTATTGCTTGCTTTAGTTTTGGAATATCAGAATAATCCAAACAAAAATCAGCATAATCTTTACCGCATTGGCGCGAGCTGACGGGTTGGAAGGATATAGATGTTGCTCCTAGCTGTTTTGCTAATCTGACCATATCGCTCATATATTGAAAATTTTGCTTCATCACTACACTAAAAATAGAAAAGGTATTATAATACTTTTTCAGATTATCAATCCCTCTCATTGTCTTATCCCAGGCATTAGCACCACGTATTGAATCATTAAGCGCTGCAATTGGTGCATCAACCGAGATGGGAATATCAATAAGTTTTAAGTGGAAAATTTTTTTTGAAATGGATTCGGTAATTAAACTCCCATTTGATACAAAACCAACCTCCATGCTGTTAGCGTTACAAGTTTCAATTACTGTAAACAGATCGTCCCGTATTAACATCTCACCGCCAAATAACTCTATCTTGGAGATTCCAATATTGCTTGCTTGATATATCAACTCCTGGATTTTTTCCAGAGTGGGTTCTTTATAAGACCCGGCTGAGTAAGCTTTCTGACCAAGCCGGCAGATCCGGCAATGGTAGTTGCAGCGGTCCGTAAACCATATATACAGTGTTCTTAATTTATCCGGCTGTAATTGCAGCTCCTCCAGCAATGTATAAGATTCAATCTGAGCTTGTTCACTCAATTTAAAATGGTAGTTTAAGTTATGTAGTTTATATGCTATAACCGCATTTTCGGTCACTCCTTCAACATAAAAATAAGGATCTTCGCCTCCGGCAAGACGAACTGCACTCACATCAATTGATATATTATTGTTTGCCCAGAGTACCCAGGGGGTTCGGTCTCTATCAGACAGTAAGAGTCTGAAATCTTTTACTTGATACAGTTCTGTCACATTGATGTCTGTCTGAAAGTTAAAATTAAAATCGAATTTGCGGGTATATAACCCACAGATAATTTCAGTAGCAGCAGCATTCGAATGAATGGTTACTGAACTTACGGTTGGAACTGCCCCGGAATCCAGAAAAAGAACTCTCCCCAAAGATACCAGCTGTAATGCAAAAGAACGTGCCGCACACTTATTTGAAAATCTTGTTTTTGTGAAAAATATTTTCGTCGAGCTATATATTTCACAAATTTCCTGAGTGCAGGGTCTGTTAGTTGCTACAATTATAAAAGCCGGATTGCATTTGATTAAATGATCAAGGGTAAGTTTAACCAAGTTCCCTTTCTCGCTCCCCGTTACAATACATGTAAGCATATTTTCCTCTCCTAATCAATTTTTAAAAACGAATCGATGGATCCTGTTCCATCCACCAAAAATTCAGCAACTTCTGAAATTAGCAAATCTTCCGGATGAAAACTTTGAAATCGTGCAAACCCTCTTCGGGCAATTGCTTTTCCGTCTTTACGGGCATGGGACAAATGATAATTATGGGCCTGAGGTGCATCACTAAGCCTGCCGCCGAATTTATATACACGATAACCGAATTCAATATCTTCAGGCCCCCACTCCAGCCCAAAAGCTTCCTCAAATAATCCCACCTTTAAAGCCAGAGACCGGGGCAGCGACATATTAGCGGTACATGCTGCTAACCAAGGAATCTGATAATTGGTAATATTGTTTAAAAACATCTGGCGAACCGTTTTTTCAAGCCGGTCTTGTGTATGCCCCCACTGCCTGATGATATCTAAATTTATGTAAAGATTTTCCGCATTAATTGCGTAACTCATTAAGTCATCAGATAAATGACGGTTTTGGTATGGCGGTAATAAACCTTTTTGTGGGAAACGAGGATCAATAAAAAATCTGGTATATGGAATCTCATCTTTCCACCCGTGAACCAAAAGATCAGCCTCCATTTGATGGGCACGCCAGTGTGAACTAATAAACGATGGCTCGACAATACAGTCGTCATCGCTAAAAATCAGCAGATCTCCTTCTGCAGCCTTAATTCCGACATTGCGATTATAGCTTCGGCCACGATTTTTAACAGTAACTATTTTTAGTGGCAGCAGTGATAAAAAATGATTGGCATTGAGATTGGGTTCATCGCCTCCATCAACTAAAATAATTTCAAACGGGACTGACGTATCCTGATAACAAAAGGATGTTAATGCTAATACAAGCCTTCCCCCCTTATTAAAAGTAGGAATAATAACTGAAATTTTTTGCATTTAACTTTTTCCGCTCCTTTTCCTGAAATATGTAGTTTTCAATTCTCCGCCGTTTTAATTAACCACCAGGTGCGGAGTATTTTCGCAGCCCTTTGTTCCAGATTGATGTGGCTATGAACAAGAGTACAGCAATCCATATCATCCCTTCGATTAAGATAAATAGCGGGAAATCAGTTTGCCCCATCCCTGCTTTTACCGGATAAAAGGACATAAAAGCAAATGGGGTATGGATTAGCAGACGATTCAGCCCCCATGGTAAAATATCCAACGGAATCATATTTCCAGACAAAATACCGGTAACTGCTCCAATCAGCATAAAAAAAGTTGAAATCTCCGAAAGCCAGAACCCTAGTAGACCAATCGATAAATTAATTAAAAAAGAGATTACCGCACCTTCTATCAGTAATAATAAAAATAACACAAAAGAACCGGCTTGAAATGCCATTGTAACATCCATTATATTAACCAGAATAATTACCATAAAAAGATGAATCAAACATTTCGGCAGCGATTCACCAAAAAGCAAACCAATAAAAATACTAAACTGCCTGATTAAGTATTTTAAGGGCTGGATTAAAAAACCGCTCAATGATCCATTTCGGATACTGTCGCAAATATCACTTCCAACGGAAGTATTTAAAAACAACTGCAAAGCCATACTTAATGTAATATAGGTAAGCATAGCATCACTGCCATAGCCCCCCACACTCCCATCTTTTAGGATAATCCTCCAAATCAGCATTGTCGGAATGATCCCCACTGTACTAAAGAGATTGATAATATAATGATCTCTGAATTGTAAAGAATTTTGAATTGACATTTTAATAATTTTTAAATATGGGAGCATCCCTGACCTCCTGTTTTCTCCTGCAGATTCATTGTATCTCCTCACAACCGCCAACTGATTCCAGTAAAAATCCTTCGACAAAACGAAATTTTTTCAACTGTAATAAAGCTGCACGATAAGAATTCAAAGAAAAACTTAGTTTAGCTAAAGGATATTTTTTTATTTGTGACTGATAACAATTTATTAACCTTCGCTTAAGATGTACCAGTTGCGTAATATTAATAAAACAGTTGGGTTTAGCAATGGGATTCCAGATTTCGTAGTAAGCAACTAAACCGGTACCCTTACGTCTTAGCGCTTCAGCAACTGCAAGTCCCGTGACAATATGATCCTGGTGCAGATCATTTGCATGCGGTGCAAAAATAAGATCCGGATCACGGAAAAGAACTTCTTGGTAAATTTTATCAATTAGTGTTTCTGTCAATTGAATTGTTTCTTCCGGATAATCATAGAAGGTAATACTGCTGGCTGCCAAAATCTCCGCGGCCTGCAGGGATTCGGATTTTCGCTCCAATGATGTATCATTGGCTTGCTTAGTCAGATAAACAATATCCAGCTGACAGCCAATTTGACGGTATCGCATTAAAGTTCCTCCACACCCAACGCTCTCATCATCCATATGAGGAGCAAAAACCATAATGCGTTCTGCTTTTGGTAATGTATAGTAATTCTTCACGTGCACTCGTTTTTCTCCTTCTGATATTTGTTTAAATGATCCAATAAAGATGTCATAAACTGATACTCTAACATTGGTATTTTATCAAGCTGTTTAGCACTATTTTCAATTGAGGTTTTTCGGTAAAGAGATGAAAACATATATTTAACAACAATTGACCGCACGGAATTCCAGCTTGCAATTACTTCTTCTAACAATGACAATAACAACGTCGATTCAGGAAAAAATCTGATTAGCCGGTATTTCTCAATTTGTTTTGCATTAATTACATCATTTAGCTTTTTAACAAACTGTGACAAATTGTTATTTAACGTTGATTCTTCAGATAATATCAACTTAAGATCATTGATAATTAATTCTAACTGCCCGATCCCCTCAATTAAGATATCTTGTTTCCCCAACATATTAGCTACATACCGCTCGATCGTTTTTTGGTGCTCAGGCATAATCGACGGATTCAAACTATCGTCTGCATAATACTCATAATAAGTGCTATTGTCCCGTGTCTTTCCAAAGCTCTTCAGATACCCATAATAGCAGTTTAGTAAATCATCATAAGAAACCACCTTTTCTTCATAGGAGAGATTATCTTTATGTCGATGTTCAATTATATGGAAGACTTTTGTTTGGGCGTGATATCCATACACCAGCAATGTATGCGGCAAGTGTTCCTTGTGGTAGACATCGCTGCGGATCGGTAAGTAAAAACAATCGATCCAAATGATCACTGGCCGACCATCTGATATGGATAAGGTTAGCTGAGTGATAATATCTTTAACATGTTTCTGATCATGACAGCAGATATCAAGTTCACGATAGATGTCAGTTTCTTCCTGAACCGGCGAATACTTAATCTCAAACTTAATAGGGTCTTTTATGTATTTGTAATATTGGTAGCTGATCATATCATTGGCTAAAAAATATCCAATGTCACCACTAAAGTAATTGATAACAGGAAATAATGAATTATAAAAACAATCTTTATAAAAAATGCCGTTGAACGGTTTAATCCCCGCAATCATAATTGGCGTAGCTTGATGATTGGAAGGATTAAAAAAGATGGCTAGTCTTCTGATTGTAGAATAATTTTTCAAATCATCATAAGACATAATCAAACCATTCTGCTCCATCACTACTTCCATTTGGATTGCCCGAATAGAGTTTCCTCCCAGTTCGAAAAAATCCGTATCTATATGAATTTCATCTAGGCCTAAAATGCCGCCCCATATATCTGCAATCAATTGTTCTAGATATGAGTATTCACTATTTATCCCGCCTCGCAGAGATACCGTTTTATTATTTTTTAAATATTTATCCAAACCTAAATTAGTAATTTTTATTTTTCTCAAGGTCTCATCTGACACCCCGGCTAGAAACGATTTATTAAATGTACCGATCACCACTGAACTGATCTTTTTCTGGGATATCTGCTCAACCCCCTCTAATGCTTTGAAAGTAGATAGTGTTTTGAATATCCCATCCTGATTGGTTTTATTATTGGCTGCCATTCCGGTCTCCCGCCAAGTCGGCCAATTGATGCTTAACGTGTCTCTGCCGCTCCGGCTTCGATATAAGGCATAAGCATCTAAAAAAGCATTAGCTGCACTATAGTCCCCTTGCCCTGCCCCCCCCAGAAACGATGCAACCGATGAAAATAAAATAAAAAAGTCAAGTTGGTCCTGCTCCGTAAGCTTATCCAGTAACCAGGTCCCTGCCATTTTTGCGGTTAAAACCGCTTTGACTGCGAGCTCGTCTTTATCTTTAATAAAGTCATGTTTTCGCATTCCTGCACTATGAATGATACCATTTATAGATCCATATCTTTGACGTAAGTCATGCAGCACTTCCTTCAGCGCCGCTTCCTCTGATACGTCCACACTATAACAGATTACTTCGGTTCCATTGGTTTCCATGTTCTGAACGGCTATTATCTTTTTTATCAGTTCAGGATCTTTTTTTTGGCTCAGTATCAAGTCCCAATCTTTCCTCGCTGGCATCAGGGAGCGGTTTAATAGTGCTAGTTTAACCGGTTCTTTGCCCGCCAGATATTTACCCATTTCTAGCCCGATCCCCCCGGTCCCTCCAGTGATAATATAAACGCCATCTCTTTTTATTTTAATTTCTCGAGTAGGTACGCTGTTTAAATCCAATTCCTGCAACTCTTGGACAAAGCGCTGCCCATTTCGATATGCTACTTGATAATCTTCATATTCAAGGCTTAATTCTCGAATAATCTCATTTATTTGAGTATTACCATCAATATCAATACATCGACAGCTAAAATTCGGATGTTCCTGACTTACAACTCTTCCTAATCCAAACATAGCTGCAGAAAGAGGATTGATCTGTTGTTCCATTTTTGTTACTTCATATACATTATTCGCAATCAGGACAATATCTAATTGCTCTGTTATATGATTGTTCAGCAAAGCCCGGATTAAATAAAAAACGCTGATAGTTCCTTTTTGCAGACTCTCCTTACACTGCTGTTGGGTTTTCAATTCATGATCGGATGTATCCTGGAAATGAATGATCTGAGTTAAATTACTGTTAACAAAATTGGCCATTAAACTGAGATAATCAGCTTCAACATTACCAATTACATAAGTATCATTGCTGATTTTCTGATAATGCTCGCCAAAACTGACTTCTATCACTGATTTCCCTTGATTACGCAACATTTGAATTAATTTCGGACATTCATCTGACTGCACTGTTAATACCAGAATGCGGTCATTTACAACCGGTAATTTATGTTCCGTTAATTTTTTCGGCACCCAGATAAGGTTATAAAATTCATTCTGGTCTTCCGGCCGATCAGAACGGTTTGCTTTTATTGTATAATGTTTGCTGGTTTGCTTGATATTCTCTGTCCAGCACCGTTTTTTCTGATATGGATAAACCGGTAAGCTTATTTTTTGATATTCTTGTCCTTGATATAATTTGGCCCAACTGATCTCAGCGCCGCTAACATATGATCTTGCTATTTCTTCCAGCAGTCTAAGCTGCGGAACCTTATCCCCGTTTGTCGCTTCAATCTTTTTATTAATATCATTACTGATAAACGCAAGTTTATCTTCAGCCCCATCATCTCTTTTATGTTCACCATAATAGATATGTGCTGTGCCAGTTTCTTCTAACTCCGCCTTCATTACCGTTTGCAGTTTTGCCCGCAGATCCATGACATCAGAGAAAATTAGCATTAACCGGTGGGAATAATGGCCTCTTCCGGTATTGGCTGTGATACATAAGTTTGTCAGGTTAAAATCGGTTTGATCATCAAGCCAATTGAGATAACGCTGTGATAACTCATAAACCCCATTCTGGTATTGAGCTGATATTGTTAATAGATACAGACGGTTGTTGTCATCAGTATGGCTGCTCCTTTCCGGAGCCTCCTCAATTACCACATGACAGTTTGTCCCACTTAAACCAAAAGCACTGACTCCGGCTCTTCTTGGATGATTACTTTTCTCCCAGTAGACTAACCGGTCATTCACGTACACTGGAGAATCCAAAAAATTAATATAAGGATTCGGCATATCAAAATTAATATTTGCTGGTATTTGTTTATGACCCAGTGCCAGTATTACTTTGATAAGAGATGCCAGCCCTGATGCCCCGCAGGTATGGCCAATATTATTTTTGACAGAATTGATCGCACAAAATTGTCTTTTTTTTGTGTATTTATAAAAGGCATCACGCAATCCTTTTATTTCAATCGGATCACCTAACACGGTTCCGGTACCATGAGTTTCGATGTAATCGATCGTTGATGGATCAATACCAGCTTTATTCCAAGCCTGAACCAATAATGCCGTTTGCGCTTCTGCATTTGGTGCCGTCATTCCATTTGAAGCCCCATCACTATTAATGGCACCGCCTTTGATCACACCATAAATGTTATCATGATCTGCCATAGCAGTGGTCAATGGTTTCAGTAATAATGTACCAACCCCTTCACCCCAGATAGTACCATTGGCATTCTTGTCAAATACCTTAATCTGATGATTTTTTGATTCCACTCCGGATAAGGCACTTTCACCTCGGTAAAAAAATAAATTAATGCCTCCGGCAAGAGCCATATCGCATTCCTGGTTGATCAGCCCTTGAGCGGCTTGATGGAACGCTACCAAACCTGAAGAACATGCGGTATCAATCACCATTGCCGGACCAGTTAAATTAAAATGATATGATATCCGATTAGCTAACATCGAAGAATAAGAGCCGATAAATGTTAAAATATCATGTTCCCCAAAATAACCGCCATAATCTAATCCTACCGAGTTATCAATGCCAACATAAACACCGGTTCGGGAGTTATAGATTAAATTTCCGCCATAACCGGCATCTTCAAAAGTTTCATAAGATGATTCAAAAAAAATCCGTTGTACCGGATTTATCGAGGCCGCTTCCCGAGGTGGGATGTTAAAGAATTCCGCATCAAATTTATCTATTTCCGTTAGGTAACCTGCGGGCAAAATCTGCTGATTATTCCCCCATCCACTGTTCTCAAAATAATTATCAATATCACGCTTTCGGACTGACGAAATGGGGCCAAGTGAGCACCTTCCATTGACAATATTACGCCAGTAGTCACGCTTGTTCTCCGCACCGGCAAACCGACAGGCAACCCCGATAACCGCAATATCATTTTGACGTATTTTTTCATTACTTAGATGATCAGCCGATGTTAAATTTTTAATAATATGAAAAGCTAATTCGCTATCAATTTTTCCTGCTTTTACGTTCTTTAATATTGCTTCTGTGACTTCACGGTTATTTATCATATTATTTTTCTCCTGTTTTTTATGGAGTAATTAGCTGCCCCGCTCCAGATTAAGCAAACCATCTTCAACAGAGATATCCCCTTTTTCCAGTGAACTTAACATTTCTAACAATTTATGATCGGCATCAGCTGCGTTTTCCCTTGCAGTGATAACTTCGGCCAGTTTATTTATCGTGTTGTAGGTAAAAATGTCCGCGATTTCAACCATATCAGGATAGACAACATCAATTTCATTAAGTAATTTTATTGCTAAAATTGAATTACCGCCAATAGCATTAAAACTATCAAACACATTAATTATTGTAGTTCCTAAAAAACGTCCCCACATATCAGCAATTGACTGTTCGGCCAGGCTATAATTACGGTTAATCTTACCCGTAAGTTTTACTGCTTTATATTTCTCTGCTGTCTTTTCTTTCAACGGGGTTTGTTTTAGCGCTAATTCTGCCTGACTGCTGATCTCGATTACAGCTTGATTTACCCCTGATTTAAATATTATTTCAAATCCCTGCAATGCCTTAGCAGTTGAAAGTGCCTGGAACATCCCATCCTGATTAACATGATAGTCCACTGCCATCCCAGTCTCTTTCCAGGCTGGCCAATTTATACTCAGACTGCCCCGCCGCTTTTTGTTTCGGTATGGTGCGT